>NZ_JBICXT010000001.1:0-403371 GCF_043200415.1 Streptomyces sp. NPDC048419 | reverse complement strand
GGGTTTTGGTGTGGTGTGTTGCTTCAGCCCTGTGGCACCGCTGTCCCCCCCCCGCACCCCCCGCCGCCCACCCCCCCGGGGCCGCGGCGCCCCCCCCCCCCCCCCCCCCCCCCCCCTCGGCCGGTGAGGTATTCGGTTGTGGCCGTCCGGCGGTGCGAGGCTGGGCGCGACAGTACGTTCGCGCCGCCGGACGGAGTCCTGGGGCACTGCGGGCAACGGCTGGGACCGCGGCGGATGCGACAGAACCGCGGCGCTCCTTCCCTCAGGTCGAAGAAGGAGGGCCGGGGACCTTCACCACCGCACTGGCTCGCATACCGCCGCGGTCCTTGCCTCGCCCGCGCACGTCCGGCCGGTCACCCCTCATCCGGGCCGTACGGTCGTGCGCGGGCCGTCTGTGTCAGTCCTCGCGCAGGGCGCGGACCGCCTCCTCCACGCGCTTGCCGTACTCCGGGTCGGCGGCGTGGAAGTGGGCCAGGTTCTTCTCGATGACGTCGTCGCGGGTGACCTGCGAGAGGCCGCCGGCGATGTTGGCGATCAGCCGGGACCTCTCCTCGGCCGACATCAGGCGGTACAGGTCGCCCGCCTGGACGAAGTCGTCGTCCTTGGTGTGCAGGGGCGCCTCGTGGGTGCCCGTGTGTCCGGTCACGGCCAGCGGGGCCGACAGCGGGCGGCCGGTCTCGGCCGGGCCGTCGTAGGAGTTCGGCTCGTAGTTCTTGGCGTACCGGCCCTGGGAGTTGACCGCCATGAGGCCGTCCCGGCCGTAGTTGCTGGCGACGGTCGCCTTCGGGGCGTTGACGGCCAGCAGCGTGTGGTTGACGCCCAGGCGGTAGCGGTGGGCGTCCGCGTAGGCGAACAGCCGGCCCTGGAGCATCTTGTCCGGCGAAGGACCGATGCCGGGAACGAAGTTGTTCGGGGAGAAGGCGGCCTGCTCGACCTCGGCGAAGACGTTGTCCGGGTTGCGGTCGAGGACGAGACGGCCGACGCGCTGGAGCGGGTAGTCCTTGTGCGGCCACACCTTGGTCACGTCGAACGGGTTGAAGCGGTAGTCCGCCGCCTCGGCCGCCGGCATCAGCTGCACGTACAGCGTCCAGGAGGGGTTCACGCCCCGCTCGATGGCCTGCAGCAGGTCCGTCTGGTGCGAGGCCGGGTCCTTGCCGGCGAGCTCGGCCGCCTGCTCGGCGGACAGGCAGCGCACGCCCTGGTTGGTCTTGAAGTGGTACTTGACGAAGAAGGCCTCGCCCTCGGCGTTCGTCCACTGGTAGGTGTGCGAGCCGTAGCCGTTCATGTGGCGGTACGACGCCGGGATGCCGCGGTCGCCCATCAGCCAGGTCACCTGGTGCGTGGCCTCGGGGGAGTGCGCCCAGAAGTCCCAGACGTTGTCCGCCTCCTGGCGGCCTGTGAAGGGGTCCCGCTTCTGGGAGTGGATGAAGTCCGGGAACTTGATCGGGTCCTTGATGAAGAACACCGGGGTGTTGTTCCCGACGAGGTCGTAATTGCCCTCTTCGGTATAGAACTTGACCGCGAAGCCGCGCGGGTCGCGGACGGCGTCCGCGCCGCCGAGCGAGTCGGCCACGGTCGAGAAGCGCAGGAACACCTCGGTGCGCCTGCCTACGCTGCTCAGGAAGTCGGCGTGCGTGAAGCCGGTGACGTCGTCGGTCACCTCGAAGTAGCCGTAGGCGCCCGAGCCGCGGGCGTGCACCACGCGCTCCGGAATGCGCTCGCGGTTGAAGCGCGCCAGCTTCTCCAGGAGGTGCTGGTCCTGGAGCAGGAGCGGGCCGCCGATGCCGGCGGAGGCGGAATTCTGGTTGTCGGCGACCGGGGCACCGGACTCCGTGGTGAGAGTTCGCGTCGTGGGCACGCGCTTCGACATCGTGGACCTTCCGTGCGTCAGCACTTCCGTGCGGGTGGCAGCGGAAAACTTCTTCCGCTTGGTGGAGCTTAGAAGTGGGGCAAACTGAGCGTCAACAGTTTGTTGAAGTTGATTCCGGGCGGCGCCGACGCCTGGGCGCGACAGGACAGATGTCAGCGGCGGCGCCGCCCGGAAGTCCGTGGCTGCGTCAGAGCTGGGCGCCGGAGAGGCGCTCCACGGCCCGCAGCAGGGCCGAGTGGTCCAGGCCGCCGTCGCCCTGGGCGCGCAGGCTGGCGACCAGCTGGGCCACCACGGCGCCGACGGGCAGCGAGGCGCCCACGTTGCGGGCGGCGTCCGTGACGATGCCCATGTCCTTGTGGTGCAGGTCGATACGGAAGCCCGGCTTGAAGTCGCGGTTCAGGAAGTTGTCCTTCTTCCGCGTCAGCACGGTCGAGCCCGCGAGGCCGCCGTTCAGGACGTCCAGCGCGGCCTTCAGGTCCACGCCCGACTTCTCCAGGAAGACCACGGCCTCGGCGCACGCCTGGATGTTCACGGCGACGATCAGCTGGTTGGCGGCCTTCACGGTCTGACCCGAGCCGTGCGGGCCGCACAGCACGATGGTCTTGCCGAGCGCCTCGAGGAGCGGCTTCGCGGTCTCGAAGTCGGCCTGCTCGCCGCCGACCATGATGGACAGCACGGCCTCGATCGCACCGGCCTCACCGCCGGACACGGGCGCGTCCAGCACGCGAACGCCCTTGGCCCGGGCGGCCTTCGCCAGGTCGACGGAGGTCTGCGGGGTGATCGACGACATGTCGATCAGCAGCGCGCCGGACCTCGCGTTCTCCAGGATGCCGTCGGGGCCGTAGGAGATCGCCTCGACCTGCGGGGAGGCCGGCACCATCGTGATGATCACGTCGGCGTCCTGGACCGCCTCGGCGATCGAGCCGGCGACGGTGCCGCCGGCCGCGGCCAGCCGGTCCAGCTTGTCCTGCTCCAGCGTGAAGCCGGTGACGTCGTAACCCGCCTTGATCAGGTTCTCGGACATGGGGGAGCCCATGATGCCGAGGCCTATCCAGGCAACCTTGGGGAGCGTGCTCATGAAATGTGCCTTTCGGTAAGGAAGTTCAGCGGGCGGCGCGCGCTTCGCGGGGCAGCCAGTCGAAGGCCTCGGCGCTCGGACGGTCGCCCGGCTTGTACTCCAGGCCGACCCAGCCCTCGTAACCCGCCTTCGTGAGCTGGTCGAGAAGCTCCTCCAGCGGCAGCGATCCCGTGCCGGGTGCGCCACGCCCCGGGTTGTCGGCGATCTGCACGTGGCCCGTCTTCGCCGCGTACCGCTCGATCACCGAGGGCAGGTCCTCGCCGTTCATGGACAGGTGGTAGAGGTCCATGAGGAAGCGTGCGTTGCCGAGGCCCGTCGCGTCGTTCACCTTGTCGACGACGCCGATCCCGGCCGGGGCGCTGACCAGCGGGTACAGCGGCGACTCCGGCTGGTTGAGCGTCTCGATCAGCAGGATCGCGCCGATCCGGTCGGCCGCGCGGGCCGCGAGGACCAGGTTCTCCAGGGCCAGCGCGTCCTGCTCGGCCGGGTCGACGCCGCCGACGCGGTTGCCGTACAGCGCGTTGAGCGCCTTGCAGCCCAGCGACCTGGCGAAGTTCGCCGCCACGTCGATGTTGGCGCGGAACCTCTCCGACTCCTCGCCCGGGATCGACAGCGCGCCCCGGTCGGGGCCGGGCAGCTGCCCGGCGTAGAAGTTCAGGCCCGTGAGCTGGACGCCCGCGTCCTCGATCGCCGTCTTCAGGGCGTCGAGCTCGGACTGCTCGGGGGTGGGGGCGTCGACCCAGGGCCACCACAGCTCGACCGCGGTGAAGCCCGCCGCGGCGGCGGCCGCGGGGCGCTCCAGGAGCGGGAGTTCCGTGAAGAGGATCGACAGGTTGACGTTGAAGCGCTGCTCTGCGGCTGTGTTCAACTCAAAACCGGGCATGTGGTTAGGCGCTCCCTTCCGTGTAGTGATTCCGTATTACGGAAGTTCGTTTCTGCTTAATGGAAGACTGCCTGTGACCGGGGAGGCCTGTCAAGAGCACCCGCGCAAAACCGGAGACCTACGGGGACCGCCATGGCGTTAGGTTGTGCGCGTGCGATTGAGAGTGGAGTTCACGACCGAGCCGTTCGACCTCGACGAGGCGCCCGCGCACGCGGTGGCCGCCCGTGAGGTGATCGAGGCGGCCGAGCTGGACGCGGTGGACGTCGGCCCGTTCGGCAACACGGCGGAGGGGGGCGCGGACGCCGTGCTCACCGCCGTGGACGCGCTGCTGCGCAGGACGCTGAAGGCCGGTGCCACCCGGATCTCGCTGCAGGTCAACGTGGTCGACGCGGCCGGGGAGGGCGCCGAGTGAGCGGCACCGGGGACGAACCGTTCATCACGGCCGTGAAGCCGCTGGTCGACGCCATGGGCGGCGAGCTGCTCCCGCCCGACGAGGCCGGCCCCGACGACGTCGTGCTCTCCTGGCAGGGCGTCGACGCGGTCGCCGTGCGGCTGCCCCAGCTCGCGGACTCCCTGGACCACATCCTGGCGGCGATGGAGCGCAAGCAGGGCGTGCCGCTGGCCGACCTGGACCGCAAGGCCAAGCAGGAGGTCGTGCGGATACTCGAGGCGCGCGGCGCCTTCTCCGTACGGCACGGCGTGGAGACCGTCGCGGGCGCCCTCGGCGTGAGCCGCTTCACGGTGTACAACTACCTGAACCGGGACAAAGGCGCCTGATGCAGCCGCCCGGGTTTCGCCGCCGCGAATTTTCAACAAAGTGTTGACGGCTCGTTGCCGAGGGCGTTAGCTATCGGCACGCCCGTTCAGCACGAAGGCCCTACGCGGCCACGGAGGCTCCCGTGACTTCGACTTCCACGCCCCCGGGCCTGCCCCGGTTCAACGCACTGGAGGAGCACGCGGCCCTCGCCGTTCTCCACGAGGCGTGCGCCTCCACCGCCTGGGCGCGGCGGCTGACCGCCGCCCGTCCGTACGCCACCGCCGAGGAGCTCTTCACCGCCAGTGACGCCGCCATGGCCGAGCTGACGGCCGCGGACCTCGCCGAGGCGATGGCCGGGCACCCGCCGATCGGCCGCCCCAAGCCGGGGGATCCCACCTCGGCCCGGGAGCAGCGCGGCATGGCCGGCGTCTCCGACGAGCTCAGGACGGAGATGCTCGAACTGAACCTGGCCTACCAGGAGAAGTTCGGCCACGTCTTCCTCATCTGCGCCACCGGCCGGACCGGCGAGCAGATGCGCGACGCCGTCAAGGAGCGGATCGGCAACTCCCCGGAGCAGGAGCGGGAGATCGTCCGCGTCGAGCTGGGCAAGATCAACCGCATCCGACTGGCCCGACTCGTCGAAGAGGAAGCCTGACCCATGAGCACCAGCACCACCGCTTCCGTGTCCACGCACATCCTGGACACCAGCGTCGGCCGCCCCGCCGAGGGCGTCGCCGTCCAGCTGACCGCCCGGTCCGGGCGCGAGGCGGACTGGCAGGCGCTCGGCGGCTCCGCGACCGACGCGGACGGCCGGTGCAAGGACCTGCCGGCGCTGCCGGCGGGAACCACACACGTACGCCTCGACTTCGCGGTCGAAGCGTATTTCGAGAAGAAGCAAGCCGATGCGCAGCAGGACGCCCCCGCGAATCGGGACAGCGGTGCCGTGTTCTTCCCCGAGGTGGCGATCACCTTCGCCGTGAAGCCCGGGGAGCATTACCACGTACCGCTGCTGCTCAACCCGTTCGGCTACTCCGTTTACCGAGGGAGCTAGCAGACATGCCCACGATCCTGGGACAGAACCAGTACGGCAAGGCCGAGAACCGAGTCGTAAAGATCACGCGGGACGGCGCCACCCACCACATCAAGGACCTCAACGTCTCCGTCGCCCTCTCCGGCGACATGGACGAGGTCCACTACTCAGGCTCCAACGCCAACGTGCTGCCGACCGACACCACCAAGAACACGGTGTTCGCCTTCGCCAAGGAGCACGGCATCGAGTCGGCCGAGCAGTTCGGCATCCACCTGGCCCGGCACTTCGTCACCAGCCAGGAGCCGATCCAGCAGGCCCGGATCCGCATCGAGGAGTACACCTGGGAGCGGATCGAGGCCTCCGACGCCAACTCCCGGTTCATCGGCGCCGACGAGGTCAAGCACTCGTTCGTGAAGCAGGGCCGGGAGACGCGCCTCACCCAGATCACCTACGACGGCCGGAACTGGGAGGTCGTCTCCGGCCTCAAGGACCTGACGGTGATGAACTCGACCAACTCCGAGTTCTGGGGCTACGTCAAGGACAAGTACACGACGCTCCAGGAGGCCTACGACCGCATCCTGGCGACGTCGGTCTCCGCCCGCTGGCGGTTCAACTGGACCGACGACGAGCAGAAGATGCCCAACTGGGAGAAGTCCTACGAGCAGACGAAGAAGCACATGCTCCAGGCCTTCGCCGAGACGTACTCGCTCTCGCTGCAGCAGACGCTGTACCAGATGGGTTCGCGGATCATCAACAACCGCAGCGAGATCGACGAGGTCCGCTTCTCGCTGCCGAACAAGCACCACTTCCTCGTCGACCTGGAGCCCTTCGGGCTGAAGAACGCCACCGAAGACGGTGCTGTGTACTTCGCCGCCGACCGTCCCTACGGCCTGATCGAGGCGACGATCCTGCGGGACGGCTGCGAGCCGAAGATCCCGGTGGACCTCACCAACCTCTGATCTCCCCCCGAGGGATCCCTCTTTCGGCACCCGTGACCGGGGAACCCGCCTCCCCGCATCCCCGGTCACGGCACTCAAAACTTCTAGGGTCCTGCCGTGCCCTCCGCACAAGTCCATTGAGTGAAAAGGACGCATCATGGCAGCAGCCCAGCGCATCGTCATCGAGAACTGTTCGATCGCGACGGTCGACGCACACGACACCGAGTACGGACACGGACACGTCGTCATCGCCGGCAACCGCATCGAGGCGCTCGGCGCGGGCAGGGCCCCCGAGGGCCTGGAGAACGTCGTACGCCGCATCGACGCCTCCGGCCACCTGGTGAGCCCCGGTCTGGTCAACACCCACCACCACTTCTACCAGTGGATCACCCGGGGTCTGGCCACCGACCACAACCTCTTCAACTGGCTCGTCGCGCTGTACCCGACCTGGGCGCGCATCGACGAGCCGATGGTCTACGCGGCAGCCCAGGGCTCCCTGGGGATGATGGCCCGCGGCGGCGTGACCACCGCCATGGACCACCACTACGTCTATCCCAAGGGCTCCGGCGACCTGTCCGGCGCGATCATCCGCGCCGCCCGTGAGATGGGCGTCCGCTTCACCCTCGCCCGCGGCTCGATGGACCGCAGCGAGAAGGACGGCGGCCTGCCCCCGGACTTCGCCGTCGAGACCCTGGAAGGCGCCCTCGCCGCGACCGAGCAGACCGTCAAGGAGCACCACGACGCCTCGTTCGACGCGATGACCCAGGTGGCCGTGGCGCCCTGCTCGCCCTTCTCCGTCTCCACCGAACTCTTGCGTGAGGGCGCCGAGTTGGCTCGCCGCCTCGGGGTGCGCCTGCACACCCACGGCTCGGAGACGGTCGAGGAGGAGCAGTTCTGCAAGGAACTGTTCGGCATGGGCCCGACCGACTACTTCGAGTCCACCGGCTGGCTCGGCGAGGACGTGTGGATGGCGCACTGCGTCCACATGAACGACTCCGACATCGCCGCCTTCGGCCGTACGAAGACCGGTGTCGCGCACTGCCCGTCCTCCAACGCCCGCCTCGCGGCCGGCATCGCTCGCGTCCCCGACATGCTGGCGGCCGGCGTCCCGGTCGGCCTCGGCGTCGACGGCACGGCGTCCAACGAGTCCGGCGAGCTGCACACCGAACTGCGCAACGCCCTGCTGATCAACCGCCTCGGCGCGCACCGGGAAGCAGCGCTCAACGCCCGCCAGGCGCTGCGCCTCGGCACCTACGGCGGGGCGCAGGTCCTCGGCCGCGCCGCAGAGATCGGTTCCCTGGAGCCGGGCAAGCTCGCCGACCTGGTGCTGTGGAAGCTGGACACCCTCGCCCACGCCTCCATCGCCGACCCGGTGACCGCGCTGGTCTTCGGCGCGGCGGCCCCGGTCACCGCCTCGTTCGTGAACGGGCGCCAGGTGGTCGAGGAGGGCCGCCTGCTGCACGTGGACGAGGACGCCATCGCCCGCTCCACGCGGGACGAGGCACAGCGGCTCGCGCGGATCACCGCGCAGGCCTGAACAGTTGAAGATCTCCGGTCGGGGGGGACGGCCCTCGACCGGTAGCCGTGGACCACTGGTTCCATGGCGGCCGTCTCCGGGGCGCGCGTGGACGCGTGTGCCCCGGAACGGTCTCCGTCCCGGTCCCGCACGACCGCGCCCCACCTCCCTGACACCCACGTCAGAGCCGACGTGTAACCGACCGGAGGAGCCGCCGTGGCCGCCCATCCCGTTGACGAACGCCTGCCCGCACCCAAGATGGCGACGACCGGCCTGCAGCACGTGGCCGCCATGTACGCGGGGGTCGTCGCCCCGCCTCTGATCGTCGGCGCGGCCATCGGCCTCTCCGCCACCGATCTCACCTTCCTCACCGGCGCCTGTCTCTTCACCGCCGGCCTCGCCACCTTCCTGCAGACCCTCGGCATCTGGAAGATCGGCGCACGACTGCCCTTCGTCAACGGCGTCACCTTCGCCGGTGTCGCCCCCATGACGGCGGTCGTGGCCTCCACCAAGGACAAGTCGGACGCGCTGCCCATCATCTTCGGCGCGGTGATGGTCGCGGGTCTGCTGGGCTTCCTGGCCGCCCCCTTCTTCAGCAAGGCGGTCCGCTTCTTCCCGCCGGTCGTCACCGGCACGGTCATCACGCTCATAGGCGTGTCCCTGCTGCCGGTGGCCTTCGGCTGGGCGCAGGGACCCGACCCCGCCGCGCACGACTACGGTTCGGCGACCTACCTGGGCCTGGCCGCCACCACTCTCGTGATCGTGCTGCTCCTTCGCCGCTTCACCCGCGGCTTCGTCAAACAGATCGCGGTCCTGCTCGGCATGGTCGCCGGCACGCTGATCGCGATCCCCTTCGGCGTCACGGACTTCGGTCCGGTGGCGGACGCGGACGTGGTCGGCTTCCCGACCCCGTTCCACTTCGGGACGCCCCAGTTCCAGTTCGCCGCGATCCTCTCGCTGTGCGTGGTGATGGTGGTCTCGATGACCGAATCGACCGCGGACATGCTGGCGTTGGGCGAGATCGTGGAGCGGCCGGCGGACGAGAGGACGATCGCGGCCGGGCTGCGCGCCGACACCCTCGGCTCGGCCCTCAGCCCCTTCTTCAACGGCTTCATGTGCAGCGCCTTCGCCCAGAACATCGGCCTGGTCGCCATGACGAAGATCCGCAGCCGGTACGTCGTCGCCACCGGCGGCGGCTTCCTGGTCCTGATGGGCCTGTGCCCGATGGCCGCCTCGCTCATCGCCGTCGTACCGCGCCCGGTGCTCGGCGGCGCGGGCGTGGTGCTGTTCGGCTCGGTCGCGGCCAGCGGCATCCAGACCCTGGTCAAGGCGGGCCTGGAGAAGGACAACAACATCCTGATCGTCGCCGTATCGCTCGCCGTCGGCATCATCCCGATCACCGCGCCGGAGTTCTACCACGCCTTCCCGGAGACCGCGCGGATCGTGCTGGACTCGGGCATCTCCACGGGCTGCGTGGCGGCGGTGGTGCTGAACCTGGTCTTCAACCACCTCGGCAAGGGCCGGGACGAGGAGGATGTCACCCATCCCATGGAGGCCGGCGAGCAGATCGCCGTCGTGCACTGACCTGCCGGCCGCGGGGCACGATAATCGCCGTGCCCCGCACCGGAGATGGGGCAGTCTGTCTCCCATGAACGAGTCCGGCCGCGTCGAGGCCTTCAGCGACGGTGTGTTCGCCATCGCCATCACCCTGCTCATCCTGGAGATCAAGGTCCCGAAGGTCGGCGAGCACGGCAGCCTGTGGCACGCGCTCGGCGCCCAATGGCCCTCCTACGCCGCCTATGTGGTCAGCTTCCTGGTCATCGGCATCATGTGGATCAACCACCACCAGGTGTTCAGCTACGTCGCCCATGTCGACCGCCTCCTGATGTTCCTGAACCTGCTGGTCCTGATGGTGGTGGCCGCGGTGCCGTGGCCGACGGCGATGCTCGCCGAGTATCTGCGCGAGGACGCCACCTCGCACGTCGCGGCCGCGGTCTACAGCCTGGTCATGGTGGCGATGGCCCTCACCTTCCAGGCCCTGTGGTGGCACCTCACCCGCACCGGCCACCTCTTCGACTCCCGCGTCGACATCCCCGCGGCCCGCGCGACCCGCGCCCGCTTCGCCCTCGGCACCCTCGCCTACCCGCTCACGGTCGCCCTGGCCTTCGTCTCGGCCCCGCTCACCCTGGCCGCCCACGGGCTGATCGCGCTGTACTACGGCTTCAACCAGGTTCCGGTGCCGACCCGTCCGGGCCCGGCCGGTTCATGAGGTTGGCGAGCAACTCGGCGGCAGCCCCGCCTGCGTCGTGTACAGCGCCCGCATCCGCATTCAGGCCCGGCGGATCGACCGGCAGGGCGTGGCCTGCGGGAACCGGCCGGTGAAGTACGAGCGGGGCGGCACGCCCATGAGGGTGCGGAAGTCGGACGTCATGTGGGACTGGTCGTAGTAGCCGGTGGCGGCGGCGAGTTCGGCCCAGGAGCGGGTGGCCGCGTGGTCCAGGACGGTGCGCACACGGTTGATCCGGGCGTAGTGCTTGGGCGAGAGGCCGACACCCTCGGCGAACAGGTTGCGCAACTGCCGCTCGCTGACGGCGAGATCGCGCGCCACGTCGCCCACCGAACCGGGGACCTGACCGCTCCGTACGGACATCGCCTCGACACCGGCGCGCACCAGCTCGACGCGGGCCCGGTCCGCGGCGGCCGCGAGCCGCTCCGGGAGCACGTCCGAGAGATGGGCCAGGGCCTCCTCGGGCGTCAACCTCCGCAGCTCGTCGGCCAGTTGGCGGAGCGCCGGAACCGGCAGGTCTCCCAGCGGCACGGCGCGCCCGACGAGGTCGACGGCCGGGACGCCGAGCAGCGGGCGCACGGTGCCGGGCGCGAGCCGCAGCTCCACGCAGGACACCCGGCGCTTGCCCCAGTGGTACGAGGCCCGGGCGCGCGGGCCGACGACCAGGGCGCCGCGGCCACCGTGCTCCCCGGAGCGGACCACGACTCTCGTCGTTGGCTCCGGCAGATGCACGAACGGCTCCGTCGGCCCGTCCCCGACCGACACGGACCCGACGCCGGCCACCCATGGGCGCAGCACCTCCGGCGTGGGCAGGACCTCTCGGAACACGGCGTTCGTCACCCCTCCACCGTAAGCGCGCCGCACGGCCGCCCGGGCCGCCGAACCGTGCCGGAATTTCCAAGAGATCCGGGCCGTGGGCGGCCCACCGTGGTGGACATGATCCTCGTCATGGGTGCCACGGGCACCATCGGAAGTGAAGTCGTACGACAGCTCGCGGCGCGCGGCGAGAAGGTGCGGGCCCTGAGCCGGGACCCGGCGAAGGCCCGGGTGCCGGCCGGGGCGGAGACCGCCGTGGGACACCATCGCGACCGGGCGTCCGTCGAGGCGGCGATGGCAGGCGCGGAGGCCGCCTTCCTGGTCGGGGTCTTCGGCCCGGACGACGCCGAACACGACCGCGGCCTGGCCGCGGCGGCGAAGGCCGCGGGGGTGCGGCGGATCGTGAAGCTCTCCGCCATCGGCACCGGCGACCCCCGGCTGGGCGTGTTCGGGACCTGGCATCTGCACGGCGAGGAGGCCGCGCGTGCCAGTGGTCTGGAGTGGACGCTCCTGCGGCCCTCCGCCTTCGCCTCCAACACGCTGAGCTGGGTCCCGGCCGTCAGGGAGGGCACGCCCGCGTCCAACATGATGGGCACGGGACGGCAGGGGGTCGTCGATCCGCGGGACGTGGCGGAGACCGCCGCGGCCGCGCTGCTCGACCCGCGGCACGCGGGCCGTACGTACACCCTGACCGGCCCGGAGACACTCAGCGCCCACGAGCAGGCCGCCGTACTGGCCGACGTACTCGGCCGTCCCGTGCCACTGCACGACCTGTCGCCGCAGGAGCGACGCACGCAGCTGCTCGCCGCCGGACTGGACGAGAACTACGCCGACGGACTCATGGTCACCGCCCGGTTCATCCACGAGGGCGGCAACGACGTCGTCACCGGGGATGTGCAGGAGGCGCTCGGCCGGCCGGCGCGGACCTACCGGCAGTGGGCCGAGGACCACGAGCCGGCGTTCGCACGGGGGTGAGACGGGGCGGCGGTGCGGCACCCGGACGGGCTTCCGGGTGCCGCACGGCCACCGGCGCTCAGGCCACGTTCCGCTGGACGTACGGCACCAACTGCACCGGTCCGACAAGGCCGTACGCCTGCCGGGCCGCCGTGCCGAACACCGCAGGGTTGCTGACCCGCAGCCGGTTGAACAGCGGTGTGGCCACCTCGATCTCTATCGTGTTGTCGCCCTTGCGCAGGTGGCCGCCGAGGTCCACCACGGGGTTCACGCGGTCGACCGGGTCGAGCCGGGTGCCGTTGACGGTGACCCTGCAGGTGTCGGTGACGCTGCCGAGCTTCAGCAGCGCTCCGTCCGCCGAGGACCAGGTCTTCGGCAGGGTGACCAAGGTCCGGTAGGTGCCGATGCCGCCGACGTCGGCCAGCTCCGGGATCTGCGACCAGGGCAGCAGGGCGTCCAGGACGAGGGTGTGCCGGACCACCGTGGTGCTGGTCGCGTCGGCACCGGGCTGCCAGTCGTCGACCGAGAGCGTCCATGTCGCGGGTGTGACGGCCGCGGGCACGTCGGTGACCTTGGTGGTGACCTTGCGCCCGGTGGACAGCGTGGTGGTGAAGGTGCCGGCCGCGAAGGCGCGCACGGCCGGCGAACCGTCCGCGAACAGCACGCTGTCCGCGTCGGTCGCGACCGCGTGCGGACGGTTCCCGTCGCGGTCCCCGAACAGCCCCGGCCGACCCAGCGCGACCACCATCGTCTCGCCCGGCTGCAGCGTCACCCGGAACGTGAACGCGTCGCCGTCCTGGGTGTATCGGGCGAGCCGGGTGACCCGCCCGGACCACGGGTCCAGCAGGTACGGCACCGTGGCCGCGCCCGTGCGCACCGTGGCGCGCAGCGTCACGTCGTGGTCGATGGCGGTGACGGCGGGCTTGACGGTCTCCGCGTGCTTGCCGTTGCACAGGTAGTAGAAGTCGGCCTCGCCGGTGGCCCGGTGGGCGTTCAGCAGCGTCGAGGACACGGAGTAGGTGACGTCGGAGGTCACGCCGAGTTCCGCGAACGCCGCGCCGACCAGGGTCTTGTCGGTGACCCTGCGGACGTTCGGCAGTGCCAGCAACCGGGCTGTCAGCGAGCGCAGTTCGTCGGTCTCGCCGCTGTCGGGGACGCCCGGCGTGAGGGCCTGGTCGAAGGCGCCGAGCAGCACGGTGGGCAGACCGGCGCGCGCGAACTTCAGCAGCTTGCGGGCGTCGTCCACGGCCAGCGTGGGCGTGGAGCCGTAGAAGAAGTCACCTTCCAGGAACAGGGCCTTGTAGGCCGGGCCGGCCGGGGCGAGCCGCTTGCCGGAGACCTTGGCGCTCGGCAGGTCGAGCAGCGGGCCGCTCAGGAACTGGTGGGTCCAGCCGAGCGGGACGCCGGTCGAGGTCAGCCAGGACGCCCCGATGCCGGTCGCGGAGTAGCCGGTCTGCCGGAAGACCGCGACGTCCGCGCGGACGGTGCCCGACTGGAGCACCTGCTGGATCCGGCCGATGTAGCCCGCGACGTCGGCCACATGGTGCCAGGTGGGTTGCCTGGGCCCCCACGACTCGCCGTACCCGGGCGCCCCGCTGTACGGGCTGAACGCGGCGAAGCCGGGCCAGCCCACCCCGGGCGCGGTGGCGTAGGAGAAGCCGTGGATCACCGTCTGGTTGACGCCCGCCGCGTACGCGCCGCCCATGGTGCGCAGGAACTTGTCCCAGGTGGTGTTGTAGGCGCCGCCGGCGTAGGCCCCCGACTCGCAGGACAGCACGCGGCTGCCCGCCATGTCCCGCCCGCCGGCCAGGCAGCGGTGGTCGTCGAGGTTCTTGAAGCCGAGCGACTCGCCCTCGGGGATGTCGAGCAGGGCCGCCGAGGCGATGGCGTCGGTCTGCAGGCCGTACGGCTGCGAGCGCAGCTTCATGCCGTGCCCGTGGGCCCACGTCTTCAGCGCGCCGATGTGGTGCTCGTTGAACAGGCCGGAGACGGTGGCCCAGAAGTCGTGCCGGATCTCCTGGGTGAGCCGGGCCTCGAACGCGAAGATCTGGTTGCTGTTGTCCAGGATCACGGCGGGCAGATACGGCAGCAGGTCGCGTCCGGTGTGCGCGCGGAAGGCGGCCGGCAGTCCCGGCGTCCACTGCAGGCCCTTGGTCTCCAGCTCCACGGAGTCCTCGAAGAAGGCACCGCCCGCGGCCGTCAGGAGCTTGCGCAGCGTGGAGTCGAGGATCGTGGCGTCCCAGTAGCGGGTGACGGCGGCGGTGCCGGCCGCGCTGAAGTGGTCGACCACGTAGGCGGCGGGGGAGGAGTGCGGTCCGGCCTCGGGCTGCTGGCCGGTGCCGCGCTGCCAGTACGACAGGACCACCCAGGTCGCCGAGTCGGGCGGGGTCCAGCTCAGGCTGCCGCCGGAGACCCGGTCGGTCAGGTCGGTGACGCTGTCGGCGTCCAGGCCGGTGGCCTTGCCGCTGGAGTAGGCGGTGTTGACCCGGGCGGCCTGTACCGCGAACAGCTTCTGCGCGGTCACGCTCGAGGCGGCGGCGTGGACAGGGGCGGGCACCGGGCCGTCGAAGGCGGCGCCGCCGGTCAACGTGGCCTTGCCGTAGGCGAGTTCCTTGACCGCGGCCTCGTCGTCCGGAGTGACACCCGGCACGGCCACCGGCCAGCTCGGGCCGAGGGTGAGGTCGACGGTCAGCCCCCGTCTCGCGGCCTGTCTCAGCGCGGCCTTCACCCCGTCGCGCCAGGGGGCGCTGCCCCACCCGTGATGGGCGGTGTCCAGCACGGAGGTGTCGGTCATGCTGTGGTGCACGGCCGCGATCTCGGCGCCGCCGAAGCCCGCGTCGGCCATCTGGTCGATCTCACGGGCGATCTCGGTGGGCTCCACCAGGCCGTCCGGCCACCACCAGCGGAACTTCGGCCGGACCGCCTTGGCCGGTGCGGCGAACCAGCTCGCCGTGGGGGCGCTCCCGGCCGCGGCGGCGGTCTGTGCGGGGGAGGCGGCGCTCGCCGCCGGGCCGAGGGCCGCGAGGACACCGGTCGTCAGACCGGCCGTCAGCACGGACCGCCGTGTCATGCCGCCACGGCGCGGGTGGGTTTCGTGCATGGTTCAGCCCCAAGTGGTCACGGGTGAGCGGGTATTGAATCGTTTCAAACACCATGAACCCGGGAACGGTAGAACGGCGCGCCGATGGAGGTCAATAGGGGTGACAACGATTCAAAGGGAGACTCCGGCCCGTCGGCTCTTCCGGGCCCGCAGCGTGGTCGCCGCCAGAGCGAGGGCCGCCAGTGCCACGGCCGTCGCCACCCGGAACGCCAGCCGGTATCCCTCCGCCGTGGCCGGAATCAGCTCCGCGCCGTGGCCGAGCAGCCCGTCGGTGCGGCTCCCCGCCAGCGTGCTCAGGACCGCGAGCCCAAGCGAACCACCCACCACCTGAGTGGTGTTGAAGAGACCGGACGCCAGCCCCGCGTCCTCCTCGCTCGCGCCCGACATGGCGAGCTGGGTCAGCGGGGGCATGGCTGCGGCGAATCCGGCGGCCAGCAGCAGCATCGGGGGCAGCACGTCGGTGACGTAGGAGCCGTGCGCGGGGGCCCGGCTCAGCAGCGCCGACGGTCCCCCCGAAGGTGGAGTACGAACTCACGCCGGTGGCACGCGAGTTGCACGAGACCTTGCAGCGGCTGACCGACTGGGCCGAGCGCAACCGCGTGTACATCGCCGAGTCCCGGGCGGCTTACGACGAGGAACACCAGCCCGATCCGACCGACGTGTGACGTCCGCCGGCCGGGGCGTCGGAGGTTCGCGCGTCGGGAGTTGGGGTGCGGGGTCGTGGGCCGGGTGCGGTGGTCGTCGGCCGGCGTGCGAGGCGGGATTCGCGGGCTGCGAGGCGGAGTTGCGCCGGCTCCGGCCGGTCGGAGTCCGGGCAGGCCCCGCCGGTCAGAGTCCGAAGACACCCCGGGCCGGTCGGGGTCCGGGCAGGCTCCGGCCGGGTCCGAAGTCGCCCCCGGCCGGGTCAGAGTCCGAACGTGCCACGGGCCCGTCAATGTCCAAGCAGGCCCCGGCCGGGTCAGAGTCCGAAGACGCCCCAGGCCGGTCAGAGTCCGAACATGCCACGGGCGGGTGAGTCCGGGCCCGCCCGGGCCGGGGTCAGAGTCCGAAGACGCCCCGGGCCGGTCGGGGTCCGGGCAGGCTCCGGCCGGGTCAGAGTCCGAAGACAGGCCGCGCCGGTCGGAGTCCGGGCAGGCCCGGGCCGGGGTCGGAGTCCGAAGACGCCCCGGCCGGTCACAGTCCGGGCAGGACCGGGCCGGTCACAGTCCGAACAGGCCCGGGGCGGTTGCCAGTTCCTTGAAGTACTTCTGCGGTTCGGGGAGCAGGCGTCGCTCCTTGAGGTCCATCAGGCCGCCGACCGCGGTGATCTCGGCCGCCACCGCGCCGTCCGCCTTGCGGATCGTCTGCTCCATGCGGAACGTCTTGCCCTCGCCCCAGCGGAAGGCGCACGTCACCTCGACCTCGTCGCCCGCGAGCAGCTCCCGCCGGTAGCGGATGGTGGTCTCCAGCGCCACCGGGCCGACGCCTCTGCCTATCAGCTCCGCCTGGCCTATCCCCGCCGCGCGCAGCAGCGACCAGCGGGCGTGCTCCGCGTAGTTGAGGTACACGGCCTGGTTGAGGTGGCCCTGGACGTCGGTCTCGTATCCGCGGACGGTCACCGGGACGGAAAACGGCTCGCTCACTGCGTTCCCTTCTCGTACAGGAGTCTCGTGCCTGCTGCAACGATCACTGATCTTGGCATGCTCGTCATGTCCGGCGGGGCGATGCCAGCAGATAGCGCGTCCCGGTCCGCGGCTCCGCGTACTCGCCGGCCTGCCAGCCCGCCCGCTCCAGGGTCGCCGCGCAGGCCCGCCGTGCCTCGGCCGCCGGTTCGTACACGGCGACGGCCTCCGGCTGCGGGGTGGCGCGCACCCGGTAGCCGTCCGCCCCCTCCGGCCCGGCCGGGCGGTGGCCCGCAGCCTCCAGGGCGAGCGCGGCGGCCTGCACCAGATGCGTACGCTCCCAGCCGCACGGCCGCTCCATGGACCCGTCCGGATGTGTCATCCGGCGCAGCTCCAGCAGGCCCTGCCAGGCACTGTGCACCTCGCGCGCACGGGCGGGCCCGCTCTCCGGCGGCCGCTGCTCGCCGCCGACGCGCGCGGCGAACACGCCTGCGGTGGCGGCGGGCGCCTCAGGCTCCACCGGCGCCTGCTCATCGTCGGTCTCCCGTATCCGGTGTCCGGCCGGTGTCAGAAAGTGGTCGTGCGGCGGCCGCGGATGCCGGAACGCGAGCCCCCGCTTCACCAGCGCGGCCAGCTGCGGCTCCGTACCCCGCAGCCGCCCGGTCACGGGATCGGCGGTGTCGATCACACGCCGCTGGGCGGCGGTGGGCGGTTGCGTCACGGCGTGCTCCTTCCCCTCGGCAGGTCTCCTCCGGACCGTCGCTACCAGCTCTGACCGGCCCATTCGAAGACTACGACCCGGGTCTGACATTCCACGCCGCGATCACAGGCCGCCCGTGCTCCGTCCCCAGCCGGCCCAGCGTGCCGGTGGCCAGCTGGAACAGCGCCCCCCTCGACGCCGGCAGCCCGAGCCGCCGGGCCGTCAGCACCCGCAGGAGATGTCCGTGGGCCACGAGCACCACGCAGCCCTCGGTGTTGGCGAGCGCCGCGTCGACCTTCGCCAGCACGCGGTCGGCGCGCTCGCCGACCTCTTCCGGGGACTCCCCGGGGTGCTCGGGCGGGCCCGGTGCCACCCCGTCCGTGAACAGGAACCAGTCGGGCCGGGTGCGGTGGATCTCGTTGGTGGTGATCCCCTCGTACCCGCCGTAGTCCCACTCCCGAAGGTCCACGTCGATCCGCACGTCCTGGAGCCCGATCAGCTCCGCCGTCTCCCGCGCCCGCTGCAACGGGCTGCAGAACGCCGCCCCGATCCGGTGCGACCGGATCAGCGGCACCAGCCCCCGCGCCTCCCGGCGCCCGCGCTCGGTCAGCGGAACGTCGCTCCAGCCGGTGTGCCGCCCGGACCGCGACCACTCGGTCTCACCGTGCCGGACGAGAAAGACGTCACCCATGCCCCTCACCCTTCCGCTCGGCCCGGCCAGGAGCTGCCGGGCCGTCCCAGGCCCTACCCGCACCGTGTCACACGGTCGTCGCCGCCCGCAGGACGGACTCCGCCAGACGGCCGTTCTCGGGGGAGGCTCCGACGATCGAGGGGAAGGCGAAACGCCGCCGCGTGTAGGCGTACGCCACCCCGCTCGACGGGTCGGCGAAGCCGAGCGAGCCCGCCGCGCCGCTGTGCCCGAAGCAGTGCTCGCCGAGGAACGGGTGGCGTCCGGCGAGGTACTCGAAGCCCAGCCCGAAGTGGTCGTCGCCCCCGGTCACCAGGTCCGGCCCGGGCGTCCGCAGGCCGCCGAACAGGGCGGCCGTCTCCCGGGTGAGCAGCGGCGACCTGCCGTCCAGGGTGCTGATCGCCGCGGCGTACATCCCGGCCACCCCGCGCGCGTTGCCCACCCCGCCCAGGGAGGTGGGGCCGAGCGCCCGCACCCTGCGGTCGTTCCCGAGGGCGACCAGGTCGGTCGGCTCGGGCGCGCTCCGGTTGAAGGCGATGTACGGCGGGCTGCCAGGGGCCGCCGCCCGCGCGGCCAGCGCCTGTGCCTCCTCCGGCGTCGGCAGCAGCGGCCGCACCTCGCGCCAGCGCGGCTCCAGCTCCTCGGGGAGGCCGAGGTGCAGGTCCAGTGCGTACGGCTCCCGGACGCGCTCGTCGTACAGCTCCTGGATCGACCGCCCGGTCACGCGGCGCACCACCTCGCCGGTGAGCGCCCCGATCACGAACGCGTGGTAGCCGTACCCGCCGCCGGCTTCCCAGAGCGGCTTCTGCCCGGCCAGTCGCGCAGCGATCAGCCGGTCGTCGGCCAACTCGGCCGTGGTGAAGCCTTCGTCGGGGATGCCGACCAGTCCCGCCCGGTGCTCCAGCAGCTCCCGCAGGGTCAGCCGGTCCTTGCCCTCCGCCGCGAACTCGGGCCAGTACGAAGCCACTTCACGGTCGAGGTCGAGCACCCCCTCCTGCACCAGGAGCGCGACGACCAGATGTGCGGCGCCCTTCGTGATGGAGAAGAGACTGGTCAGCGAGTTCCCGCTGATCCCCTCCCCGGCCCACAGGTCGACCACCCGCCGCCCGTGGTGGTACGCCACCAGCTGTACTCCCGGGTCGTCCCGTTCCCCGGCGAGGAAGGCGGTCAACTCCTCACGTACGCCCTCGAATCCCTCGGCCACCGTTCCCTGTACGTCCTGCGACACGCGAGCCCCCTTGTCGGTGATCGGATACGGAATCCACCAACAAGGGGGCAGGGGCAGGGAATTCCCCGCCGCTTCACGCAGGGAAAGGTGACCGCTACTGCCGGTACCCGCCGAGGAACCGTCCGATCCGGCCGATCGCCGCCTCCAGGTCGTCCGCGTGGGGCAGCGTGAGGATGCGGAAGTGGTCCGGGGCGGGCCAGTTGAAGCCGGTGCCCTGGACGACCTGGATCTTCTCCCGGAGCAGCAGGTCCAGGACGAACTTCTCGTCGTCGTGGATCTTGTGGACCTTGGGGTCGATGCGCGGGAAGGCGTACAGCGCGCCCTTCGGCTTCACGCAGGACACCCCCGGGATCTCGTTGAGCTTCTCCCAGGCGACGTTCCGCTGTTCGTGCAACCGCCCGCCGGGCGCGGTCAGTTCGCGGATGGACTGGCGGCCGCCGAGTGCGGCCTGGATGGCGTACTGGGCCGGGGCGTTGGCGCACAACCGCATGGAGGCCAGCATGGTCAGGCCCTCCAGATAGCTGCGTGCGTGCTGCTTGGGGCCGGTCACCACCAGCCAGCCCGAGCGGAAGCCCGCCACCCGGTACGTCTTCGACAGCCCGCAGAAGGTGAGGACGACCAGGTCGGGGGCGAGTGCCGCGGCCGAGTGGTGGACGGCGTCGTCGTAGAGGACCTGGTCGTAGATCTCGTCGGCGAAGACCATCAGGCCGTGGCGGCGGGCGAGGTCGAGGATGCCCTCGATGACCTCCTTGGGGTAGACCGCGCCGGTGGGGTTGTTCGGGTTGATGATGACCACGGCCTTCGTCCGGTCCGTGATCTTCGACGCCATGTCCGCCAGGTCTGGGTACCACTCGGCCTGTTCGTCGCACAGGTAGTGGACGGCCTTGCCGCCCGCGAGGGTCGTCACCGCGGTCCAGAGGGGGAAGTCCGGTGCGGGCACGAGGATTTCGTCGCCGTCCTCGACCAGCGCCTGCACGGCCATCGAGACCAGCTCGGACACGCCGTTGCCGAGGAAGACGTCGTCGACGCCGACCTGGAGGCCGAGGGCCTGGTAGCGCTGGGCGACCGCCCGGCGGGCGGAGAGGACACCGCGGGAGTCCGTGTATCCGTGCGCCTGCGGCAGCATCCGGATCATGTCCTGGAGGATCTCCTCCGGCGCCTCGAAACCGAAGACCGCCGGGTTGCCGGTGTTCAGGCGCAGCACGCTGTGGCCCGCCTCCTCCAGCGCGTTGGCGTGCTCGATCACCGGGCCGCGGATCTCGTAACAGACCTCGCTGAGCTTGTTCGACTGCCGGAACTCCATTGCGCCCCTCCGGTATCTGGTGTTGCTTGGTTTTACCAAGTAGGTGCTTGGAAAGTCCAATGACATGTCTAGACTGCGTCGCATGTCACGACGCCGAAGCTACGACCAGTACTGTTCCGCGGCCCGCGCCCTCGACCTGGTGGGTGACCGCTGGACCCTGCTGATCGTCCGCGAGCTGCTGGCCGGACCCCGGCGCTACACCGATCTGCACGCGGACCTTCCGGGCGTGAGCACGGACGTACTCGCCTCCCGGCTGAAGGACATGGAGCGGGACGGCCTGGCGACCAGGCGCCGGCTGCCACCGCCGGGCGCCGCCTACGTCTACGAACTCACCTCCCGGGGACGGGAGTTGCTGCCGGTGCTGCAGGCGCTCGGGACGTGGGGCGAGGCCGAGCTGGGGGAGCGGCGGCCGACGGACGCCCTGCGCGCCCACTGGTTCGCGCTCCCGCTGCTGCGTTCGCTGGAGGGGGAGGGCCTCGTCGAAGTCCGGCTGGAGGAGGGCGACTTCCATCTGCACGTCGGTGCCGCGGACGGTCCCGTGTACGGCGACGGGCCCGCTCCCCGCGAACCGGACGCGCGACTGGTCCTGGACGCCGAGACCTGCGCGGCCGTCGGCCGCGGGGAGTTGGGCCTCACGGAGGCGGTCCGGGACGGACGCGTCACGGTGACGGGCGAGGGCACCTTGGCGAAGGCGCTGCGGGAGGCGTGAGCGTCCGGGCGGCGTCAGCATCCGGGCGGCGTCAGCGTCCGGCAGGCATGAGAGAGGCCCGCCGCAATCGTGTGCGGCGGGCCCATCGAGAAACCTTCGGGCGGGAAATCCTCAGTTGAGGGCCCGTCAGGCGCCCGGAGGCACCCGCGAAGGACGACGACCCGACCCCCGCGTCAGCGCGTATCCGCCGATGCCCGCGAGCGCGGCCAGCACCGCGCCGGCCCCCGTCCACACCCAGCGGTCGGACCACCAGCCGGACGCCCAGCCGTCGTCGGGCTCGATGCTCGACAGCACCGCGGCCTTCGACGAATCTCCGTCGCTCTCCCCGGACTTGGACGTCATCGCGATCCCCGGCACCAGCGGCTTCGCCAGCGAGCCGTCGACCGCCGCGGAACCTCCGATGCCCTTGGAGCCGACCTGCACCGAGGCGCCGATCGGCTGCCCCAGGTCGGCGGTCGCCAGGTTCACCGCCGTCAGCCGGACGTAGTACGTGCCCGGCAGCGGGTCGTTGGCCCACTCCTCGGACCAGGAGCGCACGGTCCGCAGCGTGCAGGCCAGGTCGACCGAGGCCGTGCCCTGCGCCGCGGTGCGCGTCTGCGCCCCGTACTGGCAGGACTGACGGCGGCGCAGGCCGTCGTACACGTCGATCTGCCAGGTCTGCGCCGCGTGCGTGGCCGGCAGCTTCACCGTCGCCTTGACGGTGGGCCGAAGGCCGGCGTCGGCGGGGAACGACCAGTACAGGTAGTCGCCCGTGGAGGCGCTCGCCGTGGCCTGCTGCCCCGGCTCGATCTCGGCCGCCGTGCGGAAGGACGTACCCGCCGCGGTCGGCGCGGAATCGTCACCGGACGCGCTCGGCGACGGCGAGGAGTCGGCGACGGCCGGTGTGACGGCCAGTCCGAACAGCAGCGCCGCAGCGCTCAACGCATGTGTGATCCGCATTAGTTGGTCCTCCAGACCGCGACCCGCCAGCGCGATACCCAGCCCCAGATCAGACCCGCGAGAAAGCCGGTCAGCACCAGTACGCCGAGCAGCCACCAGCCGCGGCCGAGCCCGAAGGAGGCCACGTCGCCCGCCTGCGACGGGCCGCCGACCACGTCCACGGTCAGCTCGACCGGCAGGCCCGGCGTGGTCTTCACACCGGACGTGGCCGAGAAGGAGTTGGTGACCTGAAGGCACACCGTCTCGGCGGGAGCATCGTCGTCGTCGCTCTCCGCCTTCGGGTAGCGCAGCCCCGTGGAGACCATGTCCGTACGGCCGTTGCCCGCCGCCTCGCCGCGCACGATCTCACGGCCGTGCGCCGTGAAGGCCCGCAGCAGCACGCCGTAGTCGGGATTCACGGACCGGTCGGCCGCGACGCTCACCGAGGCGCGCAGCTCCTGGCCGGGCCGCACGTCCACCTTGTACCAGCGCTGCTGCCCGAACTCCTCGCGGTCGGTGTAGAGACCGGACTTCAGGGAGGGCGCGCCGGTGCACCGCGCGGCGCCCTCGGTGGCCACCGGCGTCACCACCGGGTCGGCCGCGCGGTCCACCAACTGGTTGACCTTGTCGGTGAGTTCGTCGGTGTGCTGGACCGAGGTGTAGGTGCCGCTGGTCGCCTCGGCGATGCAGCTGAGCTGCTTGCGCAGCTTGGTGTTCGGGACCAGGCCGAGGGTGTCGATGGTCATGCCGATGCCCTTGGCCGCCATCTCGCGGGCCACCTCGCACGGGTCGAGCGGCGCGCAGGTGTCCTCGCCGTCGCTGATCAGCACGATCCGCTTGGAGCCCGCGTCGGTGCCGAGGTCGTCGGCCGCCTTCAGCAGGGCGGGGCCGATCGGCGTCCAGCCGGTGGGCGAGAGCGTGGCCACCGCGGTCTTCGCCTCGGTGCGGTCCAGCGTGCTCACCGGGTAGAGCTGCGCGGTGTCCTTGCAGCCCGTCCTGCGGTCCTCGCCCGGGTAGTTGGCGCCCAGCGTGCGGATGCCGAGCTGGACGTCCCCTGGTGTCGCGTCCAGCACCTCGTTGAACGCCTGCTTCGCCGCCGCCATCCGGGTGCCGCCGTCGATGTCCCGGCTCCGCATGGAGCCGCTGACGTCGAGCACGAGGTCGACCTTCGGCGTGCCCCCGCCCGTGGGTTCACCGGCGCTCGCCGCGGCCGGGAACGCGAGCCCGGCCGCCAGGGCGGCGAGCAGGGCACACACTCCTGCCGCCAGCCGTTGTGTTCTGATCATCGGCGGATCTTATTGATCAGAGGTGCCGGGCTCCAAAACGCGACGTCACCAACGGGACGTCACCATGGCTGATCCAGCAGCGGGTTGGGGAGTTCGGTCCACTGGTCCCCGGGCGTGCCGGGCGACATCCGCATGAGCGTCAGGGCCTTCGTGGGCACCGGACCGCCGAGCAGCGCGGCCAGGTCGGGCGTACGCGGCAGGTCCCGTACGGCCGTCTCCAGCGCCGTTCCCAGCGCCGCCGCCGAACCCGCCGTAGCGGCGAGGGCCCCCGCCACCAGCGAGCCGAACAGCTTGCGCCGCAGGGTCTGTTCGTCGTCCGTGACGATTCGTCCGGTCAGCTCCGGGAGCGGGACGCCGTGCCGGGCGAGGCGGGCCGGACCGACCCGGATGTCGGCGAGGTCGCGGTACACCAGCCGCAGCGGGGCACCCGTACCGGAGAGCACGACCAGGAGGTTCTGGCCGTGCGCCTCCAGCGCCACACCCAGCTCCAGCAGGCAGAGTCCGACGGTGAGGGTGAGACGGGTGAAGTCGGCGAGCCAGGAGGGGGATTCGGGCAGACGCGTGGTCGCCAGCGCGGCCACCGGCACGACCCGTTCGCCCCTGTCCGTCGCCGCGTACGTCTGCGGCGACTCCCGCACCACGGCCGCGAGGTCGGGCGAACCGGCCGTGGCCGCACCCCATGTGCGCGTGACGTGCAACAGTCCGTCCGTGCGCGCCGCCACCACCTCGGCGAAGGACGAGACGGTGGCCGACAGCCCCACCGAGTAGACCGAGATGTCCCGCACGGAGGACGTCAGCCGGGCGCTCAGCGCGGTCTTGACGTGGCTGCCGTCCGGCACGGCGAGGGTGCGCAGTGACATCAGGGGGTGCGCGGCGAACACCACGTCACGGGCCGCCCTTTCGCCACCGTGCCCCTTGAGCACATGCGCCGCCTGCCACGGGTGCACCGGCAGCAGCAGCCGCCCTCCGTCCCGCATCGAGTCCGGCCACACCCCGGTCACCAGGCACTCCTCGGCCCGCACCGGCACCGTGCCCAGCTCCACCACCGGCCGGTGCTCGGGCCCGTACGCCAGTTGCTCGGCGACCGAGAAACCGGGCCTGGAGCGGCAGTTGGGGTGGTAGGGATGCCCGTCGACCACGCGCTGCTCCCACTCCCAGTCGACGCTGGGCCACTCCTGCGAGGAGGCCTGCTGCCCGGCCCGGGAGAGCGCCAACGACGCCGCGCTGTGGCCGAGTTCGCCCGCGAAGCCGTCACCGTGCGGCACGGCGAGATCGGTCATCAGCCATGCCGGATGGTCGTAGGCCTGATCGTCCAGGTGCACGGCGGTGACGTACGAGGCGGTCGCGTACGGGTCCGCGGGCGGTCCGTGCAGCCGGCGGCCGTCCGCGAGGCGCAGGGTGAGTTCCCCGCGGCCCCGCTCGCGTCCGGTGATCCACGGCAGCGGCTCGTGGGCGAGGGCCCGCCACAGCCGGGTCAGCACGGCGGCCCGGGCACCCGGCAGCTCGGTCGCGTACCGTGGCAGCAGGTCCGGCCGGACCTCGGCCAGCTCGTCGGCGACCTCGGCCTCCGCGGGATGGGGACGGTGCACGGGCGGGCTCCTCGGGTACGAGTAGGGCATCACGAACAGGGTGCGACGGCATCCATACTGATCGTCTCCCCCCTCACGGACTTCAGGGAACGAGTGGATCGCGTGGATCTCATCCCCCCGCCGGCCGGTGACGACCTCGCCGCCCGCGCCGACGCCTACGCGTCCGCACCGCTGCTCAACTGCCTTCTGCGCGAGTTGGCGGAGCCCGCCGCGGAGGCAGGCGCCCTGCGCACGTACCGGCTCCCCGGCGTGGACCGTCTGCTGCGCGTCCGTGGCACCCGGCGGCCCGCCGCCCCCGAGGTGTACGCGGCGGGCCGCTGGCACCACATCGGCCACACCGAGCTGGTCAAGCTGGTCGCCGAGGAACTGCGCCGCCACACCGGCCTGTCCAACCACGACCTGCCCGCCGAGATGATCGACAGCCGCGAGGCGGTGGCCGCGCTGCTCGCCGCACGCGCGCGTGCGACGGCGCCCGAGGATCCGTACCTGCTCTCCGAGCAGTCCCTCATCACCGGCCACCCCTATCACCCGGCCCCCAAGGCGCGCGGCGGCGGCCCGGTGGCCGGCTGGCTGGCGTACGCCCCCGAGGCGTACGCCCGCTTCCCGCTGGTGCTGCTGGGTGTGCGCGAGGACGAGGTCGTGGAAGAGGGGGACACCTCCGCGCTGGACGCGCTGGGGGAGGCGCCGCCCGGCTACCGGCTGCTGCCCGCCCACCCGTGGCAGCTCGACCTCGTCGGCCGGGAGCTCACGTCGGCCTTCGCCGACGGCCGGCTCGTGCGGCTGGGCACGGCCGCCTTCGACACCTGGCCGACGGCCGCGATCCGCACGCTCCACGCCCCCGATCGCGATCTGTTCCTGAAGTTCAGCCTCGACGTCCGCATCACCAACGACATCCGGCGGCTCTGGCGGCACGACCTGGAAAAGCTCCGCCGGATCGACGCGGAGGCCACCAAGGCGTTCGCGGGCGGGTCCGCCGCCTGGCTGAGCGATCGCGGATACCGCACCGCCGGCTTCGCCTTCGAGGAGCTCGCCGTCCTCGTCCGCGACGGACTGCACGGCCATCTGCTGCCCGGCGCGACCCCACTGCTCGCCGCGGGCCTGGTGGAGGGCTTCGCGGGCAACCCGCTGGAGAACACACGGGACCCGGCCGCCTGGTGGGAGGCGTATCTGAGGGCGGTCGTGCCGCCGGCGCTGGCCGCCTTCGCCGGGCACGGCGTCGTGATCGAGGCGCATCTGCAGAACACGCTGGTCGCCGTGGACGCCGACGGCCTCCCGGTGCAGGCGCTGTTCCGGGATGCCGAGGGCGTGAAGCTGCTGGCGGACGTGGACCGGGCGGCCGGCTGGGAGCGGCTCGTCTACACCCTGGTCGTCAACCACCTGACGGAGATCGCCGCCGCCCTGGCCGAACACCACCCCGGCCTCGACCCCTGGCCCGCCGCCCGCCGCGAACTCGCCCGCCACGACCTGCCCGAGATCGCCGGCCTGCTCGCCTCGCCGACCCTCCCCGGCAAGACGAACCTGCTGCTGCGCTGGACCGGCGCGGACGGCGCGGACGCCCGCTATCTACCGTTGCCCAACCCGCTGGCCCGGCCCGTGCCGGAGCGCTGACATACCCTGGCGGGTGTGCTGCGCGACGTGACTGCCGTTCGATACGTGACCCCCCTGCGGTCGGGCGGCTCCGTACCCGGAGTCTTCGAGGCCGACGACCTCGGCACGTACGTGGTGAAGTTCACCGGCTCCGCCCAGGGCCGCAAGGCGCTGGTCGCCGAGGTGATCGTGGGCGAACTCGCGCGTGCCCTCGGACTGCGCTTCCCCGAGCTGGTGCTCGTGCACTTCGACCCGGCGATCGCCGGCGACGAGCCGCACCAGGAGGTGCGCGACCTGCACGCGTCGAGTGCGGGACTGAACCTCGGCATGGATTTCCTGCCGGGCGCGAAGGACTTCACCCCGGACATCGCCAGGGTCTTCCCCGTCGACCCGGTGGAGGCGGGCCGGATCGTCTGGCTCGACGCCCTGACGGTGAACGTCGACCGCACGGTGCACAGCTCCAACCTGATGGTCTGGCCGACGCTCGGCACCGTGCCCCCGCGCCTGTGGCTGATCGACCACGGTGCCGCACTCGTCTTCCACCACCGCTGGGACACCTCGGCACCCGGCAAGGCGTACGACTTCCGCCATCACGCCCTCGGTCTGTACGGTCCGGACACCCGCGCCGCCGACGCCGAACTCGCGCCCGCAGTGACCGAGAAGCTGCTCCGGGAGATCCTCGCCATGGTCCCGGACCCCTGGCTCACCGACTTCGGCACACCCGACGAGATGCGCGAGGCCTACGTCGGCTATCTGCTGGCGCGGGTGCGGGCCTCGGACCAGTGGCTCCCGACCGACTTCCCGGGAGGTGACCAGCTGGCGGCCGAGGAGGCCGCCCGCGCGGCCAGATCTCGACAGGGCCGTCCGGACTGGCTGAAGCGGGTCCCGGACCTGCACGGCAAGCCGGCGGCGGAACAGGACTGGTCGGCCCACCTCGGCTGAGTGCCATCAGGGTGCGGCGGGCCGTGCACGACCGAGTGGCCCCGGAGAGGTCCCGGGGCCACTCGGACAAGCCTGCGCCTCCTGGAGGGCTCAGCCTTCTCCGAGGAGCGCTCAGCCTTCGAGCTGCTGGTACGCCGGCAGCGTCAGGAAGTCCGCGTAGTCGTCGTCGAGCGCGACGGTCAGCAGCAGGTCGTGGGCCTGCTGCCAGTGGCCGGCCGCGAAGGCCTCCTCGCCGATCTCCTTGCGGATGTTGTCGAGTTCCTCGGCGGCGACCTTGCGGGCCAGCTCCGGCGTGGCCTTCACCGTGTTCCCGGCGTGCTCGAACTCGACGCCCGCGTTGATCCACTGCCAGATCTGCGAGCGGGAGATCTCCGCGGTGGCCGCGTCCTCCATGAGGTTGAAGATGGCGACCGCGCCGAGGCCGCGCAGCCAGGCCTCGATGTAACGGGTGCCCACCTGAACGGCGTTGACCAGACCCGCGTAGGTCGGCCTGGCGTCCAGGGAGTCGACGGCGATCAGGTCGGCGGCCTCGACGTGGACGTCCTCGCGCAGCCGGTCCTTCTGGTTCGGCTTGTCGCCCAGGACCTTGTCGAAGGACTCCATGGCGATCGGCACCAGGTCGGGGTGCGCGACCCAGGAGCCGTCGAAACCGTCGTTCGCCTCACGGTCCTTGTCGGCGCGGACCTTCTCGAAGGCGACCTTGTTGACCTCGGCGTCCCGGCGCGAGGGGATGAACGCTGCCATGCCGCCGATCGCGTGCGCACCGCGCTTGTGGCAGGTGCGGACGAGGAGTTCGGTGTACGCCCGCATGAACGGGGCCGTCATCGTCACCGCGTTGCGGTCCGGCAGGACGAACTTGGCGCCGCCGTCACGGAAGTTCTTGACGATGGAGAACAGGTAGTCCCAGCGGCCGGCGTTCAACCCCGAGGCGTGGTCGCGGAGTTCGTAGAGGATCTCGTCCATCTCGTACGCGGCCGTGATCGTCTCGATCAGGACGGTGGCGCGGATCGTGCCCTGCGGGACGCCGACGTAGTCCTGCGCGAAGACGAAGACCTCGTTCCACAGACGGGCCTCGAGGTGCGACTCCGTCTTCGGGAGGTAGAAGTACGGGCCCTTGCCGAGGTCCAGCAGACGCTGGGCGTTGTGGAAGAAGTAGAGACCGAAGTCGACGAAGGCTCCGGGGATCTGGCTGCCGTCGGCGTCGACGAGGTGACGCTCGTTCAGGTGCCAGCCGCGCGGGCGCATGACGACCGTCGCCAGCTCCTCGGCCGGGCGCAGCGCGTACGACTTGCCGGACTTCTCGTCCGTGAAGTCGATGTTCCGGCTGTACGCGTCGGCCAGGTTGACCTGACCGAGGATGACGTTCTCCCACGTCGGCGCGGAGGCGTCCTCGAAGTCCGCGAGCCACACCCTGGCACCGGAGTTGAGGGCGTTGATGGTCATCTTGCGGTCCGTGGGACCGGTGATCTCGACCCGGCGGTCGTTCAGCGCGGCGGGGGAGGGGGCCACCCTCCAGGAGTCGTCCGCGCGGATCGCGGCGGTCTCCGGGAGGAAGTCGAGCGTGGAGGTGCGGGCGATCTCGGCGCGGCGCTCCGCACGGCGGGCGAGGAGTTCGTCACGGCGCGGCGTGAACCGCCGGTGCAGCTCGGCCAGGAAGGCGAGGGCCGCGTCGGTGAGGACCTCCTCCTGCCGCGGCAGGGGTTCGGCGTCGACGATGGCCAGCGGGGACGGCGCTGGTGCGGACATGAGCTGTCACTTCCTTCAGCGGTGGCACCGGGTGCCAGTCGAACCGGGTACGGCTGAGAACGCCCCTGGAGCGGTAGGGCGCTTCTGAACAGTGGATACTAGTTTCCTCATTGTGGAACTTCAATGGTTTGTTGATATCGAGATTCTCTGAGTCGAGGGAAGGTGGCGCGCAGTGCCATCCCGTTCACTCAAGGTGGACCAGATCGGCCGCCGTGTCGATGTCGTACGGCCGCGCCACGTCCCCGCACTCGACGAGCGTGATCGCGGGCGCGTGCGCCTTGAGGTAGTCGCGGGCCCCGCGGTCCCCCGTCGCGGTCTCGGCGATGCCCGCCCAGTGGGCGCGGCCGAACAGGACGGGATGCCCGCGTACGCCGTCGTAGGCCGCCGACGCCAATGAGGTCTCGTCCCGGTACGCGGCCAGCACCCGGGCGAACGCCTCGGGCCCGATCCCCGGCTGGTCGACGAGCGAGACGACGGCGGCCTCGGCCCCCGTCCCGGTGAGCGAGTCCAGCCCGGCCCGCAGCGAGGACCCCATGCCCTGCTCCCACTCCGGGTTCTCCACGAGCACGCACCCCTCCAGCGCGGCCCGCTCCCGTACGGCGTCGGCCCGCGCCCCCAGCACCACATGGACGCGGGAGCAGCCGGCCGCGCGCAGTACGCCGACCGCGTGTTCGACGAGCGGCCGCCCGCGGTGTTCCAGCAGTGCCTTGGGGCGCCCGCCGAGCCGGCGCCCGCCGCCCGCCGCGAGCAGCAGCCCGGCGATCCGGTCTTCGTTCTCCGTCATGTGTTCTGCATACCTGACGCCAGGGCGAGTGCCCGGCTTCCGGAGACTGAATTTCCGTCCGCACTGTGGCGTAGCTCGCATCGCGTGGCGTTTACTGACCCGCGACCCCTGGCACCCGACCAGCGCCTCGGGGTGTTCGGCGGGATCACGCGTGACTGCGCACAAGGGCGTGCGAAGGGGAGAGCCGTGTTGCGGAGCTTGGGGCAGAGGTCAGTGATCGGCAGCGACGAGGACCCGAGGGTGGCCGGACTGCGGACCGCCGTGTCCCGGTTGCGTCGCGAACTCGCCGCACACCCGGCCGAGTTCCCCGACCGCGGCATCGCGGAGGACGAACTCGCCGCCCTCGCCGCGATGACGACCGACGGCGCTCCCGAGGTCCGCCGCCTGCGCCGCTCGCTGCTGCTGATCGCCGGCGCGATCGGCTCGGTCAGCGCGCTGGCCCGGGGCCTGTCGGACGTACGCGACGCGGTGGACCTGTTCGGGGACCCACCGCTCCGCTGAGGGATTTGCTCCACGGGAACATTTGCTCGGTGAGGCGGACCGGGGCCTGTCGCGGAATTCGCGCCTTTGGCGATGCCCGGCCCGGACGCGGGGACTTCGGCGGCAAGCCCTAGGCCGCCGGCCCCGAGCTCGCCAGCGCCTCCGACAGCTCCGACGCCACCTGCAAGAGCACCGGGACGATCGTGTCCGTCGCGGCCTCCGTGACCCGGCCCGCCGGGCCCGAGATCGAAATGGCGGCGGCGGTGGGGGAGTTGGGCACGGAGACCGCGAGACAGCGGACACCGATCTCCTGCTCGTTGTCGTCGACCGCGTAACCGGCCTGGCGCACGTCCTCCAGAGCGGCCAGGAAGCCCTCCGGGGTGGTGATCGTCTTCTCCGTCGCGGCGGGCATGCCGGTGCGCCGGAGCAGGGCCCGCACCTCGTCGTCCGGGGTGTTCGCGAGCAGCGCCTTGCCGACGCCCGTGGAGTGCGGCAGGACCCGCCGGCCGACCTCGGTGAACATGCGCATCGAGTGCTTGGACGGCACCTGGGCGACGTAGACGATCTCGTCGCCGTCGAGCAGCGCCATGTTCGCGGTCTCGCCGGTCTCCTCGACCAGGCGGGCCAGATAGGGGCGGGCCCAGGTGCCGAGCAGCCGGGACGCGGACTCGCCCAGGCGGATCAGGCGCGGGCCGAGGGCGTATCGGCGGTTGGACTGCTGGCGGACGTATCCGCAGGCCACCAGGGTGCGCATCAGGCGGTGGATGGTCGGCAGCGGCAGCCCGCTGCTCGCGGCCAGCTCGCTCAGCCCCACCTCGCCGCCCGCGTCGGCCATCCGCTCGAGCAGGTCGAAGGCGCGCTCGAGTGACTGGACCCCGCCGCCGTTGGACCTGGCGGACTCGGTGGTGCTGGCGCTGGACGTCGGCACGGCGCGTTCCTTTCGGGACTGGCGGGAAGTTGCTGAAGCCTACCCGGCAGTCGGTTGACTCCCTGGTTGTGCATAGCTACGTTCTGCTTGCCGGAATTATAATTCCGCCTTGTGGAAACGTCCAGAGTCGGTGCGGAAGGCGCACTCTGAAGAAGTGTGGCCTTGACGGCTCGGAACCGGGAGTGAAGACTCCTTCAACAGAACGTTGAAATCCGTTACGTGGAAGTACCTCGCGGCGGCTGAGAGGGGTTCGGGTGTCCGACGTAGAACTGGTGCTGCGCTCGACGCGCGTCATCACGCCCGAGGGGACGCGCGCCGCGTCCGTCGCGGTCGCCGGAGGGAAGATCGCGGCCGTCCTCCCCCATGACGCCGCCGTACCGGCCGGTGCCCGCCTGGAGGACTTCGGCGACGACGTCCTGCTGCCCGGCCTGGTCGACACGCACGTGCACGTCAACGACCCCGGCCGCACCGAGTGGGAGGGCTTCTGGACCGCCACGCGCGCGGCGGCGGCCGGCGGCATCACCACCCTCGTGGACATGCCGCTCAACTCCCTGCCGCCGACGACGACGGTCGACAACCTCCGTACGAAGCGGAAGGTCGCCGCCGACAAGGCGCACATCGACGTCGGCTTCTGGGGCGGTGCCCTGCCGGACAACGTCAAGGACCTGCGCCCGCTGCACGAGGCCGGTGTGTTCGGCTTCAAGGCGTTCCTGTCCCCGTCGGGTGTGGACGAGTTCCCGCACCTCGACCAGGACCGGCTCGCGCAGTCCCTGGCGGAGATCGCCTCCTTCGGCGGCCTGCTGATCGTGCACGCCGAGGACCCGCACCACCTGGACGCCGCCCCGCAGCACGGCGGCCCCAGGTACGCCGACTTCCTCGCCAGCCGCCCGCGCGACGCCGAGGACACAGCGATCGCCCAACTGATCGCGCAGGCCAAGCGGTTCGACGCGCGCGTGCACATCCTGCACCTGTCGTCGTCCGACGCGCTGCCGCTGATCGCCCGGGCGCGGGCGGAGGGCGTACGCATCACTGTCGAGACCTGCCCGCACTACCTCACCCTCACCGCCGAGGAGGTTCCCGACGGCGCCAGCGAGTTCAAGTGCTGCCCGCCCATCCGCGAGGCCGCCAACCAGGACCTGCTGTGGCAGGCGCTGGCCGACGGCACCGTCGACTGCGTGGTCACCGACCACTCGCCCTCCACGGCCGACCTCAAGACGCACGACTTCGCGACCGCCTGGGGCGGCATCTCCGGCCTCCAGCTGAGCCTGGCGGCCGTGTGGACCGAGGCCCGCAAGCGCGGTCACGACCTGGAGGACGTGGTCCGCTGGATGTCGTCGCGCACGGCGGAACTGGTCGGCCTGGACACCCGCAAGGGGGCCATCGAGGCAGGCCGCGACGCGGACTTCGCGGTCCTCGCGCCCGACGAGACCTTCACCGTCGACCCGGCGGCCCTCCAGCACCGCAACCGCGTGACGGCGTACGCGGGCAAGACCCTTGGCGGCGTCGTGAGGTCCACCTGGCTGCGCGGCGAACGCATCGTCGCCGGCGGCGAGTTCACCGGCCCGAAGGGCCGCCTGCTCACCCGCACCCCCTGATCCACCCGCATCAGCAGCGGCGAGAACGAAAGGAAAGACGTGACGGCGATACCGAGCTTCACCGGTGACGCGAACCCCTACGGAGGCGGCGACCCGTACGCGGACTACCGCACCGCCGACTTCCCCTTCACCCAGTACGCCAACCTCGCCGACCGGCAGCTCGGCGCCGGTGTCATCGCCGCCAACGACGAGTTCTTCGCCCAGCGGGAGAACCTGCTGGTGCCCGAGCCGGCCGAGTTCGACCCCGAGCACTTCGGGCACAAGGGCAAGATCATGGACGGCTGGGAGACGCGCCGCCGCCGCGGTGCCTCCGCCGGCCACCCGTGGCCGACCGCCGAGGACCACGACTGGGCGCTGGTCCGCCTGGGCGCGCCCGGCGTGATCCGCGGAATCGTCGTCGACACGGCCCACTTCCGCGGCAACTACCCGCAGGCGGTGTCGGTCGAGGCCACGTCCCTGCCCGGCTCCCCCTCGCCCGAGGAGCTCTTCGGGGACGACGTGAAGTGGACGACGCTGGTCCCGCGCACCCCGGTCGGCGGCCACGCCGCCAACGGCTTCGCCGTCTCGGCCGAGCAGCGCTTCACGCACCTGCGCGTCAACCAGCACCCCGACGGCGGCATCGCGCGCCTGCGCGTCCACGGCGAGGTCGTACCCGACCCGAACTGGCTGCGGACCCTCGGCACGTTCGACGTGGTCGCCCTCGAGAACGGCGGCCGGGTCGAGGACGCCTCCAACCTCTTCTACTCCCCGGCCACCAACACCATCCAGCCGGGCCGCTCCCGCAAGATGGACGACGGCTGGGAGACCCGCCGCCGGCGCGACCAGGGCAACGACTGGATCCGCTACGGCCTCGCGGCCCAGTCCGAGATCCGCGCCGTCGAGATCGACACGGCGTACCTGAAGGGCAACAGCGCGGGCTGGGCGTCGGTCTCGGTGCAGGACGGCGAGAGCGGCGAGTGGCACGAGGTCCTCCCGCGCACCCGCCTGCAGCCCGACACCAACCACCGCTTCGTCCTGGCGGCCCCGGCCGTCGGCACGCACGCGCGCGTGGACATCTACCCCGACGGCGGCATCTCCCGCCTGCGCCTGTACGGCTCCCTGACGGAAGCCGGCGCGACGGGCCTCGCGGCCAGGCACCAGGAACTGGGCGGCTGACACGCACACGCGCGTGGGGCGCACCGGAGGGACAGCACCGGTGCGCCCCACGTGTTCCTTCAGGCGGCGTGTCCGCCGTCCACGGCGAACTCCGCCCCGGTCACGTAGTCCGCCCCCGCCAGATACGCGACCGTGTCCGCCACCTCCTCCGCCGTCCCGAACCGGCCCAGTGCCGTCATCGCCGCCTGGTCCGGCGCATACGGCCCGTCCGCCGGATTCATGTCGGTGTCCGTCGGCCCGGGATGCACGATGTTCGCCGTGATGCCGCGGGCCCCGAGCTCGCGCGCGAGCGCCTTCGTCAGGCCGACCAGCGCCGCCTTGCTCGTGGCGTACAGCGTCCCGCCCGGCCCCGGCACCCGCTGCGTCATGCACGTGCCGACCGTCACGATCCGGCCGCCGGACGGCATCCGCGCGGCCGCCGCCTGGGACGTCAGGAACACGCCACGGACGTTCACCGCCAGAACCCGGTCGACCTCGGCGAGCGACAGCCCTTCCAGCGGACCGAGCACACCCACGCCCGCGTTGTTCACCAGCACGTCGAGCCCGCCCAGCGACTCCGCGGCGCGCGCCACCGCCCCGGCCGCCTCGTCCGCGTCCGCGGCGTCCGCGCGCAGGGCCACCGCCCGGCGCCCCAGTGCCTCGATCCGCCGTACGACGTCCTGCGCCGCCTCCTTGCCGTTCACATAGGTGAGGGCCACGTCCGCGCCCTCCCGGGCGAGCCGCACCGCCGTCGCCGCCCCGATGCCGCGGCTGCCGCCGGTGACCAGGGCGACCTTGCCTTCGAGCGTTCCGTATGTCGTCGTCATGGCTCCATCCCAGCGGCCCCCGCCCGCGAGTGCTGGCGGCGGGCGGACACCGAGATCGAGTGGCCGAAACACAGCGGGTCAGGCCGGAACTCTTCCCTCCACCTCCCGCGTTCTCCTCCCGTGACCCTTCAGCAAGAGATCGTCGGCAACGCCATGCAGATGGCGGTCGTCAACCTGAGCCCCGGCCAGACCGTGTACTGCGAGGCCGGCAAGTTCCTTTTCAAGACGACGAACGTGACCATGGAGACCCGTCTGTCGGGCCCGTCGAACGGCGGCCAGCCGCAGGGCGGCGGTGGCGGCATGGGCGGCATGCTCCGCCAGGCCATGGGCACCGCGATGCAGGCCGGCCAGCGCATGCTCGCGGGCGAGTCGATGGCGTTCCAGTACTTCAGCGCCCAGGGCGGCGAGGGGACCGTCGGCTTCGCGGGCGTGCTCCCCGGCGAGATGCGCGCCCTCGAACTCGACGGCACGCGCGCGTGGTTCGCCGAGAAGGACGCCTTCGTCGCGGCCGAGTCCACCGTCGACTTCGGTATCGCCTTCCAGGGCGGCCGCACCGGCATGAGCGGCGGCGAGGGCTTCATCCTGGAGAAGTTCACCGGCCGCGGCACGGTGATCATCGCGGGCGCGGGCAACTTCATCGACCTCGACCCGGCCGACTTCGGCGGCCGTATCGAGGTCGACACGGGCTGCGTCGTCGCCTTCGAGGAGGGCATCCAGTACGGGGTCCAGCGCATCGGCGGACTCAACCGCCAGGGCCTCATGAACGCCGTCTTCGGCGGCGAGGGCCTCTCCCTGGCCACCCTGGAGGGCAACGGCCGGGTGATCCTTCAGTCCCTCACCATCGAGAGCCTCGCCAACGCCCTGAAGAAGGCCCAGGGCGGCGACAAGCAGGGCCCGACGGGCGGACTGTTCTCCACCCACTCGGGATGAGCGACCGTACGTCCGGCCGATGAGTTGCGGGTGCCCGCGGGGTCTGAGGTGATGACAGCAGACCCCGCACCAGGAAGGCACCCGCCATGGGCAAGCTCGTCTCCACGATCTTCGTCACCCTCGACGGCGTGTACCAGGCGCCCGGCGGCCCCCAGGAGGACACCCGCGGCGGCTTCGAGCACGGCGGCTGGAGCTTCCCGTTCAACGACGACGACTTCGGACGGTTCGTCGACGGCGTCTTCGAGCGCCCCGGCGCATTCCTCCTCGGCCGCCGCACCTACGACACCTTCGCCGGCTTCTGGCCGAAGGTGACCGACCCGGCCAACCCCGTCGCCGCCAAGCTGAACGCCCTGCCGAAGTACGTCGCCTCCTCCACCCTCACCGACCCCGACTGGGCCGGAACCACCGTGATCCACGGCGATCTCGCCAAGGAGGTCACCGCCCTCAAGGAGCGCACCGACGGCGAGCTCCAGGTGCACGGCAGCGGCGCGCTCGTCCAGTCCCTGCTGGCGCTCGGCCTCGTGGACACGCTCCACCTGCTGACGTTCCCGGTGGTGCTCGGCTCCGGCCTCCGCTTCTTCGCGGACGGCGCCGTACCGACCCGGTTCCGGCACGCGGGCGGGAGCCTGACCTCCAAGGGCGTTTCCATCCAGACGTACGACCTGGCGGGGCGCCCGGAATACGGCTCGTTCGCGTGACCCGGCCGCGTCCGGTGAGGCCGCCGCGGGCAGGTTAACTCGCGGGAAACTCATCGGACGTCAAGGGAAAATCTCCGGGCTTGTCATTGACATGCCACTGTCTACGCGCGTCATCATGAGGTCATGCGAATCCCCCCACGCACCACTCGTATCGGCGCCGCAGCCGCCCTCCTGTCCGCCCTCCTCGTGGGCGGCACCGTCTCCGTCGGCACGGCGGACGCCTCCGTCGCCTCCGCAGCCTCGGTCGGCAGCATCTGCTACGGCGCCCTCCCCTCACAGGCGCACGACACCCTGGACCTGATCGCGCAGGGCGGCCCGTACCCGTACGAGCAGGACGGCACCGTCTTCTCGAACCGTGAAGGCGTCCTGCCCAGCGAGTCCTCCGGCTACTACCACGAGTACACGGTCAAGACGCCGGGCTCCTCCACCCGCGGCGCCCGCCGGATCGTCACCGGTGAGCAGACCAAGGAGGACTACTACACATCCGACCACTACGCCACGTTCGACCTGGTCGACTTCGGCTGCTGAGCGACTTCCCCCGCTCGGCACCAGGAACGGCGCGACCAGCCGGAGGTCCGGTCCTCAGCCGGACTTCCGGCTCTCCGCGGCGGCGAACAGCGCGAACGCCAGCACCACCAGGGCGACGCTCGCGTAGATCCCGTAGCCGTCGAGGAGACCGAGCCGCTGCACGAGGCCGACATGCCAGTCGGTGCACTCGTGCAACAGGCCCAGCACGCCCTGCACCAGGGCGACGAAACCGAGTACCTCCAGCACCTGCTTCATGGCCATGAGCCTCGCCCCGCGGTCCCCCCACGGACAATCGGCCGCGGGGCGAGTCGTGCCCGCCGGAAGTCCCCCGCCCCGCGGGCCGCTCGCGCCGAAAGTCTTTGGTGGTGCGACTTTGGTCGGGGATCCCCCGTCCGCAGCGGTGACGCCCGGCATTCCTGCGTAGATTTGTCGCCCGTGAGCAAGGACAAGGCGACGCCTGCCGCAGCGGGGGTCATAGGGCGCAGATGGCTGTTCCCGTCGGCCCTGCTGCACGACCTCGACCCCGACGCGGAGCGGACCGGGCGGCGGCCCCGGCGCACCGCGCGCGACTGGGTCGTCGACTTCACCTGCTTCCTGCTCGCCGTCGCCCTCGGTCTCGCGGCCGCGGACACCCTGAGCAACGACCCCCACACCCCGCACGCCCTCGCCGTCGTCGACCAGCTGCTCGGCGCGCTGGCCTGCGCCGCGGTGTGGCTGCGCCGCCGCTGGCCGCTCGGACTCGCCATCGCGATGATCCCCGTCGGCCTGGTGTCGAACACGGCGGGCGGCGCCGGTGCCGTCGCCCTGTTCACCCTCGCCGTGCACCGGCCCTTCCGTTACGTCGCCTGGATCGGCGGCATCGCGATCGCGCAGATCCCGCTGCTCTTCTGGCTGCGCCCGGACCCCGACCTGCCGTACGGGGGAGCCGTCGCCTTCACGGAGCTGGCCACCCTCACCGTCATCGGCTGGGGCATGTTCGTCCGCTCCAAGCGCCAGCTCATGATGAGCCTGCGCGAGCGCGCCCGGCGGGCCGAGACGGAGGCGCAGCTGCGCGCCGAGCAGGCGCAGCGGCTGGCCCGCGAGGCCATCGCCCGCGAGATGCACGACGTCCTCGCGCACCGGCTGACCCTGCTGAGCGTGCACGCGGGCGCCCTGGAGTTCCGGCCCGGCGCGCCCCAGGAGGAGATCGCGCGCGCGGCCGGCGTCATCCGCGAGAGCGCGCACGAGGCCCTGCAGGACCTGCGCGAGATCATCGGCGTGCTGCGCGCGGGCGAGCCCGACGACGCGGGCCAGGGCCGCCCCCAGCCGACGCTCGCCGCGCTGGACGCGCTGGTCGCCGAGTGCCGCGAGGCCGGCATGAAGGTCACTCTCGCGAGCCGGGTCAGCGACCCCGCCGACGTCCCCTCCTCCGTCGGCCGCACCGCGTACCGCATCGCCCAGGAGGCGCTGACCAACGCCCGCAAGCACGCCCCCGGCACGGAGGTCGACGTGTGCGTCACGGGCGCCCCGGGCGACGGCCTCGTGGTGGACGTACGCAATCCCGCTCCGGAGGGCGATGTCCCCGCGGTCCCCGGCTCCGGACAGGGCCTGATCGGGCTCACCGAACGGGCCACGCTCGCGGGCGGCCGGCTGGACCACGGGCCGGAGCCGGACGGGGGGTTCCGGGTGCGGGCCTGGCTGCCGTGGTGATGGCACGACCCGTGCACGGCGGACCCGCCCGCCGTGATTACGTAAGGCCCATGACTGCGATCAGAGTGCTCCTCGTGGACGACGATCCCCTGGTGCGTGCGGGCCTGTCCCTGATGATGGGCGGGGCCGACGACATCGAGATCGTCGGGGAGGCCGCCGACGGCACCGAGGTCGAGGCACTCGTCGACCGCACCCGCCCCGACGTGGTCCTCATGGACATCCGGATGCCGTCGGTGGACGGTCTCACGGCGACAGAGCGGCTGCGGGGCCGCAAGGACGCGCCCCAGGTCGTGGTCCTCACCACCTTCCACGCAGACGAGCAGGTGCTGCGCGCCCTGCGCGCGGGTGCCGCCGGGTTCGTCCTCAAGGACACGCCGCCGGCCGAGATCGTCGACGCGGTGCGCCGGGTCGCGGTCGGCGATCCCGTGCTGTCGCCCACCGTGACACGCCAGTTGGTGGAGCACGCGGTGGGCAACGCGGCCGACACCCGGCGCACGCACGCGCGCGTGCGCATCGGCGTCCTCAACGACCGCGAGCGCGAGGTCGCCGTCGCGGTCGGCCGCGGCCTGTCCAACGCCGAGATCGCCGCCACGCTGTTCATGAGCGTCGCCACCGTCAAGACCCACGTCTCCCGCATCCTGGCCAAGCTCGATCTCAACAACCGTGTCCAGATCGCCCTGTTGGCCTACGACGCGGGCCTTCTGGAGGAACCCGGGACGAACGGGCACTAGCGGCACCCGCCGTGCGTTGACCATGCACCGGGACAAGAACCGGCGGGGGACGGGCGGGACGGGGCGGGCATGGCGGAAGCGATCGACCTGGGGGAGTTCGGCGACGGGTTCCGCACGGACCCGCATCCCGTGTACGCGCGGCTGCGCGAGCGCGGCCCGGTGCACCGGGTCCGGCTGCCGGTGCCCGACCAGCACCACGAGACCTGGCTCGTCGTCGGGTACGAGGAGGCACGCGCCGCCCTCGCCGACCCGCGGCTGTCCAAGGACGCCACCAAGATCGGCATGCTGTTCCTGGACGAGGAGCTGATCGGCAAGTACCTGCTGGGCACCGACCCGCCCCGGCACACGCGTCTGCGCGCCCTGGTCTCGCGGGCCTTCACCATGCGCCGCGTGGAGGAACTGCGGCCGCGCATCGAGGAGATCACCCGCGAACTGCTCGACGCGATGCTGCCGCACGGCCGCGCCGACCTCGTGGAGTCGTTCGCGTACCCGCTGCCCATCACCGTCATCTGCGAGCTGCTCGGCGTGCCCGAGATGGACCGTGCGGCGTTCCGCGCGATGTCGAGCGAGGCGGTCGCGCCGACCGGCGCGGACAGCGAGCACGACGCGTTCGTGCGGCTCGCCGCCTATCTCACCGAGCTGATAGAGGACAAGCGGTGCGCCGGACCGGGCGACGACCTGCTCAGCGACCTGATCCGCACCACCGCCGAGGACGGCGACCGGCTCTCCGCGGGCGAACTGCGCGGCATGGCCTTCGTGCTGCTCGTCGCGGGGCACGAGACTACGGTCAACCTCATCAGCAGCGGTGTCCTGTCGCTGCTCCGGCACCCGACCCAACTAGCCGTCCTGCGCGCCGACTTGAGCCTCGTCGACCGGGCGGTGGAGGAGACGCTGCGCCACGAAGGGCCGGTGGAGAACGCCACGTTCAGGTTCGCCGCCGAGCCCCTGGAGATCGGCGGCACGAAGATCGACCGGGGAGACGCGGTGATGATCGGCCTCACCGCCGCCGACCGGGACACGCTGCGCTATCCCGACCCCGACCGCTTCGACCTCGGCCGCGACACCCGCGGCCACCTCGCCTTCGGCCACGGCGTGCACTACTGCCTGGGCGCCCCCCTGGCCCGTCTCGAAGCGCGTACGGCGATACGCGCCCTGCTGGAGCGCGCCCCCGGCCTCGCCCTCGACGGACCACCCGGCGAGTGGCTTCCCGGCATGCTGATGCGGGGGGTGCGCAGTCTGCCGGTGCGCTGGTAGAACACCCTGATCCAGAAGCATCGAGGGGGGCAGGCGTGCTGCGCACCGCGGAGATCACCGCCGAGCTGACCGGAGAGCTCGGCGGCGACGACTTCCACAATCTGCACTGGCGTTCCAAGCTGGAGTTCAGCGTGGACTGCTTCATCTGCGAGCGCACCGGCCGCACCACGGTCTACGAGCGCGGCGCGGAGCGGGCCCTGTGCTCGGGCAGCCGCAGCGGTTTCCAGCGCCACTACACGGCGGGCCGGATCGCCGCGTACGACACGACGTCCGGCAAGGACCGGCTGGCCCTGCGGGCCCTCGTCGACTTCTGGTGGTCGCCCTTCGAGGACGCGCGCGACGGCCGGCGCGGCCAGGCGCCCACCAGCCACCCCTGGGTGCGGCTGCACGTCGGCTACTACTGCCCGAAGACCAAGGAGCCCGGCAAGCACAGCATCCAGACCAACCTGGTCCGGCCCTGCGAACTGCGCTGCGCCCACTGCGAGGCGCCGCTGGCCACGGACACCGCGGCCCCGGCCGTCCGCCTGCTCACCTGAACGCGGTCTCCGCCCGCCCCGGGATCTCCGCGAGGGCCACCGGTCTGCGCTCCCGTCTGGAGACCTCGCACGCCTCGGCGATCCGCAGCGCCTGCAGGGCCTCGCGGCCGTCGCAGGGATTGGCCCGCTGCCCCATCACGACCTCGACGAACGCGGCCAGCTCGGCCTCGTAGGCGGGCCCGAAGCGCTCGAGGAAGCCGGTCCACGGCTTGTCCGCGGCGGGCGGCCCGGTCGGTTCGGTGGAGGCGATCGGCGTCCGGTCGTCCAGGCCGACCACGATCTGGTCGAGCTCGCCGGCCAGCTCCATGCGGACGTCGTACCCGGCGCCGTTCAGCCGCGTCGCCGTGGCCGTGGCGAGCGTGCCGTCGTCGAGCGTGAGCAGTGCGGCGCCGGTGTCCACGTCGCCCGCCTCGCGGAACATCGCCGGCCCCGCGTCGGACCCGGCCGCGTACACGTCGACGATCTCGCGCCCGGTCACCCAGCGCAGCACGTCGAAGTCGTGGATCAGCGTGTCCCGGTACAGCCCGCCGGACAGCGGCAGCCACGCGGGCGGGGGAGGGCTCTGGTCGGACGTCAGCGCCCGCACGGTGTGCAGCCGCCCGAGCCGGCCCGAGAGCACCGCGTCCCGGGCGCCCTGGTAGCCGGTGTCGAAACGGCGCTGGAACCCCATCTGAAGGATGGTCCCGGCCGCCTCGACCTCGCCGATCGCGTGCAGCGTGCCCGGCAGATCGAGCGCGATGGGCTTCTCGCAGAACACCGGGAGCCCCGAGCGTGCTGCCCGACCGATCAGTTCGGCGTGGGCCGCGGTCGCGGTGGTGATCACCACGGCGTCCACGCCCCACCGGAAGATCTCGTCCACCCCCGGTGCCGCAGTCTCCCCGAGCCGGCGCGCGAGCTCCTGCGCCCGCGCCGGATCCACGTCCGTGAGGATCAAGGACCCCACGTCGCGATGGCGGCTGAGCGTGTTCGCATGAATGGCGCCGATCCGCCCCGTACCGATGACCCCGATGCGCATGGAAACAAAGTGAGGGTTCCGTGCGTACGCTGTCAATGCATATGTCCGGACAATCGAACTACACAACTTCCCGTCAACAACTCCTGGAGCTACGCTCGCCCCGTGCCGAAACCAGAAGTGGACCCCACCGTGTCGCTCGAGCTCAGTGTGGACCGGAGTTCTCCGGTGCCGTTGTACTTCCAGCTCTCCCAGCAGCTGGAGGCCGCGATCGAGCACGGCGCGCTCACCCCCGGCAGCCTGCTGGGCAACGAGATCGAACTGGCCGCACGGCTCGGCCTGTCCCGGCCCACCGTCCGCCAGGCCATCCAGTCGCTCGTGGACAAGGGTCTCCTGGTGCGCCGCCGCGGCGTCGGCACGCAGGTCGTGCACAGCCAGGTCAAGCGCCCCCTGGAGCTCTCCAGCCTCTACGACGACCTGGAGGCGGCCGGGCAGCGCCCCGCGACCAGGGTGCTCGTCAACACGGTCGTCCCGGCGACCGCCGAGGTCGCGGCCGCCCTCAACGTGACCGAGGACAGCGATGTGCACCGGGTCGAGCGACTGCGCCTCGCACACGGCGAGCCGATGGCCCACCTGTGCAACTTCATCCCGCCCGGCCTGCTCGACCTGGACACCGGGCAGCTGGAGGCCACCGGCCTGTACCGGATGATGCGCGCCGTCGGGATCACGCTGCACAGCGCCCGCCAGACGATCGGCGCCCGCGCGGCCACCGCCGCCGAGGCCGAGCGCCTCGCCGAACCCGAGGGCGCCCCGCTGCTCACCATGCAGCGCGTGACCTTCGACGACACCGGCCGCGCGGTCGAGTACGGCACGCACACGTACCGCCCGTCGCGCTACTCGTTCGAGTTCCAGCTGCTGGTGCGGCCGTAGAGGGATCAGCCGCCGCCCAGTTCGACACAATGTGCGGACAATGCAACACCCTGTTCCCAAGGGGCGCGGGGAACTGCGCGACCGGCCCGGGACGACCCGCACCCGGCGGCGAAGGCGCACCCCCGCCACCGCCCCATTCGGCACACAGCGTGAGCGTGCGGCAGAATCGGGCCTTGATGAGCACCTACGGCAACTTCACCGCCCCCATAGGCTCCCGCCGCGCCCCTGCACTGCGCACGGTCGGCACGAGGGAGCGCCGCTCGCACCTGACCGCACCCCGCGTGCCGACGGTGGGCATCGACATCGGCGGCACCAAGGTGATGGCGGGCGTCGTCGACGCCGACGGCAACATCCTGGAGAAGGTCCGCACGGAGACGCCTGACAAGTCCAAGAGCCCCAAGGTCGTCGAGGACACCATCGTCGAGCTGGTGCTGGACCTGTCCGACCGGCACGACGTGCACGCGGTGGGCATCGGCGCGGCCGGCTGGGTCGACGCCGACCGCAACCGCGTCCTGTTCGCGCCCCACCTGTCCTGGCGCAACGAGCCGCTGCGCGACCGCCTCGCGGGCCGGCTCGCCGTGCCCGTCCTGGTGGACAACGACGCCAACTCGGCCGCCTGGGCCGAGTGGCGCTTCGGCGCGGGCCGCGGCGAGGACCACCTCGTCATGATCACGCTGGGTACCGGCATCGGCGGCGCGATCCTGGAGGACGGCCAGGTCAAGCGGGGCAAGTACGGCGTCGCGGGCGAGTTCGGCCATATGCAGGTCGTGCCCGGCGGTCACCGCTGCCCGTGCGGCAACCGCGGCTGCTGGGAGCAGTACAGCTCCGGCAACGCGCTGGTCCGCGAGGCCAAGGAGCTGGCCGTCGCCGACTCCCCGGTGGCGTACGGGATCATCGAGCACGTCAAGGGCCAGATCGGCGACATCACCGGCCCGATGATCACCGAGCTGGCCCGCGACGGCGACGCGATGTGCATAGAGCTGCTCCAGGACATCGGCCAGTGGCTCGGCGTCGGCATCGCCAACCTCGCCGCCGCCCTCGACCCGTCCTGCTTCGTCATCGGCGGCGGTGTGTCCGCGGCCGACGACCTGCTGATCGCTCCCGCGCGCGACGCGTTCAAGCGCCAGCTCACCGGCCGCGGCTACCGCCCCGAGGCCCGTATCGTCCGCGCCCAGCTCGGCCCCGAGGCGGGCATGGTGGGCGCCGCCGACCTGGCCCGCCTGGTCGCCCGCCGCTTCCGCCGCGCCAACCGGCGCAGGGTCGAGCGGCACGAGCGCTACGCGCGCTACACCGAGGCCCGCCGTTCCCAGCGGGACAGCGCATGACGCCGTCCCTGCCGCACCAGTCCGCGCCCTCGGACGAGCCGCCCAGGCCGCCCGAGGACAGCCGGCACAAGATCCGCCGCCGGGCGCTGACCCTGCTCATCATCGTGCTGCTCATCGGCGTCCCGGCCGGCTACCTGGCGGTCTCCGCCAACCAGAGCCGCAACAGCGGCAAGGACAAGGAGGCGAAGTACGCGGCGACCGGCCTCACCAAGGGCTGGCCCTCGAAGGTGCAGCGCCGCCTCTACCAGGTGCCGATGCCGCACCCGTCGGGCAAGGTCGCGGCCTACGAGACCAACAACTGGAAGACCAGCCGGCTCTACGTCCAGTTCCAGACGCCGAAGGCCAACCTGGACGTCTTCCTGAAGGACATGGGCGTCAAGCGGTCCGACCTGAAGAAGGGCGAGATCACCATCAGCGCCCGCGACCAGAAGATCACCGGCTGGGACTTCACCAGCCCGGGCCCCTGGTACGGCCTGGTACACAAGCAGAAGGCACCGAAGCCGACCCAGGACGTCATGATGAGCCTGGGGAACAAGAACAACCCGTTCTTCTACGTCGTCTCCCGCACGGTTCCCTAGGCAGTGAGCAGGCGCGCCCCGGCGCCGTGACCGGAGCCGATTGTCAGACCCCGCCCGTAGAGTCGAAGACGTCTGATCCGATTCGCGGGCGGGAGGTGACAGGTCGTATGGGCGACACGGCTGCGGTGGCCGAGCGCGAGCAGGGCGCGGAGGTGTCCGTCCCCGTCCGGCTCGCGGCCGTCTTCCTGCCCGCGCCCCTGCCGAGGGACGGCCGGTTCGCCTTCTGGGACCCCGAGGACGGCCCGCTGCCCGCCGAGGACACCGAACTCACCGTCGTACGACCGCACGGCTCGGGCGTGCGGCGCAGGACCGCCCCCGCACTGTCCCTCCCGGTCGGCGAGGCCCTGCCCCTGCTCGTCCGGGCCCGGCGCGACCCCGCCGCCCACCCCGCCACCGCCTGCTGGGGCGCGGCGGCCCTGCACGCGCTGCGGCTCACCGCACGGGGACGCCTGCTGCCCGGCCTGACGGCCACCGGCCACGACGCCTGGCGGGCGGGTCCCCTCGACCCGGACGACATCGCGCATGTCCGTGCCGTCGCCGCGGCCCTTCCGTACGAGGGCCATGCGGTCCCGCTGCCCGGACCGGGCCCGCTCCGGCTGCCCGAGCCCGAGGCGCTGATGCGCGCCTTCCTGGACGCGGTCGCGGACACCCTCCCGCGCACCCCCGCCGCACCGCACGCGTCCGGCCGGCCCTTCGCGGACCGCCGTCCGCAGCATCTGCCCGACGCCGAGGACTGGGCCGCCGAGGTCGCCGCCGGCATGGACGCGGGCGTGCGCATCTCGCTCCGACTCGACCTGTCGGCCTACGAGTTGTTCGACCGGGACGAGGGAGTGCGCACCGCGGGCGCCGCGATCGTCCAGGTGCACAGCCTGGCCGACCCCACCCTGGTCGCCGACGCGGCGGCCCTGTGGGCGGGCGAGGCGGACGCGGCGTTCGGCCCCCGCGCGCGCGTCGACGCAGCCCTCGCCGTGCGTCGCGCGGCGCGGATCTGGCCGCCGCTCGACCGGCTCTCCGAGCAGGACGTGCCCGACGTCCTGCCGCTGTACGACGAGGAGCTGGGCGACCTGCTCGGCGTCGCGGCGACCCGGCTCGCGGCCGCCGGGGTCGCCGTGCACTGGCCCCGCGACCTGGCCCAGGACCTGAGCGCGACCGCGGTGGTACGGCCCGCACCGGGCTCCGCGACGGACGGCACCGCCTTCTTCGACAGCGAGGAACTCCTCCAGTTCCGCTGGCAGTTGGCGATCGGCGGCGACCCGCTCAGCGAGGCCGAGATGGACTCCCTCGCGGAGGCCCACCGCCCGGTCGTGCGGCTGCGGGACCGCTGGGTGCTGGTCGACCCAGCCCTCGTCCGTAAGGCCCGCAAGCGGGAGCTGGGCCTGCTCGACCCGGTGGACGCGCTCTCGGTCGCGCTCAGCGGCACCGCGGAGGTCGACGGCGAGACGGTCGAGGCGGTTCCGGTCGGCGCCCTGGCCGGCCTGCGCGACCGGCTCACGGCCGGCATCGGCCCCGCCGAGCCGCCGGCCGGTCTGCGGGCGACCCTGCGCGACTACCAACTCCGGGGCCTGGCCTGGCTGGACCTGATGACCTCCCTGGGTCTCGGCGGCTGCCTCGCCGACGACATGGGTCTCGGCAAGACCATCACCGTCATCGCGCTGCACCTCGAGCGGGCCCGCCGCGAGCCGACCCTGGTGGTCTGCCCCGCCTCCCTGCTCGGCAACTGGCAGCGGGAGATCGGCCGCTTCGCGCCCGGCGTCCCCGTGCGCCGCTTCCACGGCCCGGACCGCTCGCTGGAGGACCTGACCGGCGGCTTCGTCCTGACGACGTACGGCACGATGCGGACCACGGCACCGCGGCTGGCCGAGCAGCACTGGGGCATGGTGGTCGCGGACGAGGCGCAGCACGTGAAGAACCCGTACTCGGCGACGGCGAAGGCCCTGCGCACGATCCCGTCCCCGGCGCGCGTGGCGCTCACCGGCACCCCGGTGGAGAACAACCTCTCCGAGCTGTGGGCCCTGCTCGACTGGACGACCCCCGGCCTCCTGGGCCCGCTGAAGTCCTTCCGCGCCCGGCACGCGCGCGCGGTGGAGAACGGCGAGGACGAGGAGGCCGTGCGCCGGCTGGCCCGTCTGGTCCGCCCCTTCCTGCTGCGCCGCAAGAAGTCCGACCCCGGCATCGTGCCCGAACTGCCGCCCAAGACCGAGACGGACCACCCGGTGCCGCTCACCCGCGAACAGGCGGCCCTGTACGAGGCGGTGGTGCGGGAGTCGATGCACACCATCGAGACCTCGCAGGGCATCGCGCGCCGGGGCCTGGTGCTGAAGCTGCTCGGCGCGCTGAAGCAGATCTGCGACCATCCGGCGCTGTATCTGAAGGAGGAGGCCGTGGCCGACGGCCGCCTGCTCGCCCGCTCCGGCAAACTGGCGCTGCTCGACGAGCTGCTGGACACCCTGCTCGCGGAGGACGGCTCGGCGCTCGTCTTCACGCAGTACGTCGGCATGGCCCGGCTGATCACCGCCCATCTGGCCTCCCGCGCCGTCCCGGTGGACCTGCTGCACGGCGGCACGCCGGTACCGGAGCGCGAGCGCATGGTGGACCGCTTCCAGAGCGGCGCGACACCGGTCCTGGTGCTGTCCCTGAAGGCGGCAGGCACGGGCTTGAACCTCACCCGCGCGGGACACGTCGTCCACTTCGACCGCTGGTGGAACCCGGCCGTCGAGGAACAGGCCACCGACCGCGCCTACCGCATCGGCCAGACCCAGCCGGTCCAGGTCCACCGCCTCATCACCGAGGGCACGGTCGAGGACCGTATCGCCGAGATGCTTCAGGCCAAGCGCGCCCTGGCCGACGCCATCCTCGGCTCCGGCGAGTCGGCCCTGACGGAACTGACCGACCGCGAGCTCTCCGACCTGGTGTCGCTGCGGAGACCGGCATGACCCCGGGCCCGGCCGACGAGGCCCGCCGGGCGCTGAGGCAGGCGCGGGAGCGGGAGGGGGCAGCAGAGCAGGAGCCGGCCGCCACCTCGGGCGCGCCCGAGACGCCCGACGCACGCGATGAATCCGAGGCACGCGAAGCACCCGATGCACGCGAAGCACCCGATCTGCCCGACGCACACGATGTACCCGACGCGCGCATTGCACCCGGCGTGCCCGAGATGCCCGAGCGCGCCGAGCCGCGGCCAGGGGATGGCGCGCGCGCGGCGCTTCGCCGGTCGACCGCTTCGGCGCCGCCCGGCGAGACGCCGGACGTCGAACCTCAGGAGCCGGGGGAGGAGCACCGGCCGAGGCCGGCCGACCCTGCCCCGGCGCGCCCCGGAGACGTCGCGCGCGAGGCGCTGCGAGCCGCGCGAGCGGAGTCGCTGCGGGCGCGGGAGGAGACCGGGCGCCGGCCGCGGCGTCCGGCCGCCGACACCTCCCGTGGCGTCCCCCGCCGTCGTACGCCCGGCCTCCAGGCCCGGGACATGCGGGAGTTGCTCGCCGACGCCTTTCGCATGCCCGACGCGGCGGCCGGACCGGAAGAGGCGTACGACGACGATGTACGGCCGCGGGAGGGGAGCGACGCGCAGTCCCGTTCCGGCACGGAAGACGAAGTCCGGGAGAGAGCCCGACTCGGCCGCGCTCCTGCCGCCGCCGGCGAGGCACACCTGCCCGACCTCGCCCCCTCGCGCACGCCGTCCATGGCCGCTCCCGGCCGCGACGGCGAACTGCGCCGTACGTTCCCGGCGTTCCCGTCCCGTGCCTCGGCCTCCCCGTCCGACACCCGCTTCGCCGGGACCTGGTGGGGCAACGCCTGGGTCACGGCGCTGGAGGAGGGTGCCCTGGACGCCAAGCGGCTGGCGCGGGGCCGGAGTTACGCCGAGCAGGGCAACGTCGACGCCATCACCGTGACACCCGGACTCGTGCTGGCCTATGTGCGGGGCAGCCGCCCGCGCCCGTACCGCGTGCAGGTGCGGCTGCGCACACTGGACGACGCCGACTGGGCGCGGTTCCTGGACGCCGCCGCCGAGCGGCCGGGGCACATCGCGGCGCTCCTCGACAAGGAGCTTCCCCAGTCGCTCGCCGACTGCGCAGTGCCGTTGCTGCCGGGACCCCGCGACCTCGACCCCCACTGCAGCTGCCCCGACCGCGGCCACCCCTGCAAACACGCCGCCGCGCTCTGCTATCAGACGGCCCGTCTGCTCGACGCCGACCCCTTCGTACTGCTCCTGCTGCGGGGCCGAGGCGAGCGCGAGCTGCTCGACGCCCTGTCCCGTCTGAACGCCACCCGCGCGGCCCGCGCCGCCCGCGAACAGGCACCGGCCCCGCTCCCGGGCGTACGCGCCACGGACGTCCTCGCCCCACGCCAACTCCCGCCGCTCCCGACGCCGTTGCCCGTGCCTGCGCACCCCGAGCAGCCTCCGGTCTATCCGGCGGCGCCCGGCGGCCCCGACCCCTTCGCGCTGGACCAGCTGGCGACCGACGCCGCCACCCGCGCCCACGCCCTGCTCAGCACCGGCCGTGATCCGGTGGCGGAGCTGACGCTGTGGCAGGACGCGGTCCGGCTCGCCGCCGCCCGCCCCGGGTCCGGCCTCACCGCCGGCTCCCGCTCGCTCTACGCCTCGCTGGCCTCAGCCGCCGACCGCACCCCCGCCGAACTGGCCCGCGCGGTCGCGGCCTGGCGGCAGGGCGGCATCGAAGGTCTCGCCGTCCTCGAGGAGCCCTGGGACCCGCCGGCCGGACGCTTCGACCGCGCCCGCACGCTCCTCCTCGCCGCCGACCTCCCCGCCTTCCGCCCCTGGCGCAACCACCTCACCCATCCCCGCGGCCATGTCCAACTCCGCCTGGGCCGGGACGGGTTGTGGTACGCGTACGAGTCGGAACCTGGCCACGACGACTGGTGGCCCCGCGGCACCCCCGACCTCGATCCGGTCGGCGCCCTGACCGGCCTGGGCGCTTCGCCCGAGGGCTGACGGGTATGCACGTATGTGGCACGACCGACCAGGCGGCGTGACCGGCAACGAGCGTGGCCGCTGTCACCCGATGTGCCACTACACTCCGCGGTGGCACCACAGGGCACAGGCAGCAACTGGCCGAAAGCGAACGGGGAGAGGCATGGCTACGGGGGGATGGGGGCCGGGAAACGGCCCGGGTCAGCCTGGCGGCAACGGACCGGGAGGTCAGGGCTGGGGCGGCGGACCGTACGGACCACCGCAGGGCGGCCCCTACGGTCCGCCTCCACCGCATCCGGGGCCGTACCCGAACCAGCCGCCGTACCCGAACCCGAATCCGTACCCCTACGGTCCGCAGCCCACGCCGCGCGTTCCCGCTCGGCGCAGCGGCGGTTGCCTGCGCTACGTGTCGCCGTTCTGGCTCGTCGCCGCCATCCTGCGCTCCGCGCACCGCGTCGCCACCAAGCTCTTCGTGCAGGAGGGCGACGGCCGGATCGTGGACCGGACCGTGGACCGCGTCCAGGTGACCCGCACGGTGCTCGGTGCCGCCGCCACGGTGGCCCTGGTCTTCGTCTACAACGTGAACCCGGACCGCTGGTCGGACGCGGCGTACGGCAGCGCCGCCCAGATGCTCGTCGCCCCTGTCCTGCTGCTGGTCGCCGGGCCCTTGGTCATCCTCGGATTCATCTACTACGCGCCCGCGCACCTGCGGCCGCACATGCGCTCCCGGCTGCGCGCCCCGCTCAAGGCGGTCGGCTGGTACGTGCTGACGATCGTCGTCATCGGCGTGATCACGGTCCCGGCATCTCGGATCGGAACCGACGAACAGCCGACCGTGATGGAGTATGTGCTCCTCATCGCGGCGACGGTGGTGATCGTGTGGGGCATCCCCTTCTTCATCCTGGCTTCGCTGTACTCGGCCCGCAGCGCCTTCAACACCGCCCAGGTCCACCCGATGCTGCCGCCCGTGATCACCATGGCGCTGGTGTGGCTGTTCGCGATCTTCAACGTGATCGGCGACGGTCTGCCGGAGGGCCCGCCGGTCGTCAAGTTCTGCGCCATGCTCGGCGGGCCGCTGTCGGTGACCGGCGTCTCGCTGTGGGAGCTGCACCGGATGAAGACCCGGTTCGGCGTCACCCTGCGCGCCTGATCCGGAGCCGGCCGGCCCCTGCCGCGGCGAACCCTGGACCACCGGTGAAGGTGGTGTGAGGGTTCGCCGATGATCCGCGGGAGTCAGGTGTAAGGACGTGGGGCCCCGTATCCGGAGGGCCGGAATGGGCGGTTAGCGTGGAGCGGTGAACGAGACGAAGACCCCTGCCCTCCAGTACCGCTTCGACGGCCCGGAAGACGCCCCGGTCCTCATCCTCGGTCCCTCGCTCGGTACGACCTGGCACATGTGGGACCGCCAGGTGCCGGAGCTGACGAAGCACTGGCGCGTCTTCCGCTTCGACCTTCCCGGCCACGGCGGCGCGCCCGCCTACCCCGTGGGCTCGGTCGACGACCTCACCTCCCGGCTGCTGGCGACGCTGGACGCGGTCGGCGTCCAGCGCTTCGGTTACGCGGGCTGCGCGCTCGGCGGCGCGGTCGGCCTCGAACTGGCGCTGCGCCATCCCGAGCGGATCGCCTCCCTCGCGCTGATCGCCGCCTCGCCCCGCTTCGGCACGGCGGACGAGTTCCGCCAGCGCGGGGTGATCGTGCGCACCAACGGCCTGGACCCCATCGCGCGTACCTCTCCCGACCGCTGGTTCACCCACGGCTTCGCCGCCGCGCAGCCCGCGATCACCGACTGGGCCGTGCAGATGGTGCGCACCACGGACCCCGGCTGCTACATCGCCGCCTGCGAGGCGCTGGCCTCGTTCGACGTTCGCCCCCACCTCGGCGGCGTCGGAGTGCCGACCCTCGTCCTGGTCGGTTCCGAGGACCGGGTCACCGGCCCCGCGGAGGCCCGCACCCTGGTGGCCGGCGTCCCCGACGCCCGCCTCGCCGTCGTCCCCGGCGCCTCCCACCTGGTGCCGGTCGAGCAGCCGGCCGCCGTCTCCGACCTGCTGGTCCGGCACTTCTCCTCCCCCTGGAAGCCCGCCTTCGACTCGGACACCGGCCAGATGGCCATCCCCGCCGCGCCGGTCAAGCCGGTTCTGGGCGCCGCTCCTCCGCTGCCCGTGCCGGTCGCCGAGATCGCGCCCCCGGTGATCGTGCCCGGACAGCTGCCGGGACGGCACGACCCCTACGACACCGGGATCAAGGTGCGCCGCGAGGTGCTCGGCGACGCGCACGTCGACCAGACGCTGGCGCAGGCGGACGAGTTCTCCGGCGACTTCCAGGAGCTCGTCACCCGGTACGCGTGGGGCGAGATCTGGGACCGTCCCGGCCTCGACCGGCGTTCCCGCAGCTGTGTGACGCTCACCGCCCTGGTCGCGGGCGGCCACACGGACGAGCTCGCCTCCCACATCCGCGCCGCCCTGCGCAACGGCCTCACCCCCGGTGAGATCAAGGAGGTTCTGCTTCAGGCGGCCGTCTACTGCGGCATGCCGGCGGCCGGCCGCGCGTTCAAGGTGGCCCAGCAGGTCATAAGAGAGGAGACGACTCCCACCGAGTGACCCGCGAAGGGGCACGATGGGAGTCATGAAGCTCACGAAGAAGTCGCACAGCTGCGTCCGGCTCGAGAAGGACGGGCGCACGCTCGTCCTCGACCCCGGCGGATTCAGCGAGGAGGACGCCGCGGTCGGCGCCGATGCGATCCTCATCACCCACGAGCACCCGGACCACTTCGACGAGCAGCGGCTGAGGGCGGCCATGCAGGCCGATCCGGCAGCCGAGATCTGGACCCTCAGGTCCGTCGCGGAACAGCTCTCGGCCGCGTTCCCGGGCCGTGTACACACCGTCGGGCACGGCGACACGTTCACCGCGGCGGGCTTCGACATCCAGGTCCACGGCGAACTGCACGCCGTCATCCACCCGGACATCCCGCGCATCACGAACGTCGGCTACCTCGTCGACGGCGGCAGCGTCTTCCACCCCGGCGACGCCCTCACCGTCCCCGACCACCCCGTCGAGACACTGATGCTCCCGGTGATGGCCCCCTGGAACAAGATCTCCGAGGTCATCGACTACGTCCGCGAGGTCGAGCCGCAGCGCGCCTACGACATCCACGACGCCCTGCTCACCGACCTGGCCCGCCCCATCTACGACCGGCAGGTCGGCGCGCTGGGCGGTGCGGAGCACCTGCGGCTGGCCCCTGGAGCCTCGGCCGACCTGTGAGCGGACCCGGGCGGGACCACGTTGTCGGACCCGCCCGGTAGGTTGTGAGACATGCGCATCGCGACCTGGAACGTCAACTCGATCACCGCCCGCCTGCCGCGGCTCCTGGCCTGGCTGGAGAGCAGCGACACGGACGTGCTCTGCCTCCAGGAGGCCAAGCTGGCCGAGGAGCAGTTCCCGTTCGACCAGCTGCGCGAGGCGGGCTACGAGGCGGCGGTGAACGCGACCGGCAGGTGGAGCGGCGTGGCGGTGCTCTCCCGCGTAGGCCTCAAGGAAGTGGTCAAGGGCCTGCCCGGCGACCCTGGTTACGAGGGTGCCGTGGAGCCCCGCGCCATCTCCGCGACCTGCGGCCCGGTCCGCGTCTGGTCGGTCTACGTGCCCAACGGCCGCGAGGTGGACCACCCGCACTACGCCTACAAGCTCCAGTGGTTCGAGGCACTCAAGGCGGCCGTCGCCGGCGACGCGGCCGGCAGCCGCCCGTTCGCGGTGATGGGCGACTACAACGTGGCGCCGACGGACGACGACGTCTACGATCTGGCCGCCTTCGAAGGCCTCACCCACGTCACCCCGGCCGAGCGCGCGGCCCTCGCGTCATTGCGCGAGGCCGGCCTGACGGACGTCGTCCCGCGCCCGCTCAAGTACGACCACCCCTTCACCTACTGGGACTACCGCCAGCTCGGCTTCCCCAAGAACCGCGGCATGCGCATCGACCTGGTCTACGGCAACGAGCCGTTCGCCAAGGCGGTCTCCGACGCCTACGTGGACCGCGAGGAGCGCAAGGGCAAGGGCGCCTCGGACCACGCACCGGTCGTGGTGGACCTGGACGTCTAGGGACGGGCGTCCTCGCGAATCCCCGGACACGTCGACGCACGGCCGACTCCTCGCGCTGGCGGGTGGGACGAAAGACGCAGGGTGGAGCTGGAGAGACGGCAGTGACGCGTCAACGCGCCATGAGCGGGCTCGGCGCGATATCGCCCCGAAGCGAGCGCCTGCGCGCCTGTGGTGCGCACGCCGGTGCGAATGACACGCTGGGTGTATGAAGATCCCTTTTCTGGGCCACCGGCAGGAGAGTCAGGGCGTCCCCGACCCGGAGGGCATCGCCGAGCTTCTCTCCGAGTGCGAGCTGCTGCGTTCCCAGGCGTCCCAGGACGGCGTCCAACTGGACGACTCCGCCGCCTCGTTGGAGGCGCTGGATCAGTTGCTGCCGCGCTGGAGAGACGACGAAGAGGTGCTGCACTGGCTCGGCAACGACGCGGGCCTTTACCTGGGAACCGTCATCGTGCGCACCGTGACCGGTGCTGCCTGGGAGATCTGGCCGAGCGGCCAGCCCGTCGTACGGCTGGCCTCCGGCCGCGAGTTCGACGTCGTAGCCTCAGGGCACGAGTGGGCCGCGAGCGGGGTGCCCGAACTCTCGCAGCTGTACGGCGAGGTCGCGGAGGTGTGACCCGATGGACCTAAGATCGACGTAAATACGGCTTATGCCCGAAAAGTGCGTGTCGTGCGATCACTCCCTCCCGGTCCGGATAGTTTGCCGAGAGGACGACACAGCTGAAAGTGAGTTGGGCTGCGTATGGCCGTCGATCCGTTGATCGAACTCCATGACGTCAACATGTACTACGGGGAGCTGAATGTCCTGCAGGGCATCGATCTCACCGTCGGCAAGGGGGAGGTGGTCGTGGTCATCGAAGGAGGACGCCGACAAGCGGTCCCGCCGGCTTCCGGACCCCGTGGGGTCCGCCGGCGAACCGGCCCGTGACGGCATGACCGGATTCGCCGTCACGCACCCGACGGGCTTCGCCCGCTGCGCATCGAACCGCGTCGCCACCGGCCCGCGCAGCGAGCGCGCCCCCTTCCTGTCCGAGGTCCTCAAGCGCTGAGCCGAAGAGCCCCACCCGCCCGGCGGCAGCCGGAGATCACTGCTTGCGCAGCGGAATCGACACGTACGACGGGTCGTCCGCTGGCGAGGAGAAGGTCAGCTGAGCGCCGGACGGGTTGTGCTCGATGTAGAGCGGGTCGACCGTGTCGACGACCAGGGCGAGCCGGTGCCCTGCCGGGACGTCGTAGGCCGTGGAGAACAGATCCAGGTCGAGACCGAACGGCTTTCCGGGCGTGAGCCCGTGGAAGGTGTACGGCGCGTTGCTGACCAGCTTGCCGAGGCCGAGCGGCCCCACGTCGTACAGGTAGGCGACGAGGGTGCCGCTCTCCTTGGTCGGGGTGACCGTGGTGTGCAACTTGGCCGTACCGCGGATCTGTTGGGCCGTGCCGTACTTCTCCGACTGCCATACGGCGGCCCAGCGGCGGGGGAGCAGGGGGATCGAGGCGACCGGGGGAAGCTTGGCCACCTGGTCGAGGATGCTGGAGAGGAAGACGATCCCGCCGTCCGCCCCCGAGTCGACGTTGGTGTGGATCGTGGTGGTGCCGCCGAGGGCGATCTTCCGCTCGGTCGCGGCTACCGACTTCCAGTCCGGGTAGCCCTCGTAGCCGCCCGTGGAACGAGACTTGAGCTCCACCGGCTGCTCGCGGTCGATGCCGTTGTCCGCGCCCTTGAGGTAGTGGTCGAACCAGCGCTCGGTGTCCGTCCAGACGTCGTTGGGCAGTCCGAACAGCCCGGGCAGCTCGGCGGTCGCGTGGTCGCCGGGGCGGAACTCGAGGCGCTTTGGGCCGGTCAGTTTCTCGTAGAAGTCCGCGTTCTGGTTGGGCGGGAAGACCGTGTCGCCCCAGGCGTTGGCGAGCATGACCGCCGCGCCGTTCTTGTTGAGCTGGTCCACGTATGTCCCGGGGGAACGTTTCTTCCCCCAGTCGATGAGTTCCTGCTCCCTGGCCAGGTTGGACGCGTAGAAGTCGTCGAAGACCTGGCGTGTTTCGGAGCTCTGGCGGCCTGTGACCAGGCTCGCGCCGTCCAGCAGCCCGGCCGCCTGGACGTGCTGCGTGCGGCCGGAGTAGATCGATCCGATGAGATCGGCCCAGCCGCTGAGGGATGCCACCGCCTTGACCCGTTTGTCGTGTGCGGCCGTGAGCAGGCTGATGCCGGCGCCGTAGGAGACGCCCGCCATGCCGATGTGCCGTGGGTCCGCCGGGGTGTTGGCGAGTGCCCAGTCGATGACCTTGGACGCGTCGGCCGTGTCGGACGGCCCCGCCACGTCGATCTCGCCGCCGGACTGCCAGAATCCGCGCACGTTGTAACTGACCACGACATAGCCCAGGTTCGCGAGCTTCTGCGCCTGTGCGAGGTACTCGACCTGGGGGAAGCCCCAGCTCGTGGGGAGCACGAGCAGCGGGTGGCGCTGCGTGCCGTCGTCGCCGGCGGGTGTGACGACGTTCGCCTTCAGGACGGTGCCGGAGTCGCCGGTGATGTCGACGAAGCGGACGGCGCCGGCGGCCTGTGCGGTGGGGGCGAACCCGAGGACGCAGCCGGCGACCAGAGTCGCGGATACGGCGCCCACGGCGGTCGTGCGCAGGGCCTTGCGGTGGAGTCCCACGGGTCACTCCTCTCTCGTGTCAGTGCAAAGTGACCAGACGGTAACCTCCGTCCCTTACTGGAAGTAACCCGTCGGTAAGTTACGTGCCAGTAACGATTGTTGAAGTATGTCGGGCTTCAGGAGGCGCGGTGTGAACTGCGGGCGGATGTGCTGGTCGCAGGCAACTCCGTCTGCGCCGCGCGCGTCACGTCCGCGACCAGTTCGACGACGTCGGGGCCGTACGCCTGCGAGTTGACGACCTTCAGGAGCAGCACGAAGGAGCTGTTGCCGTGCTTGCGGGTGAGGCGCTCGTGGTTGCGGGCGAGATAGCGGGTCGCGGCCTGGTTGGTGATGGCGGTCTGGCCGCAGAAGAGGAAGACGGGCCGGGTGTTGGGACTCTGGCCGGCCGTCAGGCGGGCGAGCAGCGCGTACTCCTCCCGGCCCGGCTCCACGCGGTGGCGCTCGGTGCCGATCTGGAACGCGCCGCGGTCGGGGCCGGGTTCGGCGTCCACGTTCACCCGCACACCGGGGAGCATGGAGGCCAGATGCGCCACCATGCGCCGGTTGGACGCGGGGCCGCCCACGCAGAACTCGGTGCGTTCGCCGAAGCCCTGGCGTGCCGCGTCGTGCGGGAGTATCTGGGCGTGGGCGTTGCAGTCCTTGATGAGGGCGGCGAGTTCGAGGAGGGCGAACACGTCGTACCGCATCACCGTCAGTTCGGGCCCTCCGGCGCCGCGGTTCACCACGAGCAGTGACTCGGAGTTGTCCGGCAACCCGAAGAACGCCTGCTTGCGGCGCAGCTTCCGCTTCCACAGGTAGGTACGGGCCAGCCAGCCGAGCGCGGCACTGATGCCGGCGGCGACCACGCCCAGGACGATGTTGCGCACGTCGTCATTCATGGGCGCGCATGCTAGCGGGCCGCGGGAAACCCGTGTTCGAGTCGTTCCTGACGGGAACATGCCGGTGGATTAAGCTGCGCGGACGGTCTCTCACCGGAGGTGCGCATGCGTCGTCCTGTGGCACGGAAACTTTCCGTCCTCGCGGTCTCTGCCGCCGTGGTGTCGGTGGGCGCGGCAGCGCCACCCGCCGCGTCGAAGAGCGGCACTCCTGCGAAAGTTCCCGTCGCCGTCGGCTACGGCGGCGCCGTCTCGAGCGTCGACGCGGACGCGTCCGCCGCCGGCATCGAGGTCCTGAAGAAGGGCGGCAACGCGGTCGACGCGGCCGTCGCCACCGCCGCCGCGCTCGGCGTCACCGAGCCCTACTCCTCCGGCATCGGAGGCGGCGGCTACTTCGTCTACTACGACGCCAAGTCCCGTACGGTGCACACCATCGACGGCCGCGAGACCGCACCGCTGACCGCCGACTCGAACCTCTTCGTGGAGAACGGCAAGCCGCTCGCCTTCGCCGACGCCGTCAGCAGCGGCCTGAGCGTCGGTACGCCCGGTACGCCGGACACCTGGCAGACGGCGCTCGACCAGTGGGGGAGCAAGAGACTCGGCGCGGTGCTGAGGCCCGCCGAACGGATCGCCCGGGACGGGTTCACCGTCGACGACACCTTCCGCTCGCAGACGGCCTCGAACGAGGCCCGCTTCCGCTACTTCCCCGACACGGCCAGGCTGTTCCTGCCCGGCGGGCAGCTCCCCGTGGTCGGCTCCACCTTCAAGAACCCCGAACTCGCCCGCACCTACGAGGAGTTGGCCAAGAAGGGCGTCGGCGCGATCTACCACGGCGACCTCGGCAAGGACATCGTCCACACCGTGAACAAGCCGCCGGTCGACCCCGCCTCGGGCTGGAACGCCCGCCCGGGCAAGCTCTCGGACAAGGACCTCGCAGCCTACGGCGCCAAGCTCCAGGCACCCACGAGGACCTCGTACCGCGGCCTCGGCGTCTACTCCATCGCGCCCTCCTCCTCCGGCGGTACCACCGTCGGCGAGGCGCTCAACATCCTGGAGAACACGGACCTTTCGAAGGCGAGCGAGGTGCAGTACCTGCACCACTACCTGGAGGCGAGCCGGATCGCGTTCGCCGACCGCGGGCGCTGGGTCGGCGACCCCGCCTTCGAGGACGTACCGACGAAGGAACTGCTCTCGCAGAGGTACGCCGACTCACGGGCCTGTCTGATCAAGGACGACGCGGTGCTCACCAGCCCGGTGGCGCCCGGCGACCCGCGGCATCCGGCGTCCTGCGGCAGCGGCGGTACGGCGGCGCCCACGACGTACGAGGGCGAGAACACCACCCATCTCACGGTGGCCGACAAGTGGGGGAACGTCGTCTCCTACACGCTCACCATCGAGCAGACCGGCGGCAGCGCGATGACCGTGCCCGGCCGCGGATTCCTGCTCAACAACGAGCTGACGGACTTCTCCTTCACCCCGGCCAACCCGGCCGTGCACGACCCGAACCTGCCCGGTCCCGGCAAGCGGCCGCGCTCGTCGATCTCGCCGACGATCGTGCTCGACGGGCACAACAAGCCCGTGGTGGCGCTCGGTTCACCCGGGGGCGCGACCATCATCACCACCGTGCTGCAGACGCTGACCGAGTTCCTCGACCGCGGGCTGCCGCTGGTCGACGCGATCGCCGCGCCGCGCGCCAGCCAGCGCAACGCGGCCAAGACGGAACTCGAACCGGCGCTCTACAACGACACCAGCCCGACCGGCATCAGGGCCCAGCTGGAGGCCATCGGCCACTCCTTCAGCCTCAACCCCGAGATCGGCGCGGCGACCGGCGTGCAGCGGCTGCCGAACGGCGAGTGGCTCGCCGCCGCCGAGAAGGTGCGCCGGGGCGGCGGCTCCGCGATGGTGGTGCGCCCCGCGCGGTGATCAGAGTTCGGGGGCGGTCGGCAGGTCCTCCGTGCGGAAGGCCGGCCGTCCGTCCTCGACATCCACCGTCACCCGGCCGCCCTCCTGGACCCGGCCGTCGAGCAGCAGCCGGGAGAGCTGGTTGTCGACCTCGCGCTGGATGGTGCGGCGCAGCGGCCTGGCGCCGTACTCGGGCTGGTAGCCCCGCTCGGCGAGCCAGTCGACGGCCGCGTCCGTGAACTCGACCGTGACGCCCTGCGCGTGCAGCAGCCGACGGGTCCTCTCCAGCAACAGGCCGGTGATCTGCCGGAGTTGATCACCGGTCAGCTGGCGGAAGACGACGATCTCGTCGATGCGGTTCAGGAACTCCGGCCGGAAGTGCTCGCGCAGCGGACGCAGAATCTGCTCGCGCCGCGCCTCCTCGTCGGCGTCGGGGCCGCCCGACCCGAAGCCGATGCCGGCGGCGCGCCGGGTGATCGCCTCGGAGCCGAGGTTGCTGGTCATCACGATCACCGTGTTGGTGAAGTCGACCGTGCGGCCCTGGGAGTCGGTCAGCCGCCCGTCGTCGAGCACCTGGAGCAGGATGTTGAAGACGTCCGGGTGCGCCTTCTCCACCTCGTCCAGCAGCAGCAGCGAGTACGGGTGCCGGCGCACCACCTCGGTGAGCTGGCCGGCCTCCTCGTGGCCTACGTAGCCGGGCGGGGCGCCGACCAGCCGGCTGACGGTGTGGCGTTCCTGGTACTCGCTCATGTCCAGGCGGACCATGCGCTCCTCGCTGCCGAACAGGGCCTCGGCGAGGGCGCGGGCGAGCTCGGTCTTGCCGACGCCGGTCGGCCCGAGGAAGAGGAAGCTGCCGATCGGCCGGTCGGGGCTGGCGAGCCCGGCGCGCGAGCGCAGGACCGCCTCGGAGACCACGCCGACGGCCTCATCCTGGCCGACCACCCGCTCGTGCAGGTGCTCCTCCAGGCCGAGCAGCTTCTCCTTCTCCTCCTGGGTGAGGCTGCTGACCGGGATGCCCGTCTGCCGGGACACCACCTCGGCGATCGCCTCGGCCGTCACCTCCAGCTGCCCCTCGTCGGCCTTGTTCCCGCCGTCGGTGTCGGCGATCCGCTGCTTCAACTCCGCGATACGGTCGCGCAGTTGCATCGCCCGCTCGTACTGCTCGTCGGCGACCGACTGGTCCTTGTCGCAGGTCAGCTGGTCGATCTCGCGCTCCAGGGCGCGCACGTCGGTGCCCTTGGTGCGCGCCCGCAGCCGTACCCGGGCGCCGGCCTGGTCGATCAGGTCGATGGCCTTGTCGGGCAGGCGGCGGTCGGTGAGATAGCGGTCGGACAGCTCAACGGCGGCCACCAGGGCCTCGTCGGTGTAGCTGACCTGGTGATGGGCCTCGTAGCGGTCGCGCAGCCCGCGCAGGATCTCGATCGTGTCCGGCCCGGTCGGCTCGGGCACCAGGATCGGCTGGAAGCGGCGGGCCAGTGCCGCGTCCTTCTCGATCCGGCGGAACTCCTCCAGCGTGGTGGCGCCGACGATGTGCAGTTCGCCGCGGGCGAGCGCCGGCTTGAGGATGTTGCCGGCGTCCATGGCCCCGCCGCCCTCGCCGCCGCCTCCGGCGCCGACGACGGTGTGCACCTCGTCGATGAAGATGATCAACTTCTCGGAGTTGGCCCGGATCTCGCCGACGATGTTGTTCAGGCGCTCCTCGAAGTCGCCGCGATAGCGGGTACCGGCGACCACACCCGTCAGGTCGAGCGCGACCACCCGGCGCCCGAGCAGTACGTCGGGCACGTCCCCGTCGGCGATGCGCTGTGCGAGCCCCTCCACGATGGCGGTCTTGCCGACGCCCGCGTCCCCGATGAGCACCGGGTTGTTCTTGCCGCGGCGGGAGAGCACCTCGATGGTCTGCTCGATCTCCTCGTCCCGTCCGATGACCGGGTCGATACGGCCCTGCCGCGCCAGGTCGGTGAGATCGCGGCCGTACTTGTCGAGCGTGGGCGTGTCCGTGGGGCGGGGGCGCTCGCCGCCGCGCGGCGGGGCAGCCTCCGGCGCCTCGGGCGGCAGCCCCGAGGAGGCGAAGCGGGCCGCGTTGAGGATGTGCCCGGCGGCCGAGTCGGGGTTCGCGGCCAGGGCGCTCAGCACATGCTCGGGGCCGATGTAGCCGGCGCCGCTGGCCCGCGCCAGGTCGTGGGCGTCCAGCAGCGCCCGCTTGACGGCCGGCGTGAGGGAGAGCGAGGTGGGCGGCGGTGCCTCCTCCGCCGTGTGCTGGGCGGGGCCGGAACGCTCGTCGATCTCCGACGCCAGCGAGTCGGGATCGGCGCCGGCCCTGCTGAGCAGGCTCCGGGTCGGCTCGCTGGACAGCGCGGCGCGCAGCAGGTGCTGCGTGTCGAGGTCCCGGCTGCCGTGCTCGGCCGCGTACTGCGCGGCCCCCCGGACCAGCTCCCGGGCGGGCTGACTGAGCAGTCTCCCGATGTCGATCTGCCGGGGGCCCGACCGCGGGCCGCCGAAGAAGCGGGCGAGGAATTCGCCGAAGGGGTCGTAGCCCTCAGGGCCACTGAAGCCGCTGGTCATGGCCTTCCGTTCCGGCGTCCCGAGGCGCGGCCCGGGACGCGCTCGCTGATCGACGTGCTGGCCCACGCGGGTGCCCCAACAGGGCCCGGTCACACCACCTTCGCACGACCGCCGGACGGGGGCACGTCCAGGAGCGCGGGCACTTTCGACGTGCCGCCACGGCGTCGGCTCCACGTGCCTGCACGGCGTCCGTACGGCATACCTCCGGGGCGTCCGCGCGAGGTGCCTCAGGGCGTCCGCTCTCCGTGGTCCAAGGCCTCCGCACTCCGTGCCTCCAGGCGTCCGCGCGCGGTGCCTGGGGGTGTCCGGTCGACGTGCCGCTGAGGCGTCCGCGCACGGTGCCTGGGGCGTCCGGTGGCGGTGCGGCTACGGCGTCCGCTCGACGCGCCCTTACGGTGTCCGCTCGGTGAGCACGCGCGGCCCGCTCTCCGTGATCGCCACCGTGTGCTCCACATGGGCCGCGCGCGATCCGTCGTTCGTGCGCAGGGTCCAGCCGTCGTCCGCCTCGTGATAGCCGTCCCGGCCGCTGCCGATCAGCATGGGCTCGATCGCGATGACCATGCCGTGCCGCAGCGGGAAGCCGCGGCCCGGGCGCCCCTCGTTCGGGACCTCCGGGTCCTCGTGCATACGGCGGCCCACGCCGTGGCCGCCGAAGCCCTGCGGAACGCCGTATCCGCCGTCCCGGCACACCGTGCCGATCGCGTGCGCGATGTCGCCGGTGCGGTTGCCGACGACCGCCGCCCCGATGCCGGCCGCCAGCGCGCGCTCCGCCGTCTCGATCAGCCGTACGTCCGCCGGGCGTTGCTCGCCCACGACGAAGCTGATCGCCGAGTCGCCCGCCCAGCCGCCCAGTTCGGCGCCGCAGTCGATCGAGACGAGGTCGCCGTCGCGCAGGCGGTAGCCGGTCGGGATGCCGTGCACGATCGCCTCGTTCACGGAGGCGCAGATGACCGCCGGGAAGGGGGTCGGAGCGAAGGAGGGGCGGTAGCCGAGGAAGGGGGAGGAGGCCCCCGCGTCCCGCAGCACCGCCCGCGCCACCTCGTCCAGCTCCAGCAGGGAGACGCCCACGTCGGCGGCCTGCCGTACGGCCGTCAGGGCCTGCCCGACGACCTGCCCCGCCTCGTACATGGCGTCGATCGATGTGTCTGTCTTCAGTTCCACCATGCCAATTAATATACCGGCTTGTTAGACCGGATTAAAATGCGGGATTAGAATGACGGCATGGTGCGCACCCCTCTCACCCCCGAAGAGCGCGAACGCGGCGAACGGCTCGGCCGGCTGCTCCGCGAGGCCCGCGGCGGGCGGAGCATGACGGAAGTGGCAGCCGAGGCCGGGATCTCCGCGGAGACGCTCCGCAAGATCGAGACCGGGCGGGCGCCGACTCCGGCCTTCTTCACCGTCGCCGCGCTCGCCCGCGCGCTCGGGCTGTCGATGGACGAGCTGGTGGAACGGTGCGCCCTGCTTTCCGCGATGACGCGATGACGCGATGACGCGATGACGCGATGACGCGATGACGCGATGACGCGATGACGCGATGACGCGGTGAAGCTGTGACGCGGTGAAGCTGTGCCGCGCCTCGGTCAAGATCGGGCAATGAGGCTTCCGCACGCTCGCCGAAAACTCCCCGTAGCGCAGCCGTAACACGGCTGGTGTTGCCTACGGAACCGGAGTGTTCCGGTCAGGTGGGAGTTGAGCAATGGCTGTGGATCAACTCCCGGGCAGGGTGCGGGAGTTCGTGAACTACCTGAACGGCCTGCTGGCCCACCTGGACCAGGGCGGCGGTTGGTGCGCGGTGTTCTGGCAGCGCGACCCGCACGGCATGCGCGCCTGTCTCGACGGGCGTGAGGTGCCGCCGTGGGACGTGATCGAGGCGCTGCTCCAGGACCTCGCCGTCGTGTACGGTCCGGACGCCGCGGCCCGGGAGGCGGAGCGGGCCCGCCCGCTGCACGCCGCCGCGATCGCCGCGTACGACGTCCGTCCCGGCGGCCGGGACGCGCTCGGCGAGCGCCTCGACGCCATGCTCCGCGAACAGCGCCACGCCACCGAACGACGGCTCGAACTGGGCCGGTTGCTCACCTCCGCCGGCACCCGGCAGGAGGCCGAAGCCCTCCGCCTCGACCTCGCCTGGGCCCGCGACGACCACGAGCGAGCCACCGCCCGCTGCGCCGAACTCCGCGCCCGAATGGACAAGTTGGACCAACAGGCGCCAGGCCGCACCCCGGACTTCGACCACGCGCCAAGCACAGCCGCCCCGGCCCAGCCGGAGGGCCCCGCCCCTCGCGCAGCCGCCCCGGCCCCATCCTTCGGCCACGCCCCACGCGAAGCCGCCCCGCCCCAGCCCGTACCGCCCGAGCCCGTTCCATCCGAGTCCGCCTGGCCCGAGTCTGCTCGACCCGAGCCTGTCCGGGACGAGCCTGTACCGCCCGGGCCCATCCACTCCCGGCCCGCCCCGCGCGAGCCCTCCCCGCCCGGGCCAACTCCCCGGAGGCCCGACCCCGAGCTCGAGTCCGCCCCCGCCCCCGAACCGCGACCGGCCGCCCCCAAGCAACGCAGACGCCGCCGGGGCAGTGCCCGTTTCGCCGGGATGGTCGAGGAGGAGGGCGCGGCCGTCGTCGTGCCGTCCGCCGCCGGGCCGGTGCTGCCCGCCCCGGACGGCGGTGGGCGGGCGCCGCGTGGGGCCCGGTTCGCCGGCGTTGCCGCCGAGCGGCCGGAGCCGCGGGTCGAGGCGGTGGACGTGGCGGGGGCGCGCGAGGTCGCCGGGGCCGTCGCCCGGCTCGTACGGCTGCGGGGCGAGGGCCGGAGCGGCGAGGCGCACGTACTGCTCGCCGAGGCCGCCCACTGGGCGCCCGCCCGCCTGCCGCTGCTCGCCGAGGAACTCGGCCGGGCCGGGCTCGGCGCCGACTGGGCCACGCTGCTGTGGGAGGCCGCCTCACTGCCCGCCGGCCGGCTCGTCGCTGCGGCGGACGCGCTGGTCGCGGCCGGGCGCGGGGCGGACGGCGAGCAGATCCTGAGGCAGGGCGTCGCCCGGCCCGCCGCCGAGATAGGGCAGGCCGTGCTGGAGCTGGCCGCGCAGGGCCGGAACCGCGAGGTGCACGCGCTGCTCGACGCCTACGTCCGCGTCCGCACCCCCGAGGAGGCGGCCCGCAGCGCCGAGCCCGGCCCGGTGGCGCTCGTACCGCTCCTCCTGGAGGCTGCGCAGGGCGTTTCGGAGGAGCGACACTGGGATCTGGTGCACGCCCTCCGGGTCGCCGGTTTCGCCACCTGACACCCCCGACCACCGTCTGCCGACAGCCTCGACGCTCACCCACAGGAGTGCGAAACGTGATCGACTCGGCCGGTTGACGGCGATGGTCTTGGCAAGGCTCTCCCGGAGGCTTACGTTCATCCCTCTACGGCCCCGTCTACGGGCGTAGAAGCTCTGACGACACGCCGAAGGAGCAGCTCATGGCCAACGTCGTACGCGCCGCTCTGGTCCAGGCGACCTGGACCGGCGACACCGAGTCCATGGTGGCGAAACACGAGGAGCACGCCCGGGAGGCGGCCCGGCAGGGTGCGAAGATCATCGGTTTCCAGGAGGTCTTCAACAGCCCCTACTTCTGTCAGGTGCAGGACGCCGAGCACTACCGCTGGGCCGAGCCGGTGCCCGAGGGCCCGACCGTCAGCCGGATGCAGGAGCTCGCCCGCGAGACGCGCATGGTGATCGTCGTGCCGGTCTTCGAGGTCGAGCAGTCCGGCTTCTACTACAACACCGCGGCCGTGATCGACGCCGACGGCACCTTCCTCGGCAAGTACCGCAAGCACCACATCCCGCAGGTCAAGGGCTTCTGGGAGAAGTTCTACTTCAAGCCGGGCAACGTCGGCTGGCCCGTCTTCGACACGGCGGTCGGCAGGGTGGGCGTATACATCTGCTACGACCGCCACTTCCCGGAAGGCTGGCGCCAACTCGGCCTCAACGGCGCCCAGTTGGTCTATAACCCGTCGGCCACGCACCGCGGGCTCTCGTCGTACCTGTGGCAGCTGGAGCAGCCCGCCGCGGCCGTCGCCAACGAGTACTTCGTCGCCGCGATCAACCGCGTCGGCCAGGAGGAGTACGGCGACAACGACTTCTACGGGACGTCGTACTTCGTCGACCCGCGCGGACAGTTCGTAGGCGAGGCCGCCAGCGACAGCAAGGAGGAACTCGTGGTCCGCGACCTCGACTTCGACCTGATCGAGGAAGTCCGGCAGCAGTGGGCGTTCTACCGCGACCGGCGGCCCGACGCCTACGAGGGGCTGGTGCAGCCGTGAACGACCTGTACGCACGCCACCGCTCGGTCCTGCCCGACTGGCTGGCCCTCTACTACGAGGACCCGCTGGAGATCACGCACGGCGAGGGCCGGCACGTGTGGGACGCCGAGGGCAACAGGTACCTCGACTTCTTCGGCGGCATCCTGACGACGATGACCGCGCACGCGCTGCCCGAGATCACCAAGGCGGTGAGCGAGCAGGCCGGGCGCATCCTGCACTCCTCCACGCTCTACCTCAACCGGCCGATGGTCGAACTCGCCGAGCGCATCGCCCAGTTGAGCGGCATCCCGGACGCCCGTGTCTTCTTCACCACCTCCGGCACCGAGGCCAACGACACCGCCCTGCTGCTCGCCACGACCTACCGGCGCAGCAACACCCTGCTGGCGATGCGCAACAGCTACCACGGCCGCTCCTTCAGCGCGGTCGGCATCACCGGCAACCGCGGCTGGTCCCCGACCTCGCTGTCCCCGCTGCAGACCCTGTACGTCCACGGCGGCGTCCGCACCCGCGGCCCGTACGCCTCCCTCAGCGACGACGAGTTCATCGCGGCCTGCGTCGACGACCTCGAGGACCTGCTCGGCCACACCCGCCCGCCCGCGGCCCTGATCGCCGAGCCCATCCAGGGCGTCGGCGGCTTCACCTCCCCGCCGGACGGCCTCTACGCCGCCTTCCGCGAGGTGCTCGCCGAGCGCGGCATCCTGTGGATCGCCGACGAGGTGCAGACCGGCTGGGGCCGCACCGGCGACCACTTCTGGGGCTGGCAGGCCCACGGGCGCAGCGGCCCGCCGGACCTGCTCACCTTCGCCAAGGGCATCGGCAACGGCAGCTCCATCGGCGGTGTGGTCGCCCGCGCCGAGATCATGAACTGCCTGGACTCCAACAGCATCTCGACCTTCGGCGGCACCCAGATCACCATGGCGGCGGGCCTCGCCAACCTCAACTACCTGCTGGAGCACGACCTCCAGGGCAACGCCCGGCGCGTCGGCGGCCTGCTCATCGAGCGGCTGCGGGCCGTCGCGGCCCAGGTTCCGCACGTACGGGAGGTGCGCGGGCGCGGGCTGATGCTCGGCGTCGAGCTGGTGAAGCCGGGCACGGACGAGGCGGATCCCGAGGCCGCGTCCGCCGTGCTGGAGACGGCCCGGGCGGACGGGCTGCTCATCGGCAAGGGCGGCGGTCACAACACCAGCGCCCTGCGCATCGCGCCGCCCCTGTCCCTCACGGTCGCGGAGGCCGAGGAGGGCGCCGCGATCCTCGAACGCGCGCTGAGGAGCCTGTCGTAGCAGCGCACCGAACAAGGGAAGACGGTCATGACCACCACCTTCGGGACCCTCGAACCCGCCCTGTCGGTGCGCCAGGTGCTGACCCTGGAACGGGTGCTCGCCGGGGAGCCCGAGGTGGTGGCCGGCGCGGACCAGCTCGACCGGCCGGTGCGCTGGGTGCATGTCGCCGAGGCGCCCGACGTGGGCGTGATGCTCACCGGCGGCGAGATGGTGCTCACCACGGGGGTGCTGCTCGCCGGCGACGAGGAGAAGCAGGCCGAGTACATCCGCTCGCTGCACCGCGCGGAGGCGGCGGCGGTCGTGCTCGGCCTCGGGCGGGCGTTCCCCGCCGCGCCGGACGTGATGCGCCGCGCCGCCGAGCGCTGCGGGCTGCCGATGGTGGTCCTGCACCGGCCGTTCCCCTTCGCTGAGTTGACCGAGGAGGTCCAGGCCCGGCTGGTGCGGCGGAAGTTCGCCGCGGTCAGCCTCTCGGAGTCCGTGCGCACGGCCCTGACCGGACTCATCACGGCGGGCGCCCCGCTGCAGCCGCTCCTCGACGAGGTCGCCCAGCACAGCGCCTGCCCGGTCGTCGTCACCAACCTCGCCCACCGCGTCCTCGCCACGGCGGGGGAGCGGCCCGCCGTGGACGACGTGCTGCGCGACTGGGAGCGCATCGCCCGGCAGGCCGGCGGCAGCGAGGGCGACGGCTGGATCCGCGCCGAGCTCGGCGGGCGGGGCGAGCGCTGGGGCCGGATCATGCTGTGCGGCTACCGCGGCGACACCGCCACCGGGCGGCTGCTCGCCGACCGGGCCGCCGAGGCCCTCGTCCTGCACCGCATGCTCGGCGGCACCTCGGCGCACACCTGGGAGGAGCAGTCGGCGCAGAGCCTGCTGACCGACCTGGTCAGCGGTGTCGTACCGGCACGGCAGCTGCTGCCGCGCGCGCGTGCCGCCGGACTGCCGGTCAACCGGCGCACCTTCGTGCCGCTGGTCGTGCACGACGGGGAACCCGCCCAACTCGAGCGTGTGCTGCGGCTGCTGGGCCTGCCCGGTCTCGTCGCGGAGCTGGCCGACGGGGCCACCGCCGTCCTGCTCAGCCTCGCCCGCGACCAGGACGCGGCCGTGCTTGTGGCGAACTTCGCGGCCCGGATGCGCTCGGAGGCCGGCCGGACGGTGGTGGCCGCCGCCGACCCGCGGACCGCCTGGGACGACGTGCCGGTGGGACTGCGCGAGGCGCAGCACGTCGCCGACGCCGTCGCGGACTCCTCGTCCGCTCTCGACCTGCCGTGCGTGGTACGCCTCAAGGACGTTCATCTACGGGGCCTGATAAGGCTGTTGAGGGACGATCCACAGGTGCAGTCGTTCGCGGAGCGGGAGCTGGACGGGCTGCTGCGCCCGGACGGCGACGATCTGCTGTCCGTGCTGCGCACCTACCTCGCCACCGGCCGCAACAAGTCCCGCACCGCCCAGCTCCACCACGTCTCCCGGCCCGCGCTCTACCGCCGGCTGGAGGCCATACAGGGCCGGCTCGGCGTCGACCTCGACGACTTCGAGCAGGCCGCATCGGTACACATCGCGCTCCTCGCGCACGACGCGCAACAGGGCTGAAACACCTCACGACCTGGGAAAACGGCGGTGAAACATGGGATCGCGAAAGGGTGACACCGTGACACGCCGCCGGCCGGTATGCGTGACACCGTGCAACTCAAAGACGACTTCCGGACTTCCTACGCTTCCGGCACACCGAGCGACCGGAGGTCCCGATGAGCCGAGTGATCCGTGCCGCCCTCTTCCAGACAGCGTGGACGGGCGACAAGGAATCGATGATCCAGGTGCACGAGCAGGCGGCCCGCGACGCGGCCGCCCAGGGTGCCCAGGTGCTGTGCTTCCAGGAGTTGTTCTACGGGCCCTACTTCTGCCAGGTCCAGGACAAGGCCTTCTACGAGTACGCCGAGCGGATCCCGGACGGCCCGATCGTCAAGCGCTTCCAGGCGCTGGCCAAGGAGCTGGGCCTCGTCCTGATCCTGCCGATGTACGAGGAGGAGCAGCCGGGCGTCCTCTACAACACGGCCGCCGTGATCGACGCGGACGGCTCGTACCTCGGCAAGTACCGCAAGCACCACATCCCCCAAGTGCAGGGATTCTGGGAGAAGTTCTACTTCCGTCCTGGCAACAGCGGCTGGCCGGTCTTCGAGACCGCCGTCGGCAGGATCGCCGTCTACATCTGCTACGACCGCCACTTCCCGGAGGGCTGGCGGGCGTTGGGCCTCGGGGGAGCGGAGATCGTCTTCAACCCCTCTGCCACCTCGCGCGGACTCTCCCGCTACCTGTGGCAGCTGGAGCAGCCGGCGGCGGCCGTCGCCAACGAGTACTTCGTCGGCGCGATCAACCGGGTCGGCGTGGAGGAGCTGGGCGACAACGACTTCTACGGGACCTCGTACTTCGTGGACCCGGAGGCCCAGTTCGTCGGCGAGGTGGCCTCGGAGAAGGAGACCGAGCTGATCGTGCGCGACCTGGACCTGGCCAAGCTGCGCGAGGTACGCGACCGCTGGCAGTTCTTCCGCGACCGCCGCCCGGACGCGTACGAGCCGCTGACCGCACCCTGACCGAACCGTCCACCCTGGCAGGAGAGGGACCATGAGCAGCCGTACCGTCATCCGCGGTGGCCTCGTCATCACCGCCTCCGACGAGATGCACGCCGACGTCCTGATCGAGGACGGCCGTATCGCCGCACTCGCCGCCTCCGGCACCCCGGCCGCCGAGGCGTTCACGGCCGAGAGGGTCATGGACGCCACCGGCAAGTACGTCATCCCGGGCGGCGTCGACGCCCACACCCACATGGAGATGCCGTTCGGCGGCACCTACGCCGCCGACACCTTCGAGACCGGCACCCGGGCCGCCGCCTGGGGCGGCACGACGACCATCGTCGACTTCGCCATCCAGAGCGTCGGCCAGTCCCTGCGCGAGGGGCTCGACGCCTGGCACGCCAAGGCCGAGGGCAACTGCGCCGTCGACTACGGCTTCCACATGATCGTCTCCGACGTGAACGGCGAGACGCTCAAGGAGATGGACCTCCTCGTCGAGGAGGGCGTCACCTCCTTCAAGCAGTTCATGGCCTACCCGGGCGTCTTCTACAGCGACGACGGCCAGATCCTGCGCGCCATGCAGCGCGCCGCCGACAACGGCGGCCTGATCATGATGCACGCCGAGAACGGCATCGCGATCGACGTACTGGTGGAGCAGGCGCTGGCCCGCGGGGAGACCGACCCGCGCTTCCACGGGGAGGTCCGCAAGGCCCTGCTGGAGGCCGAGGCCACCCACCGGGCCATCAAGCTCGCGCAGGTCGCCGGGGCACCGCTCTACGTCGTGCACGTCTCCGCGGCGGAGGCGATCGCCGAGCTGGCCCGTGCGCGCGACGAGGGCCTGCCCGTCTACGGCGAGACCTGCCCGCAGTACCTCTTCCTGTCCACCGACAACCTCGCCGAGCCGGACTTCGAGGGCGCCAAGTACGTGTGCAGCACGCCGCTTCGGCCCAAGGAGCACCAGGCCGCGCTGTGGCGGGGCCTGCGTACCAACGACCTCCAGGTCGTCTCCACCGATCACTGCCCCTTCTGTTTCGTGGGCCAGAAGGAGCTCGGCAAGGGCGACTTCTCCAAGATCCCCAACGGTCTTCCGGGTGTCGAGAACCGTATGGACCTGCTCCACCAGGCCGTCGTCGACGGGCACATCAGCCGCCGCCGCTGGATCGAGATCGCCTGCGCCACCCCGGCCCGCATGTTCGGCATGTATCCCAAGAAGGGCACCATCGCGCCGGGCGCCGACGCGGACGTCGTCCTCTACGACCCGCAGGCCGAGCAGGTCCTGTCCGCCGGGACGCACCACATGAACGTCGACTACTCGGCGTACGAGGGCAGGCACATCACCGGCCGCGTCGACACGGTCCTCTCGCGCGGCGAAGTCGTCATCAACGAGCGGGAGTACACCGGACACGCAGGTCACGGCGTCTACACCCCGCGCTCCACCTGTCAGTACCTCAACTAGGAGTGGCGCCATGGACTTCGGACTCGTCCTGCAGACCGACCCGCCGGCCTCGAGGGTCGTGAGCCTGATGAAGCGCGCCGAGCGCAACGGCTTCACCCACGGCTGGACCTTCGACTCCGCCGTGCTGTGGCAGGAACCGTTCGTGATCTACAGTCAGATCCTCGCGAACACGCAGAAGCTGACGGTGGGCCCGATGGTCACCAACCCGGGCACGCGCACCTGGGAGGTCACCGCCTCCACCTTCGCCACCCTCAACGACATGTTCGGCAACCGCACCGTGTGCGGCATCGGCCGCGGGGACTCCGCGATGCGCGTCGCGGGCCGCAAACCCAACACCCTCGCCCGGATCAGCGAGGCCATGAAGGTCATCCGCGCGCTCGGCCGCGGCGAGGAGGCCGACCTCGGCGGCGGCACAGTCGTGAAGTTCCCCTGGATCAAGCCGGACGCCCAACTCCCGGTGTGGATGGCGGCGTACGGCCCGAAGGCCCTGAAGATGACCGGCGAGGAGGCCGACGGATTCATCCTCCAGCTGGCCGACCTCTACCTCACCGAGTACATGGTGAAGGCGGTCAAGGACGCGGCCGCCGCGGCCGGCCGCGACCCGGACGACGTCACCATCTGCGTCGCCGCGCCCGCCTACGTCACCGCCGACGACTCGCCCGAGGCGCTCGCCCACGCGCGCGAGCAGTGCCGCTGGTTCGGCGGGATGGTCGGCAACCACGTCGCCGACCTGGTCTCCAAGTACGGCGAGCACTCCTCCCAGGTCCCGGAGGAGCTCACCGACTACATCAAGTCCCGTGAGGGGTACGACTACTCCCACCACGGCCGCAGCGGAAACCCCGACACCCAGTTCGTCCCCGACGAGATCGTCGACCGCTTCTGCCTCATCGGGCCGGTCGAGCGGCACGTCGAGAAGCTGAACGCGCTGCGCGCGCTGGGCGTCGACCAGTTCGCCGTGTACGACATGCACGACGCGCAGGAGACCGTGATCGACGCCTACGGCGACAAGGTCATCCCGGCGGTCAACGCCTGACGTCCGCGGCACCCGCGCAGATCCACCGCCCCCCACTCCAGTTCTCCCCCTCCCCACCTCCCCGGGGAGGGGGCCGAAGACCGGAGACCCGCACGGCCTTTCCGGACCCCTTTGATCGATTGGCCTGCTCATGACCGACACCGCTCCCTCAGCCATACCGCCGGCAGCCCAAGTCACCCTGGACGACGGGCGCGTGGAGATCGCTCCCGGTTCACCCCTGCCCAGCGGTCCGTACGCGAACAAGGACCTGCTCCCGGTGCCCGTCGAAAGACGCACCTGGACCACGTACAACTTCTCCGCCCTGTGGGTCGGCATGGCCCACAACACGGCCTCCTGGACGCTGGCCTCCGGCCTGATCGCCGTCGGCATGGACTGGAAGCAGGCGGTGTTCACCATCGCCCTGGCCAATGTGATCGTGCTGGTCCCGATGCTGCTCACCGGTCACGCGGGACCGAAGTACGGCATCCCCTTCCCGGTCTTCGCGCGCGCCTCGTTCGGCGTCCGCGGTGCCAATCTGCCCGCCGTCGTACGGGCGTTGGTGGCGTGCGGCTGGTTCGGCATCCAGACCTGGATCGGCGGCGAGGCGATCTTCTTCCTGGCCGGCAAGCTGATCGGCAACGGCTGGTCGGACGCCGCGAAGATCGGCGGCCACCCCTGGACGATGTGGCTGTCGTTCGCGATCTTCTGGGTCATCCAGGTCGCCATCATCTACCGCGGCATGGAGACGATCCGCCGCTTCGAGAACTGGGCGGCGCCCTTCGTCATCGTCGGCGCGCTGGTGATGCTGATCTGGATGAGCAACAAGGCGGGCGGCTTCGGCCCGTTGCTCGACCAGCCCTCCAAGCTCGGCTGGGGCGGCGAGTTCTGGAAACTGTTCTGGCCGTCCCTCATGGGCATGATCGGCTTCTGGTCCACGCTGTCGCTGAACATCCCCGACTTCACCCGCTACGGCAAGAGCCAGAAGGCGCAGACCTGGGGCCAGGCGCTCGGCCTGCCGACCACGATGACGCTGTTCGCGTTCCTCTCGGTGCTGGTCACCTCCGGCTCGCAGGCCGTCTACGGCCAGACGATCTGGGACCCGGTCCAGCTCGCGTCCAAGACGGACAACGTCCTCGGCCTGCTGTACGCGCTGGTGACCGTGCTGGTGGCGACCCTCTCCGTGAACATCGCGGCCAACCTGGTCTCGCCGGCCTTCGACTTCTCCAACGTCGCGCCCCGGAAGGTGAGTTTCCGCTCCGGTGCGCTGATCACCGCGGTGCTCGCCGTGCTGATCTTCCCGTGGAAGCTGTACTCCGACCCGCAGGGCTACATCTTCACCTGGCTCGGACTGGTCGGCGGTCTGCTCGGCACGGTCGCCGGCATCCTCATCGCCGACTACTGGATCCTGCGCCGGGGCAAGCTGGACCTGGTCGACCTCTACCGCGCGGGCGGCCGTTACTGGTACGCGGGCGGCTGGAACTGGCGGGCCGTGGTGGCCTTCGTGGTGGGCGGCGTGCTCGCGATCGGCGGCGCGAACTTCAAGCCGCTGATCGACGGACGGCCCATCCCGGCGCTGAAGTCCCTTGCGGACTACGGCTGGGCGGTCGGCCTCGGCACCTCGATGGCGCTCTACCTGGTGCTGATGCTGCTGCGCGGACGGGACAGGGAGCGCACCGTCTGACGCGGAGCGCGGGGGCGGCCGGCGGGTCTCAGCTCGTCCGGCCGCTCTGCAGCGCGGCCACGGCCTCCTTGGCGGCCTTGATGGCGCCCTTGTTGATCTCGTCTGTGCCCGGCGCCTTCTTCGTCTCGAAGTCGCTGCCGTTGTAGGTGATGACCACCAGCACGTTGCCCACCCGGGAGATCACCACGCCCTCGCGCGTCTGCTGCTTGTTCTCCGTGGTCAGGTTCACGACGGAGTAGCCCTCGTCACCGAGTCCGGGAACAGCGCCTCCGCCGCTCTTGTCCGCGATGCGGTTCTTGTATGCGGTCTGTCCCGCATCGTCCGAGTTCATGACCTCGAAGGAGACGTCGAGCCAGCGGTAGTCGTAGCCGTCGAGCGCGTTCCAGGAGCAGGTGCGGCGCAGCTTCTCGTCCGTCGACTTGATCTCCTTGCCGGCCGTCTTGGCGCCCGGCACCAGCGATTTGAGCGTCTTGACGTCCACACTGCCGCACGGTGCGGGCGCGGAGGAGTACGACTTGCTCTGGGCCGTCGTGGCCGGGGCGGTGGCCGACTGGGTGCCGGTCTTCGGCGCGTCCTTGTGCTCGGCGGCCGGCGTCGCGGCGGGTCCGGACGACAGCGCCCAGCCGGCCGCCGCCAGCACGACGACCGGGGACAGACGCGCGGTCAGAGCGAGCGGCAGAGGAAAATCGCGCACGGCACACTTTTCGGTGGGGGACGGTGTGCGGAAGGGGTCCGCACTGCGGACGGGGCGCCAGTTTCACATGAGTCTCTGTGAGACGGAAGTGTCAACTCGCTCCGTGCACGCCTGGTTACCACCGGGTCACCGTGGGCGGGTGCGCGGCGGGCACGCTCCGTGGGCGGTTCGCGGTGATCAGCCAGACGTCGGCGCGCGAGGGGGTTTCGAGGGTGAGCGGCGTGATCTCGACGTACTCCCAGCCCTCCAGGGCCGTCCGGACACCTCCGGCCGGGCGGGGGCACGTGAACGCCAGGCGGCCGCCCGGCAGCAGCGCCCGCGCGAGATTGCGGAAGGCGGCCGCGGTGTCCGCGAAGGACGTCACGCCGCCCTGGCTGACGATGACGTCGTAGCCGCACGGCGGGAACGGGTGGACCTGCGCGTCCGCCACGAAGTACGTGGCGTTGTGGATCTTCTCCGCCGCCGTCAGCTCCTGTGCCCGCCGCAGCAGCGGCGCCGAGAGGTCGACGCCGACCGCGTACCCGCGCGAGGCCAGCCGGGCGGCGGTCCGGGTCGTGTCGCCGGCGCCGCAGCCGACGTCGAGGACCCGGTCGGCGGGCCGGACGCCCGCCGCCGCGAGCAGTGCGTCGCAGGACGTCCGGCGGAGACGGGCGCTCGTGGTCATGAGCCCTCCCGCGCGGCGTGCAGGGTGAAGGCGCTCTCGACGCGGTCCACGGCGGCGAACGCGCCGTGGGCGACGAGGCGGACGAGGTGTTCGTCGGTGTGCTCCGGCCGCCGCCAGGCCGTCACGTCCTCCTCCGTGATGCGGTACGGCGCGAGGGCCGCCAGCAGGGCCAGGCGAGTGCCGGGGCGCTCACGCCGGTCCGGGAGCCCCGCCCAGGACAGCGGCGGATGCGATCCGTCCCAGTCCCACAGAGCCTCCCGTACGAGGGCCTGGTCGTCGGCGTCGAGGAGGTCCGCGCCCGTCGCGGTCGCCGCGCGCAGCGCCGCGTAGGCTGGGCCGACGGTCGTGCCGGCCGCCCATGCGGGGCCCGGCGCCGGGTCGTCGAGCAGGGCGAGGGCCGCGCCGGGCACGGCACTGCGCCGGACGGTCCCGGCGAGCGAACGGCCCGCGAGGCTGCGCACCGGGCGCCACCGCTGGACGTTGCCCGGCAGCAGCCGCTCGGTCAGCAGGGCCGACACGATCCGGTTGATGAAGTGGAAGGCGAGCGCCGTGCCGATGTAGGCGGGGGCGTGTTCGAGCGGGAACGGGTACGGCATCAGCCCGGCGCCCGGCACGCGCGTGTGCTGTCCCCAGCTCAGCACACGCGCGTGCTCATCGCTCTCCGGCCGCTCGCCCCGCGCCAGCCGCTCGGCGAGCGCGTGGTCGCCGGTGGCGTGCAGCAGGACCGTGTGCGCGTCCACGCAGAACGGGCACTTGTTGGCGCGCGACACCCCGTACGCCGCCAGTTCCTTGCCGGTGCGGCTGCCCGCCCCGGCGATCAGCGACTCGCGCATCAACGCCCAGGCGGGGGCGAGGATTTCGGGCGCGGAGGACAGCACCACGAAGGTGGCGGCCTTGTCGATGCCGAAGTCGCGGGCGAGCTGCTCGTACACCTCGGCGACACGGCCGGTGGCCGCCCTGGGCGGCAGTGGTTCGGTGAAGCGGAAAGGTGTGGACATGTGCAGCAGCGTGCGCCCCGGGGCCGGCCGGCGTCGTCGTACGGCCGAATGCGGTGCGCCCTGCGACGGCCGGGTCACCGGCAGCCGGTTCTACTACGGCGGGAGTAGCGCGAGAGCCGTCCACAGGGCTGACGCCGTTGTCCGTACGGCCGTCTACTGTGCGGTCATGAGCGGGCACCGGGTCTCACGCGAGCGGCTCGCCGACGTGGCCTTCGCGGTCGCCGTCGGCGTCATCGTGCTGACCGCGGCCGCCTTCGACGCGGACACCACCGCCGTCGACTACGCGCTGCTCGCGGTGAGTTCGGCCGCGCTGGCCTTCTCCCGCAAGACCCCGCAGGCCGTGCTGGCGGTGTCGACGGTGAGCGGCAGCGCGTACGTCCTGCACGCCCACCCGGGACCGGCCGCGTCGCTGCCCGTCTTCGCCGCCGTCCTGGTGGCGGCCCGCGCGGGCCACCGCGGGTACGCGGCCGGGGCGAGCGGGGTGTTCGTGGCCGCGTACATCCCGACCGGGCCGACCACCCACGACGTCGTCGAGAGGACCGCGCTGCTCGCGGGCTGGTTCCTGTGCGCGGTGATCACGGGCATGGCGGACCGCAACTGGCAGGCGTATCTGCGCCAGACGGAACAGCGCGCCCTGGAGGCGGAGCGCACCCGCGAGGAGGCGGCCCTGCGCCGGGCCGGCGAGGAACGCCTGCGCATCGCGCGGGAGTTGCACGACTCGCTCACCCACAGCATCTCGATCGTCAAGCTCCAGGCGGGCGTCGCTGTCCACCTGGCCCGCAAGCGCGGCGAGGAGGTGCCGCCCGCGCTGCTCGCCATCCAGGACGCCAGCAGCGAGGCGATGCGCGAACTGCGCTCCACCCTGGAGGTGCTGCGCAGCGACGAGCCGACCGGCACGCCCGCGCTGCTGGTGGAGCGGGCCTGCGCGGCGGGCCTGGCCGCCGACCTCAAGGTGACCGGCGAGGTCGGACCCCTGCCTCCGGCGCTCGACCGCGCCGTCTACCGCATCGTCCAGGAGGCCCTGACGAACGCGGCCCGCCATGCGGGCCCCGCGAAGGTGCAGGTCCAACTGGCCTACGAGCCGGACGGGTTGACGATCACCGTGACCGACGACGGCACGGCCGACCCGTCCCGCCCGACCACACCCGGAGTGGGCCTGACCGGTATGCGCGAACGGGTCACGGCCCTCGCCGGCACCCTGCACACGGGCCCGCGCGCGGAGGGCGGGTTCGAGGTGCGGGCGCGGCTGCCGCTGGGGGAGGCCCGATGATCAGGGTGGCTCTCGTCGACGACCAGGCCCTCATGCGGGCGGGGTTCCGTGCGCTGCTGGAGGCCGAGGAGGGCATCGAGGTGGTGGGGGAGGCGTCCGACGGTGAGCGGGGCCTGGCGCTGGTGCGGGCGCACACGCCCGACATCGCGCTGATCGACGTGCAGATGCCGGTGATGACGGGCATCGAGGCCACCCGCCGGATCGCCGCCGACCCCGCGCTGGCGGCCGTACGCGTCGTCATCCTCACCAACTACGGCCTGGACGGGTACGTCTTCGAGGCGCTGCGCGCCGGTGCGAGCGGCTTCCTCCTCAAGGACACGGAACCGGCCGACCTGCTCCAGGCCATCCAGGTGGTGGCCCGCGGCGAGGCGCTGCTCTCGCCGTCGGTCACCCGCACGCTGATCGGCGAGTTCGTGTCCCGGCCGCCGGACCGGGCGACGGCGCCCGGGCTCGACTGCCTGACCCGGCGCGAGCGCGAGGTGACGGCCCTGGCCGCCCGGGGCCTGAGCAACGAGGAGATCGCGGCCCACATGGTCGTCAGCCCCTTCACGGCCAAGACCCACGTCAGCCGCGCGATGACCAAGCTGGGTGCGCGGGACCGGGCCCAACTCGTCGTCTTCGCCTACGAGTCGGGCCTGGTCTCGCCACGGCACGCCTGAGCGGCCGCCGCGCGCAGCGGTCAGGCGGCCGTACCGCCCGCGTAGTCGCCGGCGAACGTGGTCTCGACGGTGGTGGCCACGGACTGGGCCACCCCGGTGCCGGTCAGGACGATGCCCAGCTCGCGGTTGCCGGAGAGCGAGTTGCTGCTGATGTTCATCGAGCCCGCCTCCACCTCCTGGGTGGACAGCCCGTAGTCGGCGACCATGGCCTTGGCGTGGATGTAGAAGCCGTCGGGGTCGGAGTAGCCGACGACCTCGCCGCCGGCGTTCTTCACCGCGGTGACCTCGCTCGAGTAGGAGCCCGGGGTCTCCAGGACCACCCGTACGGCCACGCCCGCCTTCGCCCGCGCCACGATCGCGTCGACGACCGCGCTGTCGCTGAACTCCAGCTCCTCGACGTCGAGCGTCTTCGTCGCGCTGTTGATCACGGACAGCAGGCGGTTGCGGGAGTCGGTGGGCGACCAGAGGAGATGGTCGCCGTCGGTCGGGGTCACCGCGGTGCCGGCGTAGTCCGCGTCGAAGACCTTCTCGATCGCGGCGACGTCACGGGTGTCGTCGGTGAAGACGCCGTAGTCGCGGCCGGTCGCGTAGTACTGCGAGGTGAGATTGCCCGTGAGGACCAGCGACTTGGCGCCGTCGACCGTGATCGTCTTCTGGTGGGTGTAGACGAAGGAGGACGACGACCAGACCACGCCGACGCCCGCGTTCGTCAGGGACGTGTAGGCGGAGTTGTCGGCGCTCTTGTGCTGCCGGTCCAGGACGACCCGCACAGTGACGCCCTTGTTCCTCAGGGCTATGAGGTCGCTCACGGCGGTGGTGTCCTCCAGCTCGTACATCGTCATGTCGAGGGAGCTGGTGGCCGAGTTGATGAAGTCGTAGATGTCCGGCTCGCCGTCGCTCTGCGAGAAGGCGAACGCGGAGTAGCTCGCGGCGTTCGCGGGGACGGCGGTGGCGAGGACGGCGGCGCCGGCGGTCAGGGCGACACCCGCGCGGGCAAGGACCTTCCACAACATGCGTGACTCCTGGTCGAGTTGAAGCCCACGTGGGGGGTGGTGAGCGTGGGCATGACACCACGCGCGTAGAACGCGGAGAAGGACGGGCGGGGTGAACGCGTGATGTCCGGCAGTCGCGGCAACCGGACAAAGGGGACTTCGCCCAGGTGCAAGCCGGTTCATGGACTCCCCGCGAGAACGCAAAATCTTGGTGGGCGTGGGGGATGGGTAGCCTGCCGGGTGGACCCGAGCGCCGACCGGAGCTGCGAAGGCGCGTCAGCAGTGAGGTGAGAGATGCCGTTCACGACCCGGCCGACCTTGCAGGGCACCTTCGGGATGGTGTCCTCCACCCACTGGCTGGCCTCGCAGTCGGCGATGGCGGTGCTGGAGGCCGGCGGCAACGCCTACGACGCGGCCGTGGCGGGGGCGTTCGTGCTGCACGTCGTCGAGCCGCATCTCAACGGGCCGGCCGGCGAGGTGCCGATCCTGCTCGCCCCGGCGGGCGGCGAGGTGCGGGTGCTGTGCGGCCAGGGCGTCGCCCCGGCCGGGGCCACGGTCGCGCACTACCGGTCGCTCGGCCTGGACCTGGTCCCGGGCACGGGACCGCTCGCCGCCGCCGTGCCCGGCGCGTTCGACGCCTGGATGCTCCTGCTGCGCGACCACGGCACCAAGCCCCTCGCCGAGGTCCTCGCGTACGCGATCGGATACGCCGAGGACGGCCACGCGCCCGTGGAGAACGTCGGCGCGACCGTGGAGACCGTACGGGAACTCTTCGAGACGGAGTGGACCTCGTCGGCGGAGGTGTATCTCCCGGGCGGGAAGGCCCCGGGACCCGGCGAGCTCTTCCGCAACCCCGCCCTCGCCGCCACCTGGAAGCGGCTGCTCGCCGAGGTCGCGGACGCCGGGGACCGCCTCGCGCAGATCGAGGCCGCGCGCGAGGTGTGGCGATCCGGGTTCATCGCCGAGGCCCTGGTCCGGCAGGCGCGGCGGCCGACCATGGACACCAGCGGCGAGCGCCACGCGGGCACGCTGACGGCCGCCGACCTCGCCAGCTGGTCCGCGACCTACGAGACCCCGGCGACGTACGACTGGAAAGGCTGGACCGTGTGCAAGGCCGGGCCCTGGAGCCAGGGTCCCGCCTTCCTCCAGCAACTCGCCCTGCTCCCGCCCGAACTGCCCGAGTACGGCTCCGCCGACTACGTCCATCTGCTGATCGAGGGCTGCAAGCTCGCCATGGCCGACCGGGAGGCCTGGTACGGGGACGCCGCCGAGGTCCCGCTCGGCGACCTGCTGTCGGCGCACTACAACGCGGCCCGGCGCCACCTCGTCGGCGCCAAGGCCTCGCACGAGCTGCGCCCCGGCGGCCCCGGCGGACGCACCCCGCGGCTCAGCGCGCACGCGCACGTGATCGTCGGTGACGAGCCAGGATTCAGCCCCATGGGCGTCGGCGAACCGACCGTGGCCAAGCCGCCGGTCTCCCCGGTGCCGGGCGAGCCCCCGGTCGCGGCGGACGGCGGCACCCGCGGCGACACCTGCCACCTCGACGTCGTCGACCGCTGGGGCAACATGGTCGCCGCCACCCCCAGCGGCGGCTGGCTCCAGTCGAACCCCGTCGTGCCCGAACTCGGCTTCCCGCTCGGCACCCGGCTCCAGATGACCTGGCTGGACGAGGACCTGCCCAACGCGCTCACGCCCGGCCGCCGGCCCCGCACCACCCTCACGCCCTCGATCGCCCTGCGCGACGGCGTCCCCGTCATGGCCTTCGGCACCCCCGGCGGCGACCAGCAGGACCAGTGGCAGCTGCACTTCTTCCTGGCCGTCGCCCTGCGCGCCCAGGTCCGCGGGGGCCTCGACCTGCAGGGCGCGATCGACGCCCCGAACTGGCACAACGACAGCTTCCCCGGTTCGTTCTACCCGCGCGGCATGCGGCCGGGGAGCGTGACGGTGGAGTCCCGCATGGACGCCGGGGTCGTCGGGGAACTGCGGCGCCGGGGCCACGAGGTGACCGTCGGCGAGCCCTGGTCGGAGGGGCGGCTGTGCGCTGTCGCCCGCGATCCGGCCACCGGCGTCCTGTCGGCGGCCGCCAATCCGCGGGGCATGCAGGGGTATGCGGTGGGGCGCTGATCGCGGCCGCGGAGTTCACGCCGATTCCACCGCAGATCCACCCTCCCGGCGTGGATTGTCAGAGGCGCGTGCTCTCATGGAGACATGATCGAAGACAAGGAAACCATCGACGAGTTTCTCGCCCACCACTCGGCCGACGTGGAGGAGGCGGTCCGCAAGGCCGCCGCGGCCGAGATCATGCCCCGCTTCCGCAGCCTGGCCGCGCACGAGGTCGACCAGAAGAGCGGACCGCACGACCTGGTGACCGACGCCGACCGCCTCACCGAGCGGTATCTCACGGACGTGCTCGGCGGCCTCCTGCCCGGTTCCGTCGTCGTCGGCGAGGAGGCCGTGCACGCCGACCCGCAGGTGTACGAGGCGATACAGGGCGACGCCCCGGTCTGGATCGTCGACCCGGTCGACGGGACACGCCAGTTCGTGCACGGCGACCCCGGATTCTGCACACTGGTCGCGCTCGCCCGGCGCGGAGTCCTGCTCGCCTCCTGGACGTACATACCGGCCTCGGACCAGCTCGCCACCGCCGTGAGGGGACAGGGCGCCTTCCTCGACGGCCGGCGGCTGCACGCCGGTTCGCCCGACCCGGCACGCGGCCTCCAAGTGGCCACCTCCCACCCCGACTACACGACCGACGCGCAGAAGCGCGCCCTGATCGGCCTGTGGACCGACGGCGTCGCGTCGCGCGCCTGCGGCTCGGCCGGTCTGGAGTATCTGGCCGTCGCCCGGGGCGAGTTGGACGCCCTCGCCTTCAGCTGGGAAGCGGCTTGGGACCACGCCGCCGGCATCCTGCTGGTCGAGGAGGCGGGCGGCGCCCATCTGACGCTGACCGGCGATCCGTTCCGCATCACGGGCGGCAACGCCCTTCCGTTCACGGCCGCCCGCGACGCGGCGACGGCACGCCGGGTGAAGGGCCTGCTGTCGGACGTGGCGTGATCCGGGCGACCGTTCAGGACTGAACCACCCGCCTCGGGAGACCGCCGGCCCCCCGGCATATCCTGATCCTCAGTGGCCATCGGCTGACGAAGGGGTCCGAAGGTGCCGTCGATGCTCGATGCTGTCGTGGTGGGTGCGGGGCCGAACGGACTGACGGCCGCCGTGGAGCTGGCCCGCCGCGGCTTCTCCGTGGCGGTCTTCGAGGCCCGCGACACAGTCGGCGGCGGAGCCCGCACCGAAGAGCTCACCCTGCCCGGCTTCCGGCACGACCCCTGTTCCTCGGCCCACCCGCTGGGCATCAACTCCCCGGCGTTCCGCGCCCTGCCCCTGGAGCGGTACGGCCTGGAGTGGCTGCACCCCGAGCTGCCCATGGCCCACCCCTTCACCGACGGCAGCGCCGCCGTGCTGTCCCGTTCGGTGGCCGAGACGGCGGCCTCGTTCGGCCCGCGGGACGCGGGCGCGTACCGCAGGCTGGTCGAGCCGTTCCTGCCCAAGTGGGACACCCTGACGCGGGACTTCATGTCCCTGCCGGGCACCGCGCTGCCGCGCGACCCGGTGACCCTCGCCCGCTTCGGCCTGGTCGGCCTGCCCCCGTCGACCTGGCTGACCCGCCGCTTCCACGACGAGCCCGCCAAGACCCTGTTCGCGGGCCTCGTCGCGCATGTCATGGCACCCCTGACGGGCCTGGCCACCGGCGCCATCGGCCTGGTCTTCGCGCTCGCCGCGCACGCCCGCGGCTGGCCCGTGGCCCGCGGCGGCTCCCAGTCCATCTCGGACGCGCTCACCGCGTACCTGAAGGACCTGGACGGCGTGGTCCACACGGACTACGAGGTCAAGCGCCTCGACGACCTGCCGCCCGCGCGCGCGTACGTCTTCGACACCTCACCCACCGCGCTGGCCCGTATCGCGGGCTTCGGCCGCTACTACGAGGGCTACCGCTACGGCCCGGGCGTCTTCAAGGTCGACTACGCGCTGGACGGCCCGGTCCCGTGGACCGCCCAGGAGGCCCGCACCGCCGGCACCGTGCAGATCGGAGCGGACAGCGCCGAGATCGGCACCGCGCTGCGGGAGGCCTCCCGGGAGGGCCGGGCGCCCGAGCGGCCGTTCATGATCACGGTTCAGCCCAGCGTCGTCGACCCCGGCCGCGCACCCGACGGCAAGCACGTCTTCTGGGCCTACGGCCATGTCCCGAGCGGCTGGACCGGCGACCTCACCGACGCCATGGAGCGTCAACTGGAGCGCTTCGCACCGGGGTTCCGCGACCGCGTCCTCGCCCGCGCCACGGCCGGCCCGCCCGAGATGGCCGCCCGCAACCACAACTACATCGGCGGGGACATCGGCACCGGCGCGGTCTCCGGCCTGCAGACCCTGCTGCGCCCCAAGCTCTCCCTCTCGCCGTACAGCACCCCGCATCCGGCCATTTTCATCTGCTCGTCGGCGACCCCGCCCGGCCCCGGGGTACACGGCATGTCCGGGCACAACGCCGCGAAGGCCGTCTGGAAGAGGCTGAGGCAGACATGACCACCATCACGCTCGCCCAGGGCGACATCACACGCGAGAGCGTCGACGCGATCGTCAACGCCGCGAACTCCTCCCTGCTCGGCGGCGGAGGCGTCGACGGCGCCATCCACCGCCGCGGCGGCCCGGCGATCCTCGAGGAGTGCCGCAAGCTGCGCGCATCGAGGTACGGCAAGGGCCTGCGCACCGGCCAGGCGGTCGCCACCACCGCGGGCGACCTGGACGCACGCTGGGTGATCCACACCGTGGGTCCGGTCTGGTCCGCGGGCGAGGACCGTTCCGGGCTGCTGGTCTCCTGCTACCGCGAGTCCCTCCGTGTCGCTGACGAGCTCGGCGCCCGTACGGTCGCGTTCCCCGCCGTCTCCACCGGCATCTACGGCTGGCCGATGGACGACGGAGCCCGCATCGCGGTGGAGACGGTCCGGGCCGCGGACACATCCGTCCAGGAGGTCCGGTTCGTGCTCTTCGACGAGCGGGCCTACGAGGCGTTCGAGGCGCGGACCCGCTGACGCGGAGCCGGTAGCGGGGGAGCGGCGCCGTTCACGCGCTGCCGTCCCCGTCCGGCCGGGCGTCATCAAGGAGCGAGCGCAGCAGCTGCTCGTCCGCGGGGCTCAGATCGGAGACGAAGCGGGCGAGGACGGTGCCGCGGTCGGCGTCCTTGTCGAGTTCGGCGTGCATCCGGCGGGCCGTGAGGCCGTGCGAGTCCTGGGCCGGTGCGTAGGCGTAGCCGCGGCCCGAGCGCGCGCGGGTCACCGCGCCCTTGGCGTGCAGACGCGTGAGGATCGTCGTCACCGTCGTACGCGCGAGGCCGCCGCCGACCTCCTTCTGGACGGCGCCGGGCGTGAGCGCCTTGCCGGCGGACCACAGCGCGGCGAGTACGCTCGCCTCCAGCTCGCCGGCCGGCCGGCGGTCCGTGCGCCCGTCGACCGGCTCGTCACTCTGCCAATCGGACATGGGAACGCTCCTCGGCTCTCATTCGTCTACAGTGCGGTAGACGGTCTACGTGACTGTAGTCGTTCGGTGCGGGCCCGTGCCCGCTCCGTCCACGTCCCAGTATGAGAGGGGTCGTCTCCGTGGCAGCTGCCCACATGGCCGTGACCCAGGCGGTGAACGTCCTGGACGCCGGTTCCCTGCTGTCCGCGTTCGGTGCTCTCGGCGTCGCCGTCGTGATGTTCGCCGAGACCGGACTGCTGGTCGGCTTCTTCCTGCCCGGCGACTCCCTGCTGTTCACGGCCGGACTGCTGTGCGCCGGTGACTCCGACAGATCCGTCCATCTCTCGCTCTGGCAGGTGCTGGTGGCCGCCGTCGTCGGTGCGCTCCTCGGCGCCCAGACGGGGTACTGGCTCGGGCGCCGCGGCGGCCGGGCCCTGCTGGCGCGCAGCAGATCGAAGAAGCTGCACGAGGGCGCGGAGCGGGCCGAGCAGTTGCTCGAGCGCTACGGCCACGCCAAGGCGGTGGTCCTGGCCCGCTTCGTGCCGATCGTGCGCACCGTGCTGAACCCCCTGGCCGGTGCGCTGGAGGTGCCGGTGCGGGTCTTCACCGTGTGGCAGGTGGTGGGCGGCCTGGTGTGGACGATCGGCCTGACACTGGGCGGCTATGCGCTGGGTTCCTCGGTGCCGAACGTCGACCACTACCTGCTGCCGATGGTCGCGCTCGTGGTCCTCGTCTCCCTGACCCCGATCGCCCTGGAGGCGCGCCGCGCGCGTGCCCGCCGTGCTTCCGAGGGGACCTCGTCCTGACCGGCGGCAAGGGCCGGTGACCGCACTGACCGCCGCCGGGTATGCGCCGTAATGTGGAGCCATGGCCGGCGCGACTCCTCGCGACAGGGCCGTACGACGCGGCCCGGGCGAGCTGGAGAGCGAGATCCTCGCCACCCTGTGGGCGACGGACCGCGCCCTCACGCCGGCCGAGATCCAGGTCTGTCTGTGCGGCGGCCTCGCCTACAACACCGTGCACACGATCCTGCGGCGCCTGCACGACAAGGGCCTCGTCCTGCGGGACGCCGACGGCAGGCGCGGCGCCTACCGGCCGGTGAAGAACGCCGCCCAGCTGACCGCCGAGGCCATGCACCGCGCCCTGGCCCGCGGTCCCGACCCGATCGCCGCCCTCCAGCACTTCGTGACCGGCCTGACCTCGGCGGAGGAGGCCGCCCTGCGCGCTCTCCTCGACGAGAGCGGGGCATGAGGCGGCAGGCGATCCGGGCCGCTCCAGCGCATGCGAGGTTGATGTCGGATTCTCGCCAGCCCCGGGCCCGCCCGTCCCCGATGCTGGACGTATGCAGAACGGGATGCACACCGACCGAGAGCGCTGCGTGCGCGCCGTCCAGTCCAAGGACGCGCGCTTCGACGGATGGTTCTTCACGGCGGTCCTGACGACCCGCATCTACTGCCGGCCCAGCTGCCCCGTCGTCCCGCCCAAGCCCGAGAACATGACCTTCTACCCGAGCGCGGCCGCCTGCCAGCAGGCCGGATTCCGGGCCTGCAAGCGCTGCCGCCCCGACACCAGCCCCGGCTCACCGGAGTGGAACCGGCGGGCCGACCTCGTGGCCCGCGCGATGCGCCTGATCGCCGACGGCGTCGTGGACCGCGAGGGCGTCCCGGGCCTCGCCGCCCGCCTCGGCTACAGCACCCGGCAGATCGAACGCCAGCTGCTCGCCGAGCTGGGCGCCGGCCCGCTCGCCCTGGCCCGTGCCCAACGAGCCCAGACCGCCCGCCTGCTGATCGAGACGACGACGCTGCCGATGGCCGAGGTCGCCTTCGCCGCCGGCTTCTCCTCGATCCGCACCTTCAACGACACCGTGCGCGAGGTCTTCGCCCTGGCGCCGAGTGAACTGCGGGCCCGGCTGCCGAAGAAGAGCGCGCCGGCCGGCACACCGGGCGCGCTGACGCTCCGCCTGCCCTTCCGTACCCCGCTCAACCCCGACAACCTCTTCGGCCACCTCGCGGCCACCGCCGTACCCGGCGTGGAGGAGTGGCGGGACGGCGCCTACCGCCGCACGCTCCGCCTGCCGTACGGCCACGGCATCGTGACGCTGGCGCCCGAGCCCGACCACATCGCCTGCCGGCTCACCCTCGGCGACCTGCGCGACCTCACCGTCGCCATCAGCCGCTGCCGCCGCATGCTCGACCTGGACGCCGATCCGGTCGCGATCGACGACCAGCTGCGCACGGACCCCCTGCTCGCCCCGCTGGTCGACAAGGCCCCGGGCCGGCGCGTCCCGCGCACGGTCGACGAGGCGGAGTTCGCCGTCCGGGCCGTGCTCGGCCAGCAGGTCTCGACGGCCGCGGCCCGCACCCACGCGGCCCGCCTCGTCACGGCGCACGGCGACCCGGTGGAGGACCCCGAGGGCGGCCTCACCCACGTCTTCCCGACCCCCGACGCGCTCGCCGCCGTGGACCCGGAGTCTTTGGCGATGCCGCGGACGCGCCGCACCACCTTCACCACTCTCGTACGTCAACTCGCGGACCGCACCCTCCACTTGGGGCCGGAGAGCGACTGGCCTCAGACCCGCGCCCGGCTCCTGGCCCTGCCCGGCTTCGGCCCCTGGACGGTCGACGTCATCGCCATGCGTGCCCTCGGCGACCCCGACGCCTTCCTCCCCACCGACCTCGGCATCCGCCGCGCCGCCCAGGAGCTGGGCCTCCCGTCCACCCCGGCGGCCCTCACCGCCCGCGCGGCGGCCTGGCGCCCCTGGCGGGCATACGCCGTCCAGTACCTGTGGGCGACGGACAGCCACCCGATCAACTTCCTCCCGGTGTAAGGACGTTCACCATGAGCTCCACCAAGCAGCACACGGTCGTCACCAGCCCCTACGGCCCTCTGACCCTGGTGGCCGACGACGGCGTCCTGTGCGGCCTCTACATGACCGACCAGCGCCACCGTCCGCCGGAGGAGACCTTCGGCGACCGCGACGACGCGCCCTTCGCCGAGGCAGAGGAACAACTGCAGGCCTATTTCGCGGGCGAGTTGCAGGAGTTCACCCTTCAACTCCACCTGAACGGCACCCCGTTCCAGCGCACGGTCTGGGACGAACTCCGCCGCATCCCCTACGGCGAGACCCGCTCCTACGGCCAACTCGCCGACACCCTCGGCAAACCGGCCGCCTCCCGCGCCGTCGGCCTCGCCAACGGCAAGAACCCGATCGGCATCATCGTGCCCTGCCACCGCGTCGTCGGCGCGAACGGCAGCCTCACGGGCTACGGCGGCGGCCTCGAACGCAAGCGGCGCCTGCTCGACCTCGAAGGCGACAGGTCCCTGTTCTAGCCGCCGGAGTGCGACGCAGGACACCTTCTACGGCAGGCGAGGCCGGCTCCGTCCATGACGCGGCGATCAGCCCGCCGCATCCGTGCCCAGCCCGCGCAGCAGCTCGGGCAGTGCCGTTCCGATGGGCGCGCGCACGACCTCGTCCGCGAGTTCGTCGTACGGCGTGGGCTCGGCGTTGACGATGATCAGCCGCGCCCCGTGGTCGGCAGCGACGCCCGCGAGCCCGGCGGCGGGCTGGACCTGCAGGCTGCTGCCGACGGCGACGAAGACCTGGCACGCCTTGCTGATGGCGAGCGCGTCACCGAGCACCACCGGGTCGAGGTGCTCGCCGAACATCACGGTCGCCGGCTTCAGGATGCCGGCGCACTCCAGGCAGGGCGGGTCTGCCTCTCCCGCGTCGACGCGCGCGAGTGCCGCCTCCATCGACCCGCGTGCCCGGCACCCGGTGCACACCACGCTCCGCGCGCTGCCGTGCAGTTCGAGCACCTTGCGGGCGGGCAGGCCGGCTAGCTGGTGCAGCCCGTCGACGTTCTGCGTGATGACCCTGACCGGCACGCCGGACCTCTCCAGCTCGGCGACGGCCCGGTGCGCGGCGTTCGGCTCGGCCCGGAGCGCGCCGTTCTCGCGCCGCATCCGCCAGGACCGCCGCCGGATCTCCGGATCGCCCATGTAGTACTCGTACGTCACGAGCTTCTCGGCCTCGGGGTCCTTGCGCCACAGACCGTTCGGGCCGCGGTAGTCGGGGATGCCGGAGTCGGTGGAGATGCCGGCGCCACTGAGGACGGCGACGAGAGGCCTGTTCATAGGCCGAGCGTAAGGGCGCCTCCCCGCTCGGAGCCAAGAAGTATTCGGCGGCGTGACCTGCCCGATCCCGGTGTCGTTGGCCAGGCTATGAAGAAGATCGGCGCCCTCGCGGCGCTCACCATGGCCGGTCTCGCGCTCGCCACCCCGGCCCACGCCGACAACGGCGACCACGGACGCATCAACATCGGGGGCAGGACCCTGACCACCAACGGGCTCTGCAAGGAGGCCATGGCGCTCGTCCCGGTGGCCGCGCCGTGGACCGCCCAGTCGGTGGACGACGCGTGCAACGACCGCGACCACAGCCAGATCCACCACGGCCACATCGACCCGGACGAGGCGCTCGCCCGGTAGCGGCGGCTCAGCCCACCCGGCGGCCGTTCTCGAGCTCCGCCGTGCCCGAGCCCTCCGCCAGCACGTCCAGGGCGGCCAGGACGCGGTGGCCGAGGGTACCGAGCAGGAAGTCGTCGAGGTCCTCGCGCCCCACGAGCCGCCACGACAGCAGCTCCTCCTCCTGGAGACGGATCGCCTTGAAGTCGTCCTCGGTGAGTACACCGCCGTCGTAGAGGTAGGCCACCAGCGGCGGCCAGCCCGGCCGGTACACCCAGTCCACCGCGAGCAGGCGCCCCAGCTCGCGGTCGAGACCGATCTCCTCCAGCGTCTCGCGGTGCGCGCCCTGGCGCGGGCTCTCGCCGTCGTCGGACTCGATCGTGCCGCCCGGAAGCGCCCAGCCCTCGCGGTAGTTGGGCTCGACGAGTAGCACCCGGCCCTCGGCGTCGCGGAAGAGGGCGGCGGCGCCGGCGAGGACGCGGGGCAGGCCGGCGATGTACGTGGCGAAGTCTGGCGTGGAGGTCATCCAGGAAGGGTAACCAGCCGGCACGGCACCTCCGGTCCGAGCATCCGGGCCCCGCCTCCTGGCCCGGACTCCGGCTGACTCCGGGCCCTAGCTCTCCGTCCCCGCCAGCTGGAGCGTCCGCTGCGCCAGCTCGCTGATCCGTGCCCCGTCGAAGCCGAACACCGCGCTGCGGACGGTGTCCTCCAGCGGTTCCTTCCACTGCGCCGGGATGGCGTCCGCCCCCGTCAGGACGCCGGCCACCGAGCCGGCGGTCGCGCCGTTGGAGTCGGTGTCCAGGCCGCCGCGGACGGTGAGGGTGATGGTGCGGGTGAAGTCGCCGTCGCCGTACAGGAGGCCCGCGGTGATGACCGCCGCGTTCGGGATGGTGTGGATCCAGCCGAGCCCGGCGGTCTCCTCCGAGACCGTCGCGAGGGTGTCCTCCCAGGTCATCCGGGTGTCGTGGAGCGAGACGACGCGGCGCACGGTGCGCGCGAGCCGGCTGCTCGCCGGGATCACCGCCAGCGCCTGGTCCACCGCGTGCCGCACGGTGGGCGCCGTGAACGCCGCCGCGATCAGCGCCGCCGCCCACATCGCGCCGTACACGCCGTTGCCGGTGTGCGACAGCACCGCGTCGCGGCGGGCCAGGGAGGCCGCGCGGCGCGGGACACCGGGGCAGGTCCAGCCGTAGATGTCGGCGCGGATCAGGGCGCCGATCCACTCCTGGTACGGGTTGTCGTACGTGGCCGTCAGCGGCGGCTTGATCCCGTTGGCGAGGTTGCGGTACGTCGCCCGTTCCGCCGTGAAGGTCTGCAGATACGGCAGCCGCAGCAGCCACAGCTCCCCGACCTGCTCCGTGCTGAAGCCGAAGCCGTGGGTCTCCAGCAGGTCAAGGCCGAGGATGGCGTAGTCGACGTCGTCATCGCGGCAGCTGCCGTGGATGCGGCCGCGTACGCACTGGCGCCACTCGGGGCGCAGCTCGAAGCCGTCGCTCTCGACGGCGGGCTCGGGGAGGTAGTCGGTCAGGGGCAGGGCTGCTGCCTGCCGCAGGTAACGGTCGATCCGGTCGCGCGTCCACAGGTCGCCCTGCTCGACCGGTTTACCGAGCATGTTGCCCGCGATCCGGCCCAGCCAGGCCCCGAGGATGCGGTCGGCGAGCTCCGGCTCAGTGCCCACAGGGGTCATAGCTCCTGGTTTACCCAATTCCGGACCCGGCCGCGCGCCCTTCGCGCAAGGACGCAGGGACGAGCGCCGGACGCGTCCCACGGTCCGGGCGGGGCATGACGGCGGGGCCTTCCTCCGGTTATGGTCGCAGCGGCGCGACTGGCCTTGACACGTGCGAGGCCCGGAGAGCAAGGGGAAGACAAGGTGGCGGACGCTGCAGGCACGGGCACCCGGAGGGTGCTCATCGCCGCGGACAAGTTCAAAGGGTCGCTGACGGCCGTGCAGGTCGCGCAGCGGGTGACGGCCGGGCTGCGCCGGGTCGTACCGGACCTCCCGGTGGAGGCCCTGCCCGTGGCCGACGGCGGCGACGGGACCGTGGACGCGGCGGTCGCGGCCGGTTTCGAGCGGCGCGACGTGCGCGTCGCGGGACCGCTCGGGGACGAGGTCACGGCGTCGTTCGCGCTGCGCGGCGGCACCGCGGTCGTGGAGATGGCGGAGGCGAGCGGCCTCCAGCGGCTGCCGGCCGGCGTCTTCGCACCGCTCACGTCGTCCACGTACGGCTCCGGCGAGCTGCTGCGCGCCGCCCTGGACGCGGGCGCGCGGACCATCGTGTTCGGCGTGGGCGGCAGCGCGACCACCGACGGCGGCGCCGGAATGCTGTCCGCGCTCGGCGCGCGGTTCCTGGACGCGGACGGGGAGCCGGTGCCCCCGGGCGGCGGCGGCCTGAGCGAGCTGGTCTCCGCCGACCTCTCGGATCTGGACCCGCGCCTCGGCTCCGTCGAACTGGTGCTGGCCAGCGACGTCGACAACCCGCTGACCGGACCGAAGGGCGCGCCCGCCGTCTACGGCCCGCAGAAGGGCGCCTCCCCGGACGACGTGGAGACCCTGGACTCCGCCCTCGCGCACTACGCGACGGTGCTGGAGAAGGCGGCCGGGGCGAAGGCGGCGGAGTTCGCGGCCTCCCCGGGCGCGGGCGCGGCCGGCGGCATCGGCTACGGCGCGCTCCTCGTCGGCGCCCGCTTCCGCCCGGGCATCGAGGTCATGCTCGAGGTGCTGGGCTTCGCGCCCGCGCTGGAGTGGGCGGACCTGGTGATCACCGGCGAGGGCTCGCTGGACGAGCAGACCCTGCACGGCAAGGCGCCCGCGGGCGTCGCCGCCGCGGCCCGCGCCGCGGACAAGGAGGTCATCGCCGTGTGCGGCCGCGTCGCCCTGCCGCCGGAGGCACTCGGCCGCGCGGGCATCCGCCGCGCCTACCCCCTGACGGAGCTGGAGCCGGACGTCGCGAAGTGCATCGCGGACGCGGGCCCGATCCTGGAGCGGGTCGCGGAGCACATCGCGCGGGACTTCCTCGTCTGAGGACCCTCGTCCGAGGACCCCTCCTCGTCCGAGGGCTCTGCACGCCATGCTGGCCGGGACCGGTGTCGTCAACCGCGCGCCCCCGACAGGCGGTACGCGTCCAGGGCCAGTGTCATCCCGATGTGGTCCCGTGGCCGGGCCAGTGAGCGGGACGTCAGCTGTTCCAGGCGCCGCAGCCGGTTGAAGACCGTGTTGAGGTGGCAGTACAGGCGTCCCGCGGGCCGGCCCGCCGAGCCCTCGCACACCAGCCACACGTCGAGGGTCTCGAGCAGCACCGCCCGGTCGGCGGGCTCCAGTTCCAGCAGCGCCCCGAACGCGTCCGCCACCAGACGGTCGGCGAGTTCGGGCTGGCTCACCACGAGCGCGGTCGGCATGCGCCGGTCCAGCCGTACGACGGCGCTCGCATCGGGCGGGCAGGTGCGCAGCGCCAGTTCGGCGAGCCGCCGGGCCCGGCCGAGATCGGCGAGCCCGGGCACCACCGGACTGATGCCGCCAGGCCCCGAGCGCCTCCCGTCCAGCACCCGTGCAACGCCGTCCAGGTTCTGGCCGGGCGCCGGCGCGACGACCCCGACCTCGCAGTCCGCCCGCATCCGCCAGACGAACCGGAACCCGGCGCCCCGCAGCGAGGGGGCCCGAACCGTGAACGGTTCGGGCCCCCTCGGGAGCGTCGCGGCGGAGCCTACGGCAGCTGGGCCGCCCGTGCCTCACGCCGGTTGCCGCGGAAGTTGTTCACCCGGCGGGCCGTGGCGAACAGCGGGATCACCGCGCCGGTGACCAGCTGCAGCGCGCAGCCCGTCTGGAGCAGCAGCTGACCGCCCGGGGCGTCGAACGCCCAGGCCGCCAGGAGGCCCATCGATACGACGATCCAGGACAGCATGGCCACCGCGAGGCGGCCCCGCGGCTTCGGGTACTCGACCCGGCTCACCATCAGCCAGGCCGTGCCCACGATCGCCAGGAGCGTCGCCACGAAGGGCAGCTCGAGCAGCACGATCGAGACGACCGTCAGTGCCCCGAACGGTGACGGCATGCCCTGGAACATGCCGTTCGGCACCGTCACGCAGGAGAAGCGCGCCAGCCGTAGTACGACGGCCAGGAGCACCACGATTGCCCCGACCGCGGCCATCCGCTGATGCGCGTCGTCGGCGACCATGCCGTAGACGAGGACGAAGTACGCCGGCGCCAGGCCGAAGCTGATCAGGTCCGAGAGGTTGTCCAGCTCCGCCCCCATGGGGGAGGAGCGGAGCTTGCGCGCCACCAGGCCGTCGAACAGGTCGAAGACCGCCGCGCACAGCATCAGGATCACCGCGGTGGCCGCGCTGTGGCGGGCCATGCCGGTCTCCTGGTCGCCGGTGAGGTGCGGGATCAGGATGCCGGTGGTGGTGAAGTACACCGCCATGAAGCCGCACGTGGCGTTGCCGAGGGTGAGGGTGTCCGCTATCGAGAGGCGCAGAGAGAGGGGCATCTCCTCCTCTTCGTCCACCTCGTCCGCCTCGGGCACCCAGCCCGCCTGGGTCTCAGGATCAATCACGGTCAATGCGAGTCACCCCAGCCACGGTCTTCTGACCGACCTCGACCGCGACTTCCACGCCCTCGGGCAGGTAGATGTCGACGCGCGAGCCGAAGCGGATCAGCCCGATGCGGTCGCCCTGCTCGACCTTCGTGCCCTGCGGGATGTAGGGGACGATGCGGCGGGCCACCGCACCGGCGATCTGGATCATCTCGATGTCGCCGAGTTCGGTGTCGAAATGCCAGACTACGCGCTCGTTGTTCTCGCTCTCCTTGTTGAACGCCGGTACGAACCCGCCGGGGATGTGCTCGACCGACGTCACCGTGCCGGAGAGCGGCGCGCGGTTGACGTGGACGTTGAGCGGGCTCATGAAGATCGCGACGCGGGTGCGGCCGTCCTTCCACGGCATGATGCTCTGCACCACGCCGTCGGCGGGGGAGATGACCCGGCCCTGGGCGATCTCACGCTCGGGGTCGCGGAAGAACCACAGCATGCCCGCCGCGAGCGCGGTGGCGGGCACGGCCACGGCCTTGGCGACGCCGGAGCGGCGCGCACGGGCGAGGCTGAGGGCTGCGGTGGCGACGGTCGGGAGAAGCCACGGCGATGCTCCGCGCGCGAGGCGTACGCCGGCCCGGCTGTCGCTTGGTGCAGAGGTTTGGCTGTGGGGCATGGATGACCTTCGTAGCGGATGATGCCGCGCAGTAACGGGGGACGGCGGCTTTCCCGGGATCGTACCGGTCGCGGACCACAACTGGGCAAGCCAGGAAGCCGAGTCGGAGGCAGAAGAAGGATGACGGGGTGTGATCTTCTTCTCCAAGAAAACACCCCGTATCCGGACATCTAGCCCTGGAATCGATACTCTTCGAGCAGCCTGCGACCGATGATCATTTTCTGGATCTCGGCGGTACCTTCGCCGATCAGCAGCATCGGCGCCTCGCGGTAGAGGCGCTCGATCTCGTACTCCTTGGAGAAGCCGTAGCCGCCGTGGATCCGGAAGGCGTCCTCCACGACCTCCTTGCAGTACTCGGAGGCGAGGTACTTCGCCATCCCGGCCTCAAGGTCGTTTCGCTCTCCGGAGTCCTTTTTGCGTGCCGCGTTCACCATCATCGCATGGGCGGCCTCGACCTTGGTGGCCATCTCGGCCAGCTTGAACTGGATGGCCTGGTGCTGGGCGATCGCCTTGCCGAAAGTGTGCCGCTGCTGGGCGTATCGGATGCCGAGTTCGAAGGCACGCTGTGCGACGCCGCAGCCACGCGCCGCCACGTTGACGCGACCGACCTCGACTCCGTCCATCATTTGGTAAAAACCTCGGCCGGTGACGCCGCCGAGCACCTGATCGGCCGGAAGCCGCAGGCCATCCATGATCAGCTCGGTGGTGTCGACACCCTTGTAGCCCATCTTGTCGATCTTCCCGGGGATGGTGAGGCCGGGGCGGACCTCTCCGAAGCCGGGCTCCTTCTCGATCAGGAAGGTGGTCATCGACTTGTGGGGCGCGGTGCCCTCAGGGTGTCCTTCGTCACTTCGGACGAGAACGGCGACCAGGCTTGACGTTCCGCCGTTCGTCAGCCACATCTTCTGGCCGTTGAGGACGTACTCCTCACCGTCCTTGACCGCCTTGGAGGTGATGGCCGAGACGTCCGAGCCGAGGGCCGGCTCCGACATGGAGAAGGCGCCGCGGATGTCGCCGGCCGCCATGCGCGGCAGGTAGTGGTCCTTCTGCTCCTGCGTGCCGTGCTGCTTGAGCATGTACGCCACGATGAAGTGGGTGTTGATGATGCCGGAGACCGACATCCAGCCGCGGGCGATCTCCTCGACGCACAGGGCGTAGGTGAGGAGCGACTCGCCCAGGCCGCCGTACTCCTCCGGGATCATCAGGCCGAACAGGCCCAACTCCTTGAGGCCGTCGACGATCTGCTGCGGGTACTCGTCGCGGTGTTCCAGCTCGGTGGCGACCGGGATGATCTCCTTGTCCACGAAGTCGCGGACGGTGGAGAGGATCTCCTGCTGGATGTCGGTCAGACCGGCGGTCTGGGCGAGGCGCGCCATGGCTACTTCTCCTGGGACTTGAGCTCGGGGCGGCCGGGCTGCTCGCCGCCGCGCTCCTTGATGTACGTCTCGGTCGGCACCATCACCTTGCGGCGGAAGATGCAGACCAGCGTGCCGTCCTGCTTGTAGCCCTTGGTCTCGACGTAGACGATGCCGCGGTCGTTCTTCGACTTGGACGGCCACTTGTCGAGCACGGTCGTCTGGCCGTAGATCGTGTCGCCGTGGAAGGTCGGCGCCACGTGCTTGAGCGACTCGATCTCCAGGTTGGCGATCGCCTTCCCGGAGATGTCCGGCACCGACATGCCGAGCAGCAGGGAGTAGATGTAGTTCCCGACGACGACGTTCTTGCCGAAGTCCGTCGTCTTCTCCGCATAGTTGGTGTCCATGTGGAGCGGGTGGTGGTTCATGGTGAGGAGACAGAAGAGATGGTCGTCGTACTCGGTGACCGTCTTTCCGGGCCAGTGCTTGTACGTCGCCCCGACCTCGAACTCCTCGTAGGTGCGTCCGAACTGCATGAGGGTCAGGCCTCCGGGATCTCGAACTTGCTGGTGCGCTGCATGCCGGCGGCCCGGCCCTTGCCGGAGATGACCAGGGCCATCTTGCGGCTGGCCTCGTCGATCATCTCGTCGCCGAGCATCGCGGAGCCCTTCCTGCCGCCCGCCTCGGACGTGTAGTAGTCGTACGCGTCCAGGATCAGCTCGGCGTGGTCGTAGTCCTCCTGCGAGGGCGAGAAGATCTCGTTGGACGCCTCGACCTGGCCCGGGTGCAGCACCCACTTGCCGTCGAAGCCGAGCGCGGCGGCGCGCCGGGCGACCTCGCGGTAGCCGTCGATGTTGCGGATCTGCAGGTAGGGGCCGTCGATCGCCTGGAGGTTGTTGGCGCGGGCGGCCATCAGGATCTTCATCAGGATGTAGTGGTAGGCGTCCGCCGGGTAGCCGGGCGGCTGCTCGCCCACGACCAGCGACTTCATGTTGATGGAGGCCATGAAGTCGGCCGGGCCGAAGATGATCGTCTCCACGCGCTGGGAGGCCGTCGCGATCTCGTTGACGTTGTTCAGGCCCTGGGCGTTCTCGATCTGCGCCTCGATGCCGATCTTGCCGACCTCGAAGCCCATGGTCTTCTCGATCTGGGTCAGCAGCAGGTCCAGGGCGACGACCTGCTGGGCCGTCTGCACCTTCGGCAGCATGATGCAGTCGAGGTTCTGGCCGGCGCCCTCGACGACCGTGACGACGTCGCGGTACGTCCACTCGGTGGTCCAGTCGTTGACCCGCACGACCCTCGTCTTGCCGGTCCAGTCACCCTCGTTGAGGAACTTGACGATGGTGTGCCGGGCCTCGGGCTTGGCGAGCGGCGCGCACGCGTCCTCCAGGTCGAGGAAGACCTGGTCCGCGGGGAGACCCTGCGCCTTCTCCAGGAAGCGGGGGTTCGAACCGGGCACGGCCAGGCACGAGCGCCGCGGGCGGAGACGGTTGACGGTCGTCATGCGGGGACCTCCAGGGGGTCGAGCTTGTTCGCTTTCCGGATCTCGTCGACTATGCGGCCGATGATCCCGGTGATGTCGAAGTCCTTCGGGGTGAAGACGGCGGCCACACCGGCGGCCCTGAGCTGCTCGGCGTCACCATTCGGGATGATGCCACCGGCGATCACCGGTATGTCTGTGGCACCGGCCACACGGAGCCGCTCCAGGACGTCCGGCACCAGCTGGGCGTGCGAGCCGGAGAGGATGGACAGGCCGACCGCGTGCACGTCCTCGGCCAGGGCCGCGTCCACGATCTGCTCGGGCGTGAGCCGGATGCCCTGGTAGACCACCTCGAAGCCGGCGTCACGCGCGCGGACGGCGATCTGCTCGGCGCCGTTGGAGTGGCCGTCCAGGCCGGGCTTGCCGACCAGGAAGCGGAGCTTGCCGACTCCCAGGTCCTTTGCGGTCAGGTCGACCCTGCGGCGGACCAGCGACATCGCCGAGCCCTCCTCGGCCGGGACCGCCACCGGCGCCGACGACACACCGGTCGGCGCGCGGAACTCGCCGAACACCTCGCGCAGGGCCCCGGACCACTCGCCGGTCGTGACACCGGCGCGGGCGCACTCCAGGGTGGCCTCCATGAGGTTGCCGGTCCCCTTCGCGGCCTCCTTCAGCTTCTCCAGCGCCTTGCAGGGCCGCGGGTGGTTGAAGGGCGGCTGGTAGCGGGTGTCGCGCCAGTGCTGAAGGCCCGCGATCACCCGGGCCTCGACCGCGGGGTCGACCGTCTGGATGGCCGTGTCCAGATCGGCCGTCAGCGGGTTCGGCTCGGTCGTCTCGAAGATGTTGACGCCGACGATCTTCTCCTGGCCGGACTCGATACGGCCCCGCCGCTCGGCGTGCGAGGAGACGAGCTGCGACTTGAGGTAGCCGGACTCGACGGCGGCCATCGCGCCGCCCATCTCCTGGATCCGCTCGATCTCGGCGAGGGAGTCCTCGACCAGCTTCGCGACCTTCGCCTCGATGACGTGCGAGCCCTCGAAGATGTCCTCGTACTCCAGCAGGTCGCTCTCGTGCGCCAGCACCTGCTGGATGCGCAGTGACCACTGCTGGTCCCAGGGGCGGGGCAGGCCCAGCGCCTCGTTCCAGGCCGGGAGCTGGACGGCACGTGCGCGTGCGTCCTTGGAGAGGGTCACGGCCAGCATCTCGAGGACGATCCGCTGGACGTTGTTCTCCGGCTGCGCCTCGGTCAGGCCCAGGGAGTTGACCTGGACGCCGTAGCGGAAGCGGCGCTGCTTGGCGTTCTCGATGCCGTAGCGCTCCCGCGTGACCTTGTCCCAGATGCGGCCGAACGCCCGCATCTTGCACATCTCCTCGACGAACCGCACGCCGGCGTTCACGAAGAAGGAGATACGGGCGACGACGTCGCCGAACTTCTCGGCGGGCACCTGACCGGAGTCCCGGACGGCGTCCAGGACCGCGATCGCGGTGGACATCGCGTACGCGATCTCCTGCACCGGCGTGGCGCCCGCCTCCTGCAGGTGGTAGCTGCAGATGTTGATCGGGTTCCACTTCGGGATGTGCGAGACCGTGTACGCGATCATGTCCGTCGTCAGACGCAGGCTCGGCCCCGGCGGGAAGACGTGCGTGCCGCGGGACAGGTACTCCTTGACGATGTCGTTCTGGGTCGTCCCCTGGAGCTTGGTGATGTCCGCGCCCTGCTCCTCGGCGACGACCTGGTAGAGCGCCAGCAGCCACATGGCGGTGGCGTTGATCGTCATCGAGGTGTTCATCTGCTCCAGGGGGATGTCCTGGAACAGCCGCCGCATGTCACCGAGATGGGCCACCGGCACGCCGACCCGGCCGACCTCGCCGCGGGCGAGGATGTGGTCGGAGTCGTAGCCGGTCTGCGTCGGCAGGTCGAACGCGACCGACAGTCCGGTCTGGCCCTTGGCGAGGTTGCGCCGGTACAGCTCGTTGGACGCCTCGGCCGTGGAGTGACCGGCGTACGTGCGCATGAGCCACGGCCGGTCCTTCTCCCGCTTGCCTTCGGCGGGCTGACGCTCAGTCATCTATGACCTCGGGTGTCTCAGATGTTGCGGAAGCGGTTGATGGCGTCGATGTGCTTGGCGCGCATCTCCTCGTCGCGCACGCCGAGGCCCTCCTCGGGGGCGAGGCACAGCACGCCGACCTTGCCCTGGTGGAGGTTGCGGTGCACGTCGTACGCGGCCTGACCGGTCTCCTCCAGGGAGTAGACCTTCGACAGCGTCGGGTGGATCTTGCCCTTCGCGATGAGCCGGTTGGCCTCCCAGGCCTCGCGGTAGTTGGCGAAGTGCGAGCCGATGATCCGCTTCAGGGACATCCACAGGTAGCGGTTGTCGTACTCGTGGTTGTAGCCCGAGGTCGAGGCGCAGGTGACGATGGTGCCGCCCTTGCGCGTGACGTACACGGAGGCGCCGAAGGTCTCCCGGCCGGGGTGCTCGAAGACGATGTCGACGTCCTCGCCGCCGGTGAGCTCGCGGATCCGCTTGCCGAAGCGCTTCCACTCGCGCGGGTCCTGGTTGTGCTCGTCCTTCCAGAACTTGTAGCCCTCGGCGTTGCGGTCGATGATCGCCTCGGCGCCCATCGCGCGGCAGATGTCCGCCTTCTGGTCGCTGGAGACGACGCAGATCGGGTTGGCGCCGCCGGCCAGCGCGAACTGGGTGGCGTAGGAGCCGAGTCCGCCGCTCGCGCCCCAGATCAGGACGTTGTCGCCCTGCTTCATGCCGGCGCCGTTGCGGGAGACCAGCTGGCGGTAGGCGGTGGAGTTGACCAGACCGGGGGCCGCGGCCTCCTCCCAGCTGAGGTGGTCCGGCTTCGGCATCAGCTGGTTGGACTTGACCAGCGCGATCTCGGCGAGGCCGCCGAAGTTGGTCTCGAAGCCCCAGATGCGCTGCTCGGGGTCGAGCATCGTGTCGTTGTGGCCGTCGCTGGACTCCAGCTCGACGGACAGGCAGTGCGCGACGACCTCGTCACCGGGCTGCCAGGCATTCACGCCCGGACCGGTACGCAGCACGACGCCCGCGAGGTCGGAGCCGATGATGTGGTACGGCAGGTCGTGGCGCTTGGCCAGCTCGTTGGTACGGCCGTAGCGCTCCAGGAACCCGAAGGTGGACAGCGGCTCGAAGATCGAGGTCCACACCGAGTTGTAGTTGACCGAGGAGGCCATGACGGCCACCAGGGCCTCGCCCGGGCCGAGCTCGGGCAGCGGCACGTCGTCGAGGTGGATCGACTTGCGCGGGTCCTTGTCGCGGGTCTCCAGACCCGTGAACATCTCCGTCTCGTCCTTGTGCACGGTGATCGCGCGGTACGACTCGGGGAGTGGCATGGCGGCGAAGTCGGCCGGCGTCGATTCCGGCGACTGGATCGCGTCCAGGATGTCCTTCACGGTCACGGTGTTGCCTCCGGCGATACGCGTCCTGAGGGAGGGACGCTTCGGGTTACGTCGGTGCTGCTGAGGGTTTTTGAAGGTGCCGTCGGTTCGGCTCGGTGGTGCTTCGGCAGCGCTTTGTGGCGCGGGAGGTTGCCTGTGACGCAGGCGTCCGGGCACGCAGGTCGATGACTTGCTGGGACAGCCGGCGTACGAAAGGTCGCTGCACGCCGGCCGCCCGGACTCCTTCAACGTATGACACCGCGTGTCACCCCGCAAGGCACTGAGTGCCAGAGATTCCACTCAGGTGAAATCTTTACGTAACAAATGAGCGATGATCGATCGAATGGGCCCTGAAATTTCCTCGAAAAGGGGCCCTGACATGCCAAAACGGCCACCCCGAAGGGTGGCCGTCATCACAGCGGCGAGGAGCTTTTCAGCGCTCCTTGAGCGCCTCCTCGATGGTCCGCATGACCTCGTCCAGCGGAGCGTCCGTGCGGGCGACCGTCACCAGCACCTCGCCCTGGTGCGAGACCGTCGCGGGGGCCGTCTGCCGCGGTGCCGTGGAACGCCCCGCCCCGATGCCCGTCCCGAACGTCTTGCGCACGATGGCGAAGGCGTGGTCCAGCTGCGCCTCCACGTCGCCCTGCCCGCCGGCCCTGAGCCAGCGCCGCAGGACGTGGTTGTGGGCGGTGACCACGGCGGACGCGGCGACCTCCGCCAGCAGCGGGTCGTCGTTGGCGTCGTCGTCGTGCGCGTGCTCGTCGAAGTGGCCGAGCAGATAGCGGGTGAAGAGGCGCTCGTAGCGGGCCACCGACGCGATCTCCGCCTCACGCAGGGTGGGCACCTCGCGCGTCAGCTTGTAGCGCGCGACCGAGATCTCCGGCCGGGCCGCGTACATCCGCATGACTTCCTTGATGCCGCGGCACACCGTGTCGAGCGGATGCTCGTGCGGGGGCGCCGCGTTGAGCACCGCCTCCGCGCGGACCAGCGTGTCGTCGTGGTCCGGGAAGATCGCCTCTTCCTTGGAGCGGAAGTGGCGGAAGAAGGTGCGGCGCGCGACCCCGGCCGCGGCCGCGATCTCGTCGACGGTGGTCGCCTCGTACCCCTTGGTCGCGAACAGCTCCATCGCCGCGGCCGCCAGTTCGCGGCGCATCTTGAGGCGCTGGGCGGCCGCGCGACTGCCTGCGGCACTTTCCGGCGCGTCGGGCGTGGCTGGTGTACGTGAGGACTTGGCGGGCTGGGACATGACCCGAACGTACTGCATGTGCGCAGCTTGTTGCGCATGTACGGGGTTTCCCCCGCCCTGCTCGGGCGGGGGAGCGCCGCGGCCCGCGGCCGGGGGATGACTGCCCGGTTCGAGCAGCCCTCCCCAGTCCGTCTCGCCTCTGAACCAGTCGCCGACGCTGTCAGCGCCGGGCATACTCACGGAAGCCGCGACCGGTCTTGCGGCCGAGGCAGCCCGCGGCCACCAGGTGCTCCAGCAGCGGGGCCGGGGCCAGGCCCGGGTCCCGGAACTCGCGGTGCAGCACCTTCTCGATCGCGAGCGAGACATCGAGCCCGACGACGTCCAGGAGCTCGAAGGGGCCCATCGGGTAGCCGCCGCCCAGCTTCATGGCGGCGTCGATGTCGTCGAGGGTCGCGTAGTGCTCCTGCACCATCTTGATCGCGTTGTTGAGGTACGGGAACAGCAGCGCGTTCACGATGAAGCCGGCGCGGTCCCCGCAGTCGACCGCGTGCTTCTTGATCCTGCCGCAGACCTCGCGGACCGTCGCGTGCACGTCCTCGGCGGTCAGCACCGTACGGACGACCTCGACCAGCTTCATGGCCGGCGCCGGGTTGAAGAAGTGCATGCCGATCACGTCCTGCGGGCGCGAGGTGGCGCGGGCGCAGGCGACGACCGGCAGTGAGGAGGTCGTGGTGGCCAGGATCGCGCCCGGCTTGCAGACCTTGTCCAGCGTCGCGAACAGCTGCTGCTTGATCTCCAGGTCCTCGGCGACGGCCTCGACGGCAAGGTCGACGTCGGCGAAGGCCTCGTAGGAACCCGCCGCGGTGATCCGGTCCAGGGTCTGCGCCGCGGCCTCGGCGGTCATCCGGCCCTTGTCGACGGAGCGCGAAAGCGACTTGCCGATACGGGCCTTGGCGGTCTGCGCCTTCTCCTCGCTGCGGGCGGCGAGCACGACCTCGTACCCGGCCTTGGCGAAGACCTCGACGATGCCGGACGCCATGGTGCCGGAGCCGGCCACGCCGACCGAGCGGATCTCGCGGCCCGGGGTGAGGGCGGCGCCCTCCAGCGGGGTCAGCGCGTCGCGCACGACGGTGGCGCTGCCCGGGGCCTCGTAGGTGTAGAAGCCGCGGCCCGACTTACGGCCGGTCAGGCCCGCCTCGCTGAGCTGCTTGAGGATCGGGGCGGGGGCGTGCAGACGGTCGTGGGACGCGGCGTACATGGCCTCCAGGACCGTGCGGGCCGTGTCGACGCCGATCAGGTCGAGCAGCGCGAGCGGGCCCATCGGCAGACCGCAGCCGAGCCGCATCGCGGCGTCGATGTCCTCGCGGGAGGCGTACTTCGCCTCGTACATCGCGGCGGCCTGGTTGAGGTAGCCGAACAGCAGCCCGTCGGCGACGAATCCGGGCCGGTCGCCGACCGCGACGGGCTCCTTGCCGAGGTCCAGGGCGAGGTTGGTGACCGCGGAGACGGCGGTCGGCGCGGTCAGCACCGAGGAGACCACCTCGACGAGCTTCATGGCCGGCGCCGGGTTGAAGAAGTGCAGGCCGAGCACGCGCTCCGGACGGGAGGAGTCGGCGGCCAGGCGGGTCACGGACAGGGCGTTGGTGCCGGTCGCAAGGATCGTGTCCGGCCGCACGATCCCGTCGAGTTCACGGAAGATCTGCTGCTTGATCTCGTACGACTCCGGAGCCACCTCGATGACGAGGTCGGCGTCGGCCGCGGCGCGCAGGTCGGTGGAGGTGCGGACGCGGGCGAGGGCGTCGGCGCGCTCCTGCTCGGTCAGGCGGCCCCGCTCGACGGCACGGGCGGTGGCGGCCTCCAGGGCGGCGACGGCCTTGGCGGCCGCGGCCTCGCTGATGTCGATGCCGACGACCTCGCGGCCGGCCCGGGCGAGGACCTCGGCGATGCCGGTGCCCATGGTGCCGAGGCCGACGACGGCGACGGTCGACAGCGGAGAGGAAGGAGAGGGGGACAGGGGAGTGGCCATCGCGGGACTCCAGGAATGAGGGGTGACGACTGGGAGCGCGTCCGGGTGCGCCGGGGGAGACCGGCCGAGGCCGGGCCTGGGGCGCACCGGATGCGTTGCTGAATGCGGGTGTTGCCGGGCTGCGAGCGCACACGCCCGGATCCGTCGCCATGGGCGCGCACACGCCTGGAGCGAACGGTGGGAAACCGACCGGCCCTGTCCCGAGGCCGGGTCGTGCTGCGGTACTCGAAGTACCGAACCGACTGCTCTCACGGCGGCTGCGTCACCAGGCCGCCATAAGGGGTGCGAGTGGGTAACTCGCTCGTCTGAGCTTAACCGGCGGGTAACGAGCGCGCCAGCCCCCGGCTTTGTGATGTACGTCCCGGGAGATCCACGCCCCCTCTAGTCTCGTGCCATGGACGAAGAGTTGCGATCACTCACGGAGCGCTTACGGACGGAGTCGCGTGGCTCCCTCGCGTACGACCGCCTCCTGGCGACCGACGACCTCGACGCACTGGCGCGGGTGCTCACCGAGAGCGGACAGCCGCTGTGGGCCCGGGAGCTGGCCGCGTTCCGGCTGGGGCTCGCGGGTGACCGGCGCGCCTTCGAGTCCCTCGTCCTGTTCCTCAACCACCGCGAGCCCCAGCGCTGCGCCTCCGCCGCCTACGCTCTCGCTCGTCTCGACGACCCCCGCACCGCTCGCGCCGCCGCCACCCTCGCGACCAACGAACTCCGCGTCGCCTACGCCCTCTACCCGGTCCGCCTCCTGATCAGCCTGCACGCCCCGGAGTCCGTCCCCGCACTGATCACCACCCTGGAACGCAGACTGCGCCCCCACGACCCCTACCGCCGCGTGGCGCTCGCCTGCGTGGAGGGTCTCGGCACCCTGGAGGACGCCCGAGCCCGCCCCGTACTGAACGAGGCCCTGGCCCACCCGGTCCTCGCGGAGGCGGCGGTGCGGGCGCTGGCGCGGATTCCGAAGCAGCGGTGACCTAGGGGGCCTCCACGACCGCGAACGCCTCGATCTCCATCAGGAATTCGGGTCGGACCAGCGCCGCCACCTGGATCGCCGAGGCCGCCGGCAGGCGGTCGTCCGGTATGTGGGTGGCCCGGGCCTTGCGGATGGCGGGCATGTGGGTCATGTCCGTGACGAAGAAGGTGAGTTTGACGACGTCGTCGAAGCCGGCGCCGGCCGCGGCGAGGCAGCGGCGGAGGTTCTCGAAGACCTGGCGGGCCTGGGCCTCGGCGTCCCCCTCGCCGACGAGCCTGCCGTCCTCGTCGACGGGCGAGCTGGCCGGCGATCGCGACGAAGCGGCCGGTGCCCATGACGACGTGGCTGTACTGGGCGGCGGGGAAGACCCCGTCGGGGGCGGGAATCCTGGTCAGCTCACTCATGCGTCCATCGTGGACCACCGGTCTGACAACGCCCCCGACGGGCCTTCGCCTACGGGGTGTTCAGCTGTGGAAGCCGAGCATTCCGTGCAGGGCCGAGCCGCCGGCGGACGTGGCCGCCGCCTTCGAGCTCAGCGGAGTGGGATCGGGCACCTTGGGACAGACCGCGTCGATCTGGCCGCCGCTGCGCGGAACCGTGCCGTTCGCCAGATAGTCGGCGAGGTACTTGTCCAGGCAGGCGTTGCCGCTCAGCGTGATGCCGTGGTTCCCGCCGCCCTGCTCGACGACGAAGCTCGACCGGGCCAGCAGGCGGTGGACCGTGGCGCCGCCCTCGTACGGGGTGGCCGCGTCGTTGGTCGCCTGGAAGAGCAGGACCGGCGGCAGCTTGTGGTTGGCGATGCTGATCGGGTGCTTGTGGTGCGTCGGCCAGAAGGCGCACGGCGCGTTGTACCAGGCGTTGTTCCAGGCCATGAACGGCGCCTTGTCGTAGACCGCCCAGTTGTCCTTGCGCCACTGGTTCCAGTCCCGCGGCCAGGCGGCGTCACGGCACTGCACCGAGGTGTAGACGCTGTAGCCGTTGTCCCCGGAGGCGTCGACGGCGGCGAAGTTGTCGTAGGCCTCGACCAGCGGGTCGGAGTTGTGGTCGTTCACGTACGCCGCGAACGCCTCGGCGAGGTAGGGCCAGTAGCCGTTGTAGTAGCCGCCGGGGATGAACGTGTCCTCCAGTTCGGAGGCCCCGACCTTGCCGCCGGCCGGCGTCTTCGCGAGCGCCTTGCGCATCGCGTACCACTTGGCCTCGACCTTGGCCGGGTCGGTGCCCAGCTTGTACGTCGAGTTGTACTTGGCGATCCAGGCCATCAGCGCCTGGTGGCGGGCGTTGAAGGCGTAGTCCTGCGAGATGTTGTCGTCGTACCAGACACCCGTGGGGTCGACGATCGAGTCGAGGACGAGGCGCTTCACCCGGTCGGGGAAGAGCTTGGCGTACACCGCGCCGAGGTAGGTGCCGTAGGAGTACCCGAAGTAGCTGGTCTTCTCGGCGCCCAAGGCCGCGCGGATGGAGTCCATGTCCCGCACGGCCTGGATCGTGTTGATGTACGGGAGCAGGCCCGCGTACTTCTGGCCGCAGGCCGCGGCGAAGGACTTGGCGCGGGTGAGGTTGGCCTTCTCGAGGGCCGGCGTGCTCGGCACCGAGTCCGGGCGCACGGGGTTGAAGTAGCCCGGCTTGCAGTCCAGGGCGGGCTTGCTCTGGCCGACGCCGCGCGGGTCGAAGCCGATGACGTCGTACTGCGACGCGACCGACTTGGGCAGCGAGGACGCGACGAATCCGGCCAGCGAGAGACCGCTGCCGCCGGGGCCGCCGGGGTTGACCAGCAGCGGGCCCTGGCTCTTCTTCGCGGTGTGCTGCACCCGCGAGAGGGCGAGCGTGACCTGCCGCCCGTGCGGGTTGTCGTGGTCCAGCGGCACCTTCAGCGACGCGCATTGCAGCGTCGGATAGTCGGTGGTGCCGCAGCCCTTCCAGGTCAGTTTCGCGGCGGAAGCGGCCGACGAGGTCTGCGCGTTGCTGGCGTCGGCCGGGAGCGCCGTGAAGGATCCGGCCACGACGACGACGGCACCACACAGCACGGCTGCGCGTTTTCTCATGGAGTCCTCCCAGGACGGAGGGTTGCGGACCGCGAGTCTCACGGTTCCCGCCGCATCGTCCCGGAAAGCACCCCCGGAAGAACTCGTTCTGGCAAGACTTGACCCAATTGGGTCGCGTGATGCCCTCGAATGATCTCAAATGAGCGTTAGTTGGGTCGATTCGGTCACGGCCGGGGCGGGCGGCTCCGGTGGCTGAATCCGGCGGGGCATCCCCGCGCGCGCGGGCCCGATCCCGTACTCCTGCGCCAGCTCGTGGACCTGACGGGTGATCCGGCGCTGGTACCACTTCGGGGCGTAGGAGCCGTCCGCGTACAGGCGCTCGTAGCGGCGCACCAGGTGCGGGTGGTGCTGGGACAGCCAGGCCATGAACCACTCGCGGGCACCGGGGCGCAGATGCAGCACCAGCGGTGTGACGGATGAGGCGCCCGAGGCGGCGATCGCCCTTACGGTGGCACGCAGTTGGGCCGGATGGTCGCTCAGGAACGGCAGTACGGGGGCCATCAGGACGCCGCAGTCGAGGCCGTGCTCGGCGAGCGTGCGGACGACGTCCAGGCGGCGCTCCGGGGCCGGTGTGCCCGGCTCCACCGTGCGCCACAGCTCGGGGTCGGTGAAGCCGACCGAGACGGAGATGCCGACGTCCGTCACCTGTGCCGACTGCACCAGCAGGTCCAGGTCGCGCAGGATCAGCGTGCCCTTGGTCAGGATCGAGAACGGGTTGGCGTGGTCGCGCAGGGCGGACAGGATGCCCGGCATCAGGCGGTAGCGGCCCTCGGCGCGCTGATAGCAGTCGACGTTCGTGCCCATCGCGATGTGCTCGCCGGGCCAGCGGCGGGAGCCGAGCTGACGGCGCAGCAGCTCCGGGGCGTTCACCTTCACCACGATCTGCGAGTCGAAGTCGAGGCCCGAGTCGAGGTCCAGATACGTGTGCGTCTTGCGGGCGAAGCAGTACACGCACGCGTGCGAGCAGCCGCGATAGGGGTTCACCGTCCACTCGAAGGGCATGCGCGAGGCCCCGGGTACCCGGTTGATGATCGAGCGGGCCCGCACCTCGTGGAAGGTGATCCCACGGAATTCGGGCGTGTCGAAGGTGCGGCTGACCACCGCGTCCGCGCCGAACAGCGCGGCGTCGGCCGCGCGGCTGTGGCCGCCGGACTCCACTGTCAGGTTCTCCCAGCGCATGACGCCTCCTCGGTAGCGCTGCCACCCGAGTGAAACACGTGTTCGAATTACTGTGCAAGGGTGCTTTCCGATCCCTTCGGGCCCGCCTGCGGGCACCCCGATTTGGGGGGCCGTGCGCGGGGGTGGTTGGCTTGCCCCCACCCCGAGAAGCAAGTCCTGGAGGAACCGATGGCGCAGGTCGAGGCCACTACCGAGCGGGTCGTCGCGGCAGACGCGGAGAAGGTGTTCGACGCCCTCGCCGACTACAGCGGCACACGCGCGAAGCTGCTGCCCGAGCAGTTCAGCGAGTACGAGGTGCGCGAGGGAGGCGACGGCGAGGGCTCCCTCGTCCACTGGAAGCTCCAGGCCACCAGCAAGCGGGTGCGCGACTGCCTCCTGGAGGTCAGCGAGCCCACCGACGGCGAGCTCGTCGAGAAGGACCGCAACTCCTCGATGGTCACCACCTGGCGGGTCACCCCGGCGGGCGAGGGCAGGTCCCGGGTCGTCGTGACCACCGTCTGGAACGGCGCCGGCGGCATCGGCGGCTTCTTCGAGAAGACGTTCGCACCGAAGGGTCTCGGCCGGATCTACGACGCGGTGCTCGCGCGCCTCGCCACCGAGGTCGAGAAGTAGAACGACCGAGGTCGCGAGACGGAACGACCGGCTTCGCGAGGCGGAACGACCGGCTCCGCGAAGCAAGTCCCCGGTGCCCGGGGGGTGTTGGACCCCTCACCGGATCGAGTGGATCTCCAGAGGCCGCTCCGGTATGCCGTAACTCGTCGCGCTTGCTCGTAGTTGTCGCCTTACGCGGGAATTGCGTGGCAGCGTGACGAGGGGAGCGGTACGTGGGCGGGACGACTCTGGTGTACGAAAAAACGGCGCCGGCGCCCCCGCGGACCCCTGCCGCCCCGCTCGCCGTGACGGCCGAACTGGGCCCGCGCCGGGTGCGGTTGGTCTTCCTCGGGCTGATGCTGGCGCTACTGCTCGCCGCCCTGGAGCAGATGATCGTCGCCACCGCGCTCCCGAAGATCGTCGGCGAGCTGCACGGCCTGGACCGCATGTCCTGGGCGATCACCGCCTATCTGCTGACCGCCACCGTCGGGCTCCCGATCTACGGCAAGCTCGGCGATCTGCTGGGCCGCAAGGGTGTCTTCCAGTTCGCCATCGTGGTCTTCGTGATCGGCGCCGCGCTCGCGGGCCGGGCGCAGTCGATGAACCAGCTGATCGCCTTCCGCGCCGTCCAGGGCGCCGGCGCGGGCGGGCTCATGATCGGCGTGCAGGCGATCATCGCCGACATCGTGCCGCCCCGGCGGCGCGGCCGCTTCATGGGCCTGATCGGCGCCGCGTTCGGCCTCGCGTCCGTCGCCGGACCGCTGCTGGGCGGCTACTTCACCGACCACCTCTCGTGGCGCTGGTGCTTCTACTTCAACGTCCCCTTCGGGCTGCTCACCCTGGCCGTCGTCACCGTCGTGCTGAAGCTGCCCCGGCCGAGGACCAAGCCGCGGCTCGACGTCCTCGGTGCGCTGCTGCTCGCCGCGGCCTCCACCTGCCTTGTGCTGCTGACCAGTTGGGGTGGCACCGAGTACGCGTGGGGCTCGCGGGAGATCGTCGGGCTGGGCGCGGGAGCGGCCGCCGCCACCGTGCTCTTCCTCGTCGCCGAGCACTTCGCGGCCGAACCCCTCATCCCGCTCAGGCTGTTCAGGGACCAGGTCTTCAACGTCACGAGCCTGGTGGGTCTGGTGATCGGCGTCGCGCTGTTCGGCGCCGCCAGCTATCTGCCGACCTTCCTGCAGATGGTCGACGGGGCCTCCGCCACCGAGTCCGGCCTGCTGATGCTGCCCATGATGGGCGGGATCGTCGTCGCCTCCATCGTCTCCGGACAGCTCATCAGCCACACCGGGCGCTACAAGCTCTACCCGGTGCTCGGCAGCGCCGTGTCCGTCCTCGGCATGTGGCTGCTCTCCCGGCTCGAGGTCGACACGTCCCGGCTCCAGTACAGCGTCTGGATGGCGGTGCTCGGTGCCGGCATCGGCATGGTGATGCCGGTCCTGGTCCTCGCCGTGCAGAACTCAGTGCCCCCGGCCGACCTCGGCACCGCCACCAGCGCCAACAACTACTTCCGGCAGATCGGCGGCAGCGTCGGCGCCGCCGTCTTCGGCACCCTCTTCTCCCGCCGGCTGGCCGACGCCCTCGCGCAGCGGCTGCCCGCGCGCGCCGGTGCGCGGCTGCCCGACCCCGAGTCGATCACCCCGCAGCTCGTCCACGCGCTGCCCGCGCCGCTGCGCGACGTCTACATCCGGGCCTACGCCGACGCCATGCCCCGGATCTTCCTCTACCTGGTGCCGGTGCTCGCCCTCGGTCTCGTCATCGCCTTCTTCCTCAAGGAGATCCCCCTCTTGAACAGCGCAGCGTCCCACCACGCGACCGAAACGGACGCCGTGAACTCCTCGGTCCCGCACGCCCGCCCCCAGCCTTCGGCCGGGGGGACCCCCACCTCGCCGCGCTCGCCCTACCCCGCCGGCATCCCCGTCTGCGGCACGGTGCAGCATCCGGACGGAACCGTCGTCCCGCGCGCGGCGCTCACGCTCATCGACGTGGCGGGACAGCAGATCGGGCGGGGCGCGAGCGGCGAGGACGGGCGGTACGCGCTGTCCACGCCCGGCTCGGGGTCCTACGTGCTCATCGCCGCCGCGGCCGGCCACCAGCCGCAGGCCGTGTCCGTGACCGTCGGCGAGCGCCCCGTGGAGCTGGACGTGGTCCTCGGCGGCGCCGGACGCCTCGCGGGCAGCGTGCTGACCGCCGACGGCTCCCCGGTGCGGGACGCCTCCGTCACGCTCACCAATGTGCACGGCGAGGTCGTGGCCACCACCCGCAGCGGACGCGAGGGCGGTTACGTCATCGGCGAGCTGGTCGCGGGCGAGTACACCCTCGCCGCGAGCGCGCCGGCGTTCCGCCCGGCCGCGCTCCCGGTCAGCGTCCAGGCCGCCCGGGAGACCCGTCAGGACGTCGAGCTCGCGGGCGGCGCCGTGCTGCGCGGCACCGTGCGGGCGAGCGGCGGGCGGCCCGTCGAGGACGCGCGTGTGACGCTGCTCGACGCGGCGGGCAACGTGGTGGACACGCTCACCACCGGACCCGACGGAACGTTCCGGTTCATCGACCTGTCGTCCGGCGAGTACACCGTGATCGCCGCGGGCTATCCGCCGGTCGCCACCGTTCTCCAGGTCGCGGGGGGCGGACGGACCGAGCGGGACCTGCAGTTGGGGCACGAGGACTGACGGCGCCGCACCCGCACTCGGCGATTCCGGGTGACGCGGCCCGGTACGGCCTGACACAGCGTCATGCGGAACCGGGCGCCCCGGCGCACACCCCCGCGCGCGGGTGACCGCCCCGCCGCACCAATTCCCGTATTGCCGCACATCACCACCGGCGGGAGCCGTACCGTGGAGTAGGCGGCACAGATCTTGCGGAGCCGTGGGGAGAGAGGGCCTGGGCCATGGAAAATGGCACCGACCGGGACACCGGGAGGGACACACCTCCCAGCCGCGGAGCCGGGGGCGGCGTGGCGGCGGAGCCCGCCGCGGTCGGCCGTGTCCCGCTGGCCGTGGTGGTCGTGGACCGCGGCGGTCTCGTGTCCCACTGGAGCAGGGGTGCGGGCCGGTTGTTCGGGGTCCCCAAGGACGAGGCGCTCGGGTGCTCGGCGGTCGACCTGCTGCCCGTGTCCGGCGCACTGCCCGATGACGACGATGTCGCCCCGTACGGTGCGTTCGCCCCGTACGACGAACTCGGCCCCGACCTCGAGTCCTCCCTCGACGGCAGGCTCTCCTACCCGGCCGCCGGCCGTGCCCGGCTGACGGTTCCCGCTCCCGACCCGACGGCTCCCGACCCGACCGCTCCCGAGCAGAAGCACGCGCGCGCGGACGTGCTGTGGTGGGCGTACCCCCTGGTGGGCCCGGGCCACGAGCGGCTGCTCGTGCTCGCCGCCGACGCGGGCGCGCTCCGGCAGGACGAACACGGCGACGACGCCGACATGGCGTTCGAGCGGATCGCGCCCGGCTTCGCCCTGCACACGGACTTCCCCGGGGCCGAGCAGCTGGCCCGACGGCTGCCCGAGATCCTGCCCAGCATGAGCGTCGACGAGAGCGCCCGCATCGTCTCGCAGGTCCTCGAACTGGGCTATCCGATCCTGGAGTTCAGCCAGAACGACCGGGTTCCCGTCACCCCCGACTGGGGCGTGCCGCGGCGCGCCGAGCGCAGGGCCCGCCGCGAGCTTGCGGCCCGCGCGATGGCCGAGGGGCAGCCGGTGCCCCGGGAACTCGCCGACGAGGGCGAGGACCTGGAGTACGCGGCCGTACGGGAGCATCTGGAGTTCCTCAAGGAGGTCAGCGGGCACATCGGCACCTCCCTCGACCTGTCGCGCACCATCGTCGAGGTCAGCAGGGCCGTCGTCCCGCGCTTCACGGACGTCGCCGGCACCTATCTGCGCGAACAGGTCGTCGCCGGCGAGGGGTTCCCCGACGGCGTGCCGGACACGACCACGATGTGGCACCGGGTCGCGCTCGAGCACACCGACGAACCCGGCCGCTGGGACGACGTCGTGCCCGTCGGCGAGGCCATGCCCTTCCCCGCGCACACGCCGTTCTTCCAGTGCATGACCAGCGGCGAGCCCGTCCTGGTGCCGCGCATCAGCGAGGAGATGGGCCACGCGATCGCCGCGCAGTTCGAGAAGCGCGACATCCGGCCGCTGATCACGCACCGCTCGATGCTGGTCGTGCCGCTCAAGGCGCGGAACGTCGTGCTCGGCTTCATGATCCTGCTGCGCCATCCGGAGCGGCCCGTCTTCAACGACATGGACCGCGTCACCGGCGCCGAACTCGCCGCCCGCGCGGGCCTCGTGCTCGACAACGCGCGCATGTACACCTACCAGGAGAGTGTCGCCGAGACCCTCCAGGACAGCATGCTGCCGCACATCCCGCCGCGCATGGCGGGCTGCGACATCGCCACCCGCTATCTGCCGGGCACGCTGCTCGGCCGCGTCGGCGGCGACTGGTTCGACTCGGTGAAACTCCCCGGCGCCCGCACCGCCCTCGTCGTCGGCGACGTCATGGGTCACGGCCTCAACTCCGCCGCGATGATGGGCCAGTTGCGTACGGCCGTGCAGACCATGGCCGCCCTCGACCTGCCGCCCGCCCAGCTGCTGCGCAACCTCGACGACCTCGCCCAGCGCCTCGGCGACACCTATCTCGCGACGTGCCTGTACGCCGTCTACGACCCGATCGCGGGCGAACTGGACATCGCCAACGCCGGGCACATCCCGCCCGTCCTGGTCCGTGCCGGGGACGGCCGCAGCGATCTGCTCGACCTGCCGACGGGTGCGCCGATCGGCGTCGGCGGAGTGCCGTTCGAGGCGGTACGCGTGCGCGTGGAGCCCGGCGACCGGCTCGTGATGTGCACCGACGGACTCGTCGAGGTGCGCGGCGAGGACATCGAACTGGGCCTGGCGACGCTCTGCGAGTCCGCGGCGCACCCGGCCGCCTCCATGGACGACGCCTGCGACATGATCATCCGCGCCCTGAACACCCGCGGCGGCCGCAAGGACGACGTGGCCCTGCTGATGGCCCGGCTCAACGGCGTGGAGCCGGACGACGTGGCCGAGTGGCGCCTGGCCCTCGACCCGATCGAGGTCGGCCGTGCGCGTGCCGTCGTCCGCGAACAGCTCCACGACTGGGGGCTCGGCAAGCTCACCCACCCCGCCGAGCTGCTGGTCAGCGAGCTGGTCACCAATGCCGTACGGCACTCCCACAGCCGCCCGGTCGAACTGCGGCTGATCCGGGGCGACACCCTGCTGTGCGAGGTGGACGACGACGACCACGACCTGCCGACGCTGCGCAGCGCCGGTCCGTCCGACGAGTTCGGGCGCGGGCTGCGGGTGGTCAGCACCCTCGCCCGCGAGTGGGGCACCAGCCGTACGAAGACGGGCAAGACCGTCTGGTTCGAGCTCACTCTGCCGCGGCGCTGACCGCACCCGCGGGGGCCGAGAGGCGCGCGGGAGCGCATACCTCTCGAATGCGGAGTGAAGGAATGCGCGACGCGCTTGTCGCCATGACGAGGGCGCGATAGACCGTACTCGCCCGTCACTTGGGGCGGGTCACCGCGTCGTACCCTGGGGAGTCGGTCATGAGCGTGACGAGTCGGTACCGGGAGGCCTGGGAGGGCTTCTGGCGTGAGGCCCCCGAGGAGCAGGGAGCCGTCTTCTGGGACGCGGAGCCGGCGCTGACCGCCGGCGTCCATCTGGCCCTGTTCGAGCCGCACCTCACCGACCCCGGTCTGGCGATGGTGGACCTGGGCTGCGGCAACGGCACCCAGACGCGCTTCCTCGCCGAACGCTTCGGGCACGTCGTCGGCGCCGACCTGTCGGGCGCCGCCGTCGACCACGCCCGGCACGCCGATCCGGCCGGGCAGGCGACGTACCGGGTGCTGGACGCCGTCGAGAAGGGCGAGACCGAGACGCTGCACGCCGAACTCGGCGACGTCAACGTCTATGTGCGCGGTGTCCTCCACCAGGCCGAGCCGGACGACCGGCAGCCGATGGTGGACGGGATCGCCGCGCTCGTCGGCGACCGGGGCCGGCTCTTCCTCGTGGAACTCTCCGAGGCCGCCAAGCCCGTCCTGCTGGGCCTGGCGCAGAGCCCCGCGGGACCGCCGCCCAAGCTCGCCCCGATCTTCCAGCACGGCATCGCACCGGGCGAGGTGGCCGACGACGCCGTGCCCGAATACGTGCGCGCGGCCGGGCTCACCGTCCTGGCGAGCGGCGAACTGCCCCTGACCACCACGGAGTCGGCGCCCAACGGCACCCGGATCGAGCTGCCGTCGAAGTGGCTGGTGGCGGGGCGCACGAACGGAGGGGCTCCCCCGAGGGCCGTCTGACACGGCCGCTTCCTGGCCCGCCCGGCCCGCGGCGCGTAACGTGACGCACCATGAAGATCCTGATCAGCGCCGACATGGAGGGTGCCACAGGGGTGACCTGGCCGGCCGATGTGCTGCCGGGCACTGCGCAGTGGGAGCGGTGCCGTTCGATGTTCACCTCGGACGTGAACGCCGCGGCGCTGGGGTTCTTCGACGGCGGGGCGGACGAGGTCGTCGTCAACGAGGCCCACTGGAGCATGCGCAATCTGCTCCTGGAGCAGCTGGACGAGCGCACCGAGATGCTCACCGGGCGGCACAAGTCCCTGTCCATGGTGGAGGGCGTGCAGCACGGGGACGTGGACGGGATCGCCTTCGTCGGTTATCACGCCGGGGCCGGGATGGAGGGGGTCCTCGCGCACACGTATCTCGCCAACTCCCTCACCGGCGTGTGGCTGAACGACGTACGGGCCAGCGAGGGGTTGCTCAACGCGCACGTCGTCGCCGAGTTCGGGGTACCCGTCGTCCTCGTCACCGGCGACGACGTGGCCTGCGAGGACGCGCTCGGATACGCGCCCGAGGCGCTGAAGGTGGCCGTCAAGGACCATGTCTCGCGGTACGCCGCCGTGTGCCGTACGCCGTCCAGGACCGCCGCCGACATCCGGGCCGCCGCCAAGGAGGCAGCACGGCTGGCGGTCCGTCACGAGCCGGTGCAGGCGGGGCCGTTCACCATGGCCCTGGAGTTCGACGCCGAGCACCTCGCGATGTCCGCCACCGTAGTGCCGGGTGTGGACCGGATCGGTGAGCGGAAGGTGGCGTACACCAGCGCCGCCATGTACGAGTGCATCCGTACCTTCAAGGCGGTCACGACGATCGTCTCGGCCGCGGTGGAGGAGCAGTATGGCTGACGGGCAGGCGCTGGACGAGGTCGTCCGGTTCACCTCCGATCTCATCCGCATCGACACGACCAACCGGGGCGCCGGGGACTGCAGAGAGCGGCCCGCGGCCGAGTACGCGGCCGAGCAGCTGGCCGGGGCGGGGCTCGAACCCACGCTCCTGGAGCGCACGGAGGGGCGGACCAACGTCGTGGCCCGCGTCGAGGGGACCGACCCGTCGGCCGGGGCGCTGCTCGTCCACGGTCACCTGGACGTCGTCCCGGCCCAGGCCGCGGACTGGAGCGTGCACCCCTTCTCCGGGGAGGTCGTCGACGGGGTGGTGTGGGGGCGCGGCGCGGTCGACATGAAGAACATGGACGCGATGATCCTCGCGATCGTGCGGTCCTGGGCGCGCGAGGGCATCCGGCCCCGGCGCGACGTCGTCGTCGCGTTCACCGCCGACGAGGAGGACAGCGCCCGGGACGGCTCCGGGTTCCTCGCCGACGAGCACGCGGGGCACTTCGAGGGCTGCACCGAGGGCGTCAGCGAGTCCGGGGCGTTCACGTTCCACGACGGCAGCGGCCGGCAGATCTACCCGGTCGCGGCCGGTGAGCGCGGCACGGGCTGGCTGCGGCTCACCGCGCGCGGGCGGGCCGGGCACGGCTCCAAGGTGAACAAGGAGAACGCCGTCACCCGGCTCTCGGCCGCCATCACCCGCATCGGCGAGTACGAGTGGCCGCTGCGGCCGACCCCGACCGTGCGGGCCGCGCTGGCCGCACTCGCCGAGCTCTACGGCCTCGAGTCCGACCTGGACGACGTCGACGCACTGCTGAAGAAGCTCGGCCCGGCCGCCAAGCTGGTCGAGTCGACCGTCCGCAACAGTGCCAACCCGACCATGCTGGACGCCGGTTACAAGGTCAACGTGATCCCGGGGGAGGCCGTCGCCCATGTCGACGGCCGCTATCTTCCGGACAGCGAGGACGAGTTCCGCGAGACCCTCGACCGGCTCACCGGGCCCGACGTGGAGTGGGAGTTCTACCACCGGGAGGTGGCCCTCCAGGCGCCGCTGGACTCACCGACGTACGCGAAGATGTGCGCGGCGCTCCAGGAGTTCGCACCCGAGGGGCACATCGTGCCGTACTGCATGTCCGGCGGCACCGACGCCAAGCAGTTCTCGCGCCTCGGCATCACCGGATACGGGTTCACGCCACTGCGGCTCCCGGAGGGCTACGACTATCAGGCCATGTTCCACGGAGTCGACGAAAGGGTCCCGGTCGAGGCGCTGCACTTCGGTGTGCGGGTACTCGACCGGTTCCTGCGGACGGCCTGAGCAAGGTGGGGGAGAACGTGCAGACGCTGGCATACGGATCCTGGCCCTCGCCCATCCACGCGGCGCTCGCCGCCGCGCACGACGGGCGCCCCGAGTTCGTCGGCTTCGTCGGGGACGAGGCGTGGTGGACCGAGCCCCGTCCCGCCGAGGGCGGCAGACGCACCCTGGTGCGGCGGCGCGCCGACGGCCGCGAGGAGGCGGTGCTGCCCGCCCCGTGGAACGTGCGCAGCCGCGTCATCGAGTACGGCGGCCGGCCCTGGGACGGCACCGTGGTGGACGGCCGGCCGCTCGTGGTGTTCGTGAACTTCGCCGACCAGCGGCTCTACCGCTACGAGCCCGGAGGCGAACCGCGCCCCCTCACCCCGGTGTCCCAGGTGGGTGGCGGACTGCGCTGGGCGGAGCCGCAGGTGCTCACCGGACGCGGTGAGGTGTGGGGCGTGCTGGAGGAGTTCACCGGCGACGGGCCCACCGATGTGCGCCGCGTCCTGGCCGCGGTGCCGCTGGACGGCTCGGCGGCCCAGGACCGGGACGCCGTACGTGAACTCACCGACGCCCGGCACCGGTTCGTCACCGGCCCCCGCCTCTCGCCCGACGGGCGGCGCGCGGCCTGGCTGGCCTGGGACCACCCCCGTATGCCGTGGGACGGCACGGAGCTGATCGTCGCCGGGATCGACGACGCCGGAACCTTTCGCCAGGCGCGTACGGTCGCCGGCGGAGCGGACGAGTCGATCGCCCAGGCGGAGTGGGCCGCCGACGGCGCGCTGCTGTACGCGAGCGACCGCTCCGGCTGGTGGAACCTCTACCGCGACGGCGTTCCGCTCTGCGCCCGCGAGGAGGAGTTCGGCGGGCCGCTGTGGAAGCTCGGCCAGCGCTGGTTCGCCCCGCTGCCCGGCGGCCCGATCGCCGTCGTGCACGGCCGCGGCGCCACCGCGCTCGGGATACTGGACCCCGAGACCGGCGAGGTCGTCGACGCGGCCGGTCCCTGGACCGAGTTCGCCCCCACCCTCGCGGTGTACGGCGAGCGAAGCGAGATGGGGGTCCCCCCGCCCGAAGGGTGGGGGAGGGTCGTCACCGTCGGGGCCAGTCCGCGCAGCGCGTACGAGGTCGTGGAACTGGACATGCGGACCGGACGGGCCCGGGTGATCGGCGCCGAGCACGACGACGCCGTCGACCCCGCCTACTACCCCGAGCCGCAGATCCGCACCTTCACGGGTCCCGCCGGACGCGACATCCACGCGCACATCTACCCGCCCCACAACCCCGGCTGTGTCGCGCCCGGTGACGAGCTGCCGCCCTACGTCGTCTGGGTGCACGGCGGCCCCACCAGCCGGGCGCCCCTCGTGCTCGACCTGGAGATCGCCTACTTCACCTCCCGGGGCATCGGCGTCGCCGAGGTCAACTACGGCGGCTCGACCGGGCACGGGCGCGAGTACCGGGGTCGGCTGCGCGAGCAGTGGGGCGTGGTCGACGTCGAGGACTGCGCGGCGGTCGCCCTCGCGCTCGCCGAGGAGGGCACCGCCGACCGCGCGCGGCTGGCGATCCGCGGCGGCAGCGCGGGCGGCTGGACGTCGGCCGCCTCGCTCACCGTCACCGACGTGTACGCCTGCGGCACGATCCTCTACCCCATCCTCGACCTCGCCGGCTGGGGCGCGGGGGAGACGCACGACTTCGAGTCGCAGTACCTGGAGACGCTGATCGGGCCGCTCGCCGAGGTGCCCGGCCGGTACGCGGAGCGCTCGCCGGCCGAGCACGCCGACCGCATCACCGCGCCCTTCCTGCTGCTCCAGGGGCTGGACGACGTGATCTGCCCGCCCGCGCAGTGCGAGCGGTTCCTGGAACGGATGGAGGGACGCCGCGTGCCGCACGCGTACATCGCCTTCGAGGGGGAGGGACACGGGTTCCGCCGGGCCGACACCATGATCCGTGTCCTGGAGTCCGAACTCTCCCTGTACGCCCAGGTGTTCGGCCTCAATCCGCAGGGCGTCCCGACCCTGGAGCTGTCCAAGTGAGCGAGCACGTCCAAGAACTGCGGCGGCCCTCGCGGCTGGCGCCCGGCGCCCGCGTGGCCGTCGTCGCCGCCAGCGGGCCCGTGCCCGAGGAGAGGGTGCAGGCGGGGCTCGACGTGCTGCGCGGCTGGGACCTCGACCCCGTGGTGGCACCCCATGTGCTCGGCCGGCACGGCGAGTTGGACTACCTGTCGGGCACGGATGCGGACCGCGCCGCCGATCTGCAGCGCGCCTGGTGCGACCCGTCGGTGGACGCCGTGCTGTACGCGCGGGGCGGCTACGGGGCGCAGCGGATGGTCGATCTGCTCGACTGGGGGGCGATGCGGGCCGCGGGGCCCAAGGTGCTCGTCGGCTTCAGCGACGCCACCACGCTGCACCAGGCGTTCGCCACCCGGCTGGGCCTGGTCACCCTCTACGGCCCGGCCGCCGCCGGTATCGACTTCATCAAGAACGCGCGGGGGCAGGAGCACCTGCGGACCACGCTGTTCGCGCCGGAGCAGGCCCGTACCATCGCGTCCACCGGCGCCACCCTGGTGCCGGGGCGGGCCCGGGGCGTCACGCTGGGCGGCTGCCTGGCCCTGCTCGCCACCGACGTCGGCACGCCGCACGCCCGCGACGGAGCCCGGGGCGGGCTGCTGCTGCTCGAGGACGTCGGCGAACGCCCGTACCGCGTCGACCGGATGCTGACCCAGTTGCTGCGCAGCGGGTGGCTGGACGGCGTCACGGGGATCGCGCTCGGGTCGTGGGAGGAGTGCGGTCCCTACGGCGCCGTGCGCACGGTGCTCGTCGACCGGCTCGCCGGCCTCGGTGTCCCCGTCGTCGAGGAGTTCGGATTCGGGCACTGCGAGGGCGCGTTGACGGTCCCCTTCGGCGTGCGGGCCGAACTGGACGCGGACGCGTGCACCTTGACGCTCGATCAGCCCGCCCTGCGCTGAGCGACCTTCACTGAATGTCCGTCAACAACACTCGACTGGGCGATTGACCTCGTCTGACACGTGTCACACCATGACAACCGGCCGGTACTTACTGGTCGGTAAGCAGGGCTGTCCCGAGTGTGGAGGTCTCAGTGTCCCGACGCGTGCCCAGATCCCGAGCGACTCTCGCCCTCGCCCTGGGCGCGGTGCTCGCCGCACCCCTGTCACTCACCGCGCCGGCGGCCTCGGCCGGCCAATACACCGTCTCCGCGCTGCAGTTCACCGTCCAGGCGGGTGGCCGCAGCTGCACGGTCGACGCCGACCTGTACCGCCCCGTGGGCGTCGACCGCGCTCGCCCCGCCCCGGCCGTGGTCGCCACGAACGGCTTCGGCGGCAGCAAGTCCGACGGCTCGACCGACGCCATCGGCAAGGCCTTCGCGGAGCGTGGCTACGTGTCCCTGATCTACTCCGGGCTCGGCTTCGGCAACTCCGGCTGCCTGATCTCGCTCGACGACCCCGGTGTCGACGGCACGGCCGCCTCACGGCTCATCGACTTCCTCGGCGGCAAGCGCGCCGCCGACGACGGCACCCGCGCCGACTACGTCACCCTGGATCGCGCGGGTGACCCGCGGGTCGGCATGATCGGCGGTTCGTACGGCGGCGCCATCCAGATGGCGACGGCCGCGGTCGACCACCGCGTCGACGCGCTCGTCCCCCTGATCACCTGGCACGACCTCACGTACTCGCTCGACCCGAACAACGCCTCCAGCACCGTCCCGGGCGCCTTCAAGTGGCAGTGGACCAACGGCTTCTACCTCATCGGCGAGGGCCAGCCGCTGACCCGGCCGAACCTGGACCCCTCCCGCTACAACTCGCTCACCTGCCTGCACTTCGTCACCAAGGCCTGCGACACCATCCGCACGCTGAACTCCGGGAGTTACCGCGCCGCCCCGACCGCCGCCATGCTCGCCTACGCCCGCAGCGTCTCCCCGGTGTCGTACCTGAGCCGCGTCAAGGCGCCCACCCTGCTGATCCAGGGGCAGGCCGACAGCCTGTTCAACCTCAACGAGGCGGCCGCGACGTACCGGACGCTCACGGCGCAGGGCACCACCGCCAAGATGATCTGGCAGTCGTGGGGGCACAGCGGCGGCATCACCGACCCGGCGAGCGGTGAACTCGACCTCACCAAGGGCAACTTGGAGTCCTCCTACGTCGGCAGGCGGATCCTCTCCTGGTTCGACCGCTATCTGCACGGGCGGAACACCGACACCGGCCCGGCCTTCGCCTACTACCGCGACTGGATCACCGACCCGGCGCACACCTACGCCACCGCCGGCCGGCTCCCCGCACTCAGCCGGACCTACTACCTCTCCGGCGACGGCAAGCTCGTCGACAACCGCCGCAAGGTCGCCCGCGGCAGCCGCACCTACGTCAACGCGTTGACCCCCACGAGCCATTCGGAGAGCTCGCTGGCCGGGACGGTGGGACTGCCGGACCCGGGGCCGTACGACACCGCGGGCACCTATCTCGGCTGGACCAGCGAACCGCTCGCCCGCGCCACCGACCTCGTCGGCGCGCCCCGGGCCACCCTCAAGGTCCTCTCCCCGACGGCCGCGCGGGCGCAGAACTCCGGCAACGCCGCCGACCGGCTCGTGCTGTTCGCCAAGCTCTACGACATCGCGCCCGACGGCAGCACGACGCTGGTGCACCGGCTGGTCGCGCCGGTCCGGGTGCCGGACGTCGGCAAGAGCTTCACCGTGACGCTGCCGGGCATCGTGCACCGGTACGAGAAGGGGCACCGGCTGCGGTTCGTGATCGCGGCCAGCGACGACGCGTACTTCGGCAACCGGGGCATCAAGCCGGTGACGGTGATCAGCTCGCCCGGGGACGCCGGGGCGCTGGAATTGCCCGTGCTGGGGGGATGACCCCGCCGTAGGGTGGCGGGATGCCGCACACCGCATCCCGCTATCTCGCCGAAGGCCCCCGCGTGGGCATACGTCACTTCAGCTACGAGGACGGCGCCGAGTTCAGCGCCCGCGCCCGCGAGAGCAAGGAGCTGCACCAGCCCTGGCTGTTCCCGCCGGACTCGCCGAGCGCGTACACCGCGTACGCGAGCCGGCTGATCGAGGACCCGACCAAGGCCGGGTTCCTGGTCTGCGAGAAGGGCGGCGGGACGGGCGGTGAGCACGGCGACGGGGCCATCGCCGGTTTCATCAACATCAACAACATCGTCGAGGGCGGCTTCCAGTGCGGCGCGCTCGGCTACGGCGCCTTCGCGCACGCCGCCGGGCGCGGACTGATGCGCGAGGGGCTGAACCTCGTCGTGGACCACGCCTTCGGCCCGATGCGGCTGCACCGGCTCGAGATCAACGTGCAGCCGCAGAACGCCGGGTCCATCGCTCTGGCCCGCTCCTGCGGCTTCCGCCTCGAGGGTTTCTCACCGAAGATGATCTACATCGACGGCGACTGGCGGGACCACGAGCGGTGGGCGATCACCGTCGAGATGCGGACTTCCGGTTGATCTTCATGGTGTCGAGGTCGGTGACGGTCGACCTGAGGTCGCGGAAGCCGTGGCCGAGGCCGGTGAGCGTGCTCTCGGCGCGGTCCTCGGCGATCGCGGCCGCCATCTCCTCGCCGTCCGCCGCGTCGGACACCACGACGTAGCGCATCGAGAAGTGCTTCAGCGGCGCCGGTTCGTACGACAGCGATCCCTCCTCGGTGAACCGCATGCTCGTCATGCCGTGCTCGCCGGCCTCGGCGAGCAGCCGCTGCCGGGCCTCGTCCGTCAGCCCGTCCCAGGTGCCCCGGACGATCACCCGGTACGTGTGCTGCTCGCTCATTCCTGCTCCCGTGTCCTATTCCGTCAAGGGCCCGACTGTACGTCGGCGAGGACGAGGCGCACGCGGAATTTCGTGGTGCTCGCCGCCCCCTCCGACCCGCGCCTGCCCCCGCCCGCCCCGGGCACCTTTGCGTAATCCTGACCGATACCTCCCCTGGTCAGCTCACCGGCTAGCCGCTTCCATGGTGATCGTGACGACGATCCGACGTGAGGTACTGACGCTGCCCGCGGCGCAGTTGGGGCCGGACAACCCCCTGCCCCCGCTGAGGCTTCTCCACGAGGTACACCGCATCGACGACCGCGACCTGGAGGAGCTGCCGCGCGACATGGCGCGGCAGGCGGGCTACGAGCCCCTGCGCAGCCTGCTCCCGGTGCGCGTACGGGACGGCTACGGCAGAGCGCGCGAGCCCCGGAACCTCGAGGTCCTCGTGCTGGAGAACGACCGGCTGCGCGTCACCGTCCTGCCCGGCCTCGGCGGCCGGGTCGCCTCCCTCCTGCACAAGCCGACCGGCCGCGAACTCCTCTACCGCAACCCCGTGTTCCAGCCCGCCAACTTCGCGCTCAACGGCGCCTGGTACTCCGGTGGTATCGAGTGGAACATCGGCGCCACCGGCCACACCACCCTGTCCTGCGCCCCGCTGCACGCCGCCCGCGTCCCCGCACCCGACGGCGGCGAGATGCTCCGCCTGTGGGAGTGGGAGCGGCTGCGCGACCTGCCCTTCCAGATCGACCTGTGGTTGCCGAGGCACTCCGATTTCCTGCACGTCGGCGTCCGCATCCGCAACCCGCACGAGCGGCCGGTGCCGGTCTACTGGTGGTCCAACATCGCCGTGCCGGAGGAGCGCCGGGTCCTCGCGCCCGCCGAGGAGGCCTGGTACTTCGGCTACGAGCACCGGCTGCGCCGCGTGCCCGTGCCGTCGTACCAGGGCATCGACCGCACGTATCCCCTCAACAGCCCGTACGCCGCCGACTACTTCTACGAGCTGCCCGAGGACCGGCGCCGCTGGATCGCCGCCCTCGACGCCGACGGGCACGGGCTGGTGCAGACGTCCACCGACGGGCTGCGCGGCCGCAAGCTGTTCGTCTGGGGCACCGGAGGCGGCGGGCGGCGCTGGCAGGACTGGCTCACCGAACCGGGCACCGGGGGTTACTGCGAGATCCAGGCGGGGCTCGCCCGTACCCAGCTGGAGCATGTGCGGCTGGAGGCGGAGAGCGAGGTGAGCTGGTTGGAGGCGTACGGGCCGCTGGAGGCGGCGCCCGAGGGTTCCTCCTGGGCGGCCGTCGTGGACGGGGCCGAGGCCCGGCTGGAGGCCGCGCTGCCGCGCGCCGGCGTCGACGCCGCCCACGCCGCCTGGGCCCCGCACGCCGACACCGAACCCGGCGAGATCCTCGCCACCGGCTGCGGCTGGGGAGCGCTCGAAGTGCTGCGCGCCGGCCTCAAGCTGCCCGGCACGCCCTTCGACGAGAGCACGCTCGGCGAGCCCCAGGAGCCCTGGATGCACCTGCTGCGCGCCGGTGCCCTGCCCGAGCCGCGCCGGGTGCGGCCGCCCGGCGAGACGCTGGTCGCCCCGCACTGGCGGGACATGCTGGAGACCGCGCCCGCGACCCCGCTCACCGAGTACCACCTGGGCGTGGCCCAGTGGCACGCCGGCGACCTTGCGCAGGCGGTGCGCAGCTGGGAGCGGGCGCTCGAACTGGCGCCGTCCCTCTGGCCGTTGCTGCGCTGCCTGGCCGTCGCCGACCGGGAGGCCGGCAACCACGAGCGGGCCGCGGACCGCTACACCGACGCCTTCGACGACCTGTGCCAGGAACGGCGCGACAACGGGGACCGGTGGACGGCGGCGACGGCCGCACTCGGCCGCGAGGCGATCGAGACCCTGCTCGCCGCGCGCCGCACGGACCAGGCGCGCGCCGTCTGGGAGCGGCTGCACCCGGCCACCCGTGAGCGTGGCCGGTTCCGGCTGCTGGAGGCCCAGTTGCTGCTCGCGGAGGGGCGGCAGGAGGACGCACGGGACGTCTTCCGGGCCGGCTTCGAGGTGGCGGACCTGCGCGAGGGCGCGGAGGTCATCAGCCGGCTGTGGGCACGGCTGGCCGACGAACCGCTCCCCGCGCACTACGACTTCAGGATGCGGCCCCCCGAGTCCTGAGAGGTCTACGAGTTGCGGTCCACGTACTCGTACACCGCACCGTCCGGGTGCATGGCGATCAGGTTGCGGCCCACCGGTGTCGCCACCGGGCCGGCGACGATGTGCGCGCCGAGCTCGGTGAGCACCCGGTGGGCCTCCTCGACGTCCTTGACGGCGATCGTCGCGGCGACCTTGCGCAGCACCTCGATCTCGGCCTCGGGCCCGCTCATCAGCAGGAAGCAGCCGACAGCGGCCACCTGGACGCCGCCGCGTTCGAAGCGGAGGGCCTGGCCGCCCGCGAGCCGTTCGTAGAACGGGACCGCGGTCTCCAGGTCGTCGACGCAGATGCGCAGCGTGGCTCCCAGAATGTCCATGCGACGAGCCTAGTTGGGGCGACCGGGGAACGTGATCGTTTCGGTCGATCGGCCTTCTCCTGGCCGGCCCGGCGCCCTCCCGGCGTGCCGGAGCACGTTATGCGTACGCCTGTACGGGTACCCGCGACCCATGGAAGGCTTGGAGCATCTGGAGCATCTGGACAAGCACCTGGTCGACGAGCTGGCGCAGGTGGCGCGCGATGCCGTGCGTGACGAACTGCGCGAACAGACTCGCAAGCAGCGTCGTACGGCGATGCTGTACGCAGCGTCAGGAGCCGTCGCCCTGTACGCGGGCGCGGCCGTGGCGCTCACCGTGGGCCTGGCCCTGGCGATCGGACTGCCCGACTGGGCCGCCGCACTCATCACCGCGGCGATCCTGGGCGTCGCCGCCTACGTCCTGCGCAGCGCGGCCCGGCCGCACGCGTCCCGGCCCACCCCCGCAGGCGACGCCCACCTCGCGGCGGGCGCGGGCCAGGGCGACCGTGTCGTCGGCGGCTCGGCGCCCGCGTCTCCCCCGTCCGGGGCCGGTGCGGGCACGCTGTACCCGCCGGTGCCGCCGGTCGCGCCCACGGCGGGCTCGGCCACGCCCGACGGTACCGGGACGACGGCGCCGCGCGGCGACGAGACCGACCCCGAGCAGCCGCACCACCGGGCGTGATGCCGAGTGCGCAAGCGTGGAAGCGGACCGGAGCTCAAGCACCGCAGGGCCGTGGTGGTGACCGGAGCCAGCGGCGGCGTGGGGCGGGCCACGGCCCAGGCCTTCGCCGCCCGTGGCGACCGGGTCGCCCTGCTGGCCCGGGGGCGGGAAGGCCTCGCCGCGGCCGCTGACGAGGTGCAGCGATCCGGGGGCGAGGCCCTGGTCGTCCCCGTGGACATGGCCGACGCCAAGGCCGTGCAGGACGCGGCCCAGCAGGTCGTCGACACCTTCGGGCACATCGACGTATGGGTCAACAACGCCTTCTCCGGAGTCTTCGCACCGTTCACCGAGGTCACCCCGGACGAGTTCCGCCGGGTCACCGAAGTGACGTATCTGGGCTGCGTGTTCGGCACCCGGGCCGCGCTGCACCACATGCTGCCGCGGGACCGGGGCACGATCGTGCAGGTCGGCTCCGCGCTCGCCTACCGCGGGATTCCGCTGCAGTCGGCGTACTGCGGGGCCAAGCACGCGATCCAGGGGTTCAACGAGTCGCTGCGGTGCGAGCTGCTGCACTCGGGCACCGGGGTGCGTACGACGATGGTGCAGCTGCCGGCGATGAACACCCCGCAGTTCGACTGGGTGCTGAGCCGGATGCCGGGGCGGGCCCGGCCCGTCGCGCCGGTGTACCAGCCGGAGGTCGCGGCCCGGGCGGTCGTGCACGCGGCGTCCCATGCGCGGCGGCGGGAGTACTGGGTCGGCGGCTCGACGGTGGGCACGCTGGTCGCCAACGCGGTCGTCCCCGGGCTGCTGGACCGCTATCTCGCCCGCACCGGCTTCGACGCCCAGCAGGACAAGGGCGAGCACGGCGAGCTCGGCAATCTGTGGAGCCCGGCGGACGGACCGCACGGGCGGGACTTCGGGGCGCACGGCCGCTTCGACGAGGAGTCGCACGACGGCAGCGCCCAGGACTGGATGTCCCGCAACCGCGGCCGGGTCGGGACGGCCCTCACCGTCGGGGCCGGAGTGCTGGCGGCAGGCAGGCTGGCCCGCAAGGTGCGGGCCTGAACCACTCCGAGCCGTGAGGGCCCGGCCGGGAAACCGGCCGGGCCCTCACGGCTCGGGCGCGCGTGCCGCCGGACCCGCTAGGCCACCTGGTACTCCTCCACGTCGTCCGTCCGCAGCGTCAGACCGTGCCCGAGGCCGGTCAGCGGCCGTACCGTGCCGCCCGTCGGGTCCAGCGCCCCGTCGAAGAACATGTCCTCGATGCGCACGTGGTCGTGGAACCACTCGATGTGGCGGAAGTTGGGGACCGAGGCGGCCGCCGCGGCGTGGACGTGCGGGGCGCAGTGGGCGGAGATCTCCAGGCCGTGCGCCTGCGCCAGCGCGGCGGCGCGCAGGAACTCCGTCAGGCCGCCGCAGCGGGTCGCGTCGGCCTGCAGGCAGTCGACGGCGCCCGCCGTGATCATGCGGGCGAAGTACGGCAGGTCGTAGCCGTACTCGCCGGCGGCCACGTCGCACACCAGCGCGTCGCGGACCAGCCTGAGGCCCGTCAGGTCGTCCGAGGAGACCGGCTCCTCGAACCAGCCGACCCCCAGCTCGGCCAGCGCCCGGCCGACCCGTATCGCCTGCTTGCGGGTGTAAGCGCCGTTGGCGTCGACGTACAACTCGGCCTCTGGGCCGATGACTTGGCGAGCCGCGCGGACCCGGGCCAGGTCGCGCGAGACCTCCCGGCCCCAGCTCTCCCCGATCTTGATCTTGACGCGCGGGATGTGCTGCCCGTGCACCCAGCCGTTGAGCTGCGCGGCCAGATGCGTGTCGTGGTACGTCGTGAAGCCGCCGCTGCCGTAGACCGGGACCTCCTCGCGGCACACGCCGAGCAGGCGGGCCAGGGGGAGTTCGAGCAGGCGGGCCTTGAGGTCCCACAGGGCGATGTCGACGGCGGAGACGGCGCACGCGGCGACCCCGGGGCGGCCCGCGTTGCGCACCGCGCGGCACATCGCGTCGTGGGCGGCGGGGATGTCGAGGGCGCTGCGGCCCTCCAGCAGCGGGGCGAGCTGGTCGCGGACGAACTCCCCGACCGCCGGGGGACCGTACGTCCAGCCCGTGCCGGTCGTCTCGTCCGCCGTCACCTCCGCGATCACCATCGTCGTGGACGACCAGGCCAGTGTGCCGTCCGCCTCGGGTGCGTCGGTCGGCACGGTGTACACGGACACGACGGGACGGTGCAGTTTCATCGGCGCTCCTTCAGGACTGCTGGAGCTGCGGCAGCACCTTCGTACGGTAGAAGTCGAAGAAGCCGCGCTGGTCCGGTCCGATCTGGTTGACGTAGACCCGGTCGAAGCCGGCGTCGGCGAAGGCGGTGAGGGCCGAGACGTGTTCGTCGACGTCGTCCCCGCACACCGCGTTCTCGCGCACCATCTCCTCGGTGACCAGCGGCTCCAGCTGCTCGAAGTGTTTCGGCGAGGGCAGGATCTGGCTCATCTCGCCCGGCAGGAACTGGTTGAACCACCGGTTGCGGACGGTGCGCAGGGCCTCCTCGCGGTCAGTGCCGTAGCAGACCTTCGTGCCGCCGCTGACGGGCTTGCCGCCCCCGCCGCCCTTGCGGAACTGCTCCACCATCGGCTCCTCGGGCATCATCGTGATGTAACCGTCGCCCACGCGGGCCGCGAGTTTCGTGGCGGCCGGGCCGAAGCCGGAGATGTCGATCGGCACGGGCTCGTCGGGGATCGTGTAGAGGCGGGCGTTTTCCACCTTGTAGTGCGTGCCGTAGTGGGTGACCTCCTCGCCGGTGAACAGCCGGCGCATGATCTGGATCGACTCCTCCAGCATCTCCATGCGGACGGTCGCGGGCGGCCAGACGTGCCCGAGGACGTGCTCGTTGAGCGCCTCGCCCGTGCCCACGCCGAGCCGGAAGCGGCCGTTCGTCATCACGGCCGTGGTCGCCGCGGCCTGCGCCACCACCGCCGGGTGGATCCGCACGGTCGGGCAGGTGACCGCCGTCTCGATCGGCAGCGACACCGCCTCCGAGAGCGCGCCGATCACGGACCACACGAAGGCACTCTGGCCCTGCGCGTCGTTCCAGGGGTGGTAGTGGTCCGAGATCCACAGCGACCGGAATCCGGCCTGCTCGGCCATCCTCGCCTGCTCGACGAGGTCCGCTGGACCGAACTCCTCACAGGAGAGGAAATAGCCGTACTCGGGCATGGGGGGCACCTCCGGTGGGTTCGGGTCCGAGCGGACGCCGTCCGGGTACCCGGCGCCCGCGGCGGCAACCGGTCCACCTTCGGGTGCTGTGACCAGTTTGGGCGCCCTGACCAGGGGGACGCGGAAGGCTCCGCACGACGTACGCGACAGCGCCGGAGGCGAACCGTGGCTCGACCCCGCATCGTGATCGTCGGTGCCGGCTTCGCCGGGTACCGCACTGCCCGTGACCTCTCGCGGCTGGCACGGGGCAAGGCCGACATCACCCTGCTGAACCCGACCGACTACTTCCTGTATCTGCCCCTGCTGCCCCAGGTCGCCGCCGGGATCCTGGAACCGCGCCGGGTGGCGGTCTCCCTGTCCGGTACCCTGCCGCACGTCCGGCCGGTGCTCGGGCAGGCGGACTCCGTCGACCTCGACGGGCGCGTCGTGCACTACACCGACCCCGAGGGCGGGCGCGGCACGCTGCCCTACGACCGGCTCGTGCTGGCCGTCGGCAGCGTCAACAAGCTGCTGCCGATCCCGGGGGTCGCCGAGCACGCGCACGGGTTCAGGGGGCTGCCCGAGGCGCTGTACCTGCGCGACCACGTCACCCGGCAGGTGGAGCTCGCCGCGGTCGCCGACGACCCGCGGAGCTGCGCCGCCCGGTGCACGTTCGTGGTGGTGGGCGCGGGCTACACCGGCACCGAGGTCGCGGCGCAGGGGCAGCGGTACACCGAGGCGCAGGTCCGCAAGCACCCGCTGCGGCACGGTATGCGGCCGCGCTGGCTGCTGCTCGACATCGCGCCGCGCGTCCTGCCCGAACTGGACGAGCGGCTCTCGCGCACCGCCGACCGGGTGCTGCGGGAGCGCGGGGTCGAGGTGCGCATGGGTACCTCCGTGAAGGAGGCCACGCATGACGGAGTGCTGCTGAGCGACGGCGAGTTCGTCGAAACCCGCACGCTCGTGTGGTGCGTCGGGGTGCGGCCTGATCCGCTGGTCGAGAGCATTGGGCAGCCGCTGGAGCGGGGGCGGCTGCTCGTCGATCCGCACCTCCAACTGCCGGGGCGGCCGGAGGTGTTCGCGTGCGGTGACGCCGCCGCGGTGCCGGATCTGAACGACCCGGGGAAGTACACGCCGATGACCGCGCAGCACGCCTGGCGGCACGGCAAGGTCGTGGCGCAGAACGTCGCCGCGTCCCTGGGCGCCGGAGAGCGGCGCACCTACAGTCATCGCGACCTGGGCTTCGTCGTCGACCTGGGCGGCACGAAGGCTGCCGCCAACCCGCTCGGCATCCATCTGCCCGACGTGCTCGCCGGCGCGGTCACCCGCGGATACCACCTCGCGGCGATGCCCGCCAACCGCATACGTGTCGCCGCGGACTGGCTCCTCGACGCCGTACTGCCCCGCCAGGGCGTCCAGTTGGGCCTCGTACGCTCCTGGTCGGTCCCCCTGGACACCGCATCACCGGAACTGGCCCGGGTACCGGAGGGGGAGGGGGCGGTGAGTCCGCCCGGCGGCGAGCCTGCGGAGAGCCCGGCTGACGCCGGGGAGCCCGGGAAGAGCCCGTCGGGCGCCGAGTTTGCTGAGAGCCCGCCCGGCGGGGAGTCCGCAACCAGCCGGTCGGGTACGGGGCCTGCGGAGAGCCGGTTGGGCACGGAGTCCGCAACCAGCCGGTCGGGTACGGAGCCTTCGAAGGACCGGCCCGGCGGCAGGTCGGCGAAGAGCCGCGCGGGCGATGGGACCACGAAGAAGCAGACGGGCGGGCAGGCCGCGAAACGCCGCTCGGGTGGCAGAAAGGCCAAGAAGCAGGCGGGCGTTGAGGCCGCCGAGAAGGAGGCGGACGCCGAGGTTGAGAAGGAGGAAGGGGGAGCCGCGGCTGCGACCAAGTCGCCGGGCGGCGACGCCGCGAAGAAACAATCCGGTGGCGAGCCCGCGAAGAGCCGACAGAGCGCGGAGGCTGGGAAGGAGCAGCTTGGCGTTGAGCCCTCGAAGAGGCGGCCGGACGCCGAAGCTGCCAGGCAGCAGCCTAGTGGCGAACCGGAGAAGAAGCAGCCGGGTGGGGAGCCCGCGAAGAAGCGGCCGGGTGGGGAGTCCGCGAAGAGGCAGCCGGGCGGGGAGCCGGCGAAGGAGCAGCCGGGCGGTGAGTCCGCGAAGAGGCAGCCGGGCGGGGAGCCGGCGAAGGAGCAGCCGGGTGGGGAGTCCGCGAAGAGGCAGCCGGGCGGTGAGCCCGCGAAGAACCAGCCCGAGGGCGGCGCACCCGCGACGAGCAACCCCGGTGGCGCACCTGCCAAGCCCCCGCCCGGCGGCGCTTCCGGCAAGCCCCACCCCGCTGGCGCACCTGCCAAGCCCCCGCCCGGCGGCGCTTCCGGCAAGCCCCACCCCGCTGGCGCACCTGCCAAGCCCCCGCCCGGCGACGCCCCCGCCAAGCCCCACCCCGGAGGCGCCTCCGCCAAGAACCCTTCCGGTGGCGCACCCGCCAAGAACTCTTCCGGTGGCGCACCCGCCAAGCACCAACCGCGCGCCACCCCCGCCAAGAATCACCCCGGCGGCACCACCCCCGCCAAGAATCACCCCGGCGGCACCACCCCCGCCAAAAAACTCCCGGGCGCTGAGCCGGCCGAACCCCCCGGCCCCGTCCGGCGTACCGACATACCCGCGGAGGGAGACTCATGAACACCGATGAACTCGTCGAGCTCGCGCAGCAGTTGCGTGTGGACGGGGTGCGTGCGGCGCAGGCCGCGGGGTCCGGGCATCCGACGTCCTCGATGTCTGCCGCGGACCTGATGGCCGTTCTGCTCGCGCACCATCTCCGTTACGACTTCGAGCGGCCCGCCCACCCCGGCAACGACCGCTTCGTCCTGTCCAAGGGACACGCCTCGCCCCTGCTCTACGCCGCGTACAAGGCGGCCGGCGCCATCGACGACGAGGAGCTGCTCACCTTCCGCAAGCTGGGCAGCCGACTCGAAGGGCATCCGACGCCGCGCAGGCTGCCGTGGGTCGAGACGGCCACCGGCTCGCTCGGCCAGGGGCTCCCCGTCGGCGTAGGCATCGCGCTGTCCGGCAAGCGGCTTGACCAGTCCGGATACCGCGTGTGGGTGCTGTGCGGCGACAGCGAGATGGCCGAGGGCTCCATCTGGGAGGCCGCCGAGCAGGCCGCGTACGAGCGTCTCGACAACCTCACCGCGATCGTCGACGTCAACCGCCTCGGCCAGCGCGGCCCGACCCGGCACGGGCACGACCTCGACGCCTACGCCCGCCGCTTCCAGGCCTTCGGCTGGCACACGATCGAGGTGGACGGGCACGACGTGGACGCGATCGACCGGGCGTACGGCGAGGCGCTGTCCACCACCGGACAGCCGACCGCGATCATCGCCCGCACCCTCAAGGGCAAGGGCGTCGAGGCCGTCCAGGACCGCGAGGGACTGCACGGCAAGCCCCTGCCGGACGCCGACGAGGCGATCGCCGAACTCGGCGGCCGGCGCGACCTCCGCGTCCGGGTGCAGGAGCCGCCCGCCGCCCGCATGCTGCACGCCGTACGCGCCGGGCACGTCGAACTGCCCCGCTACGACAAGGGAGATGAGGTCGCCACCCGTAACGCCTACGGGGAGGCGCTGGCCGCCCTCGGCGGCGGACGCGGCGACGTCGTCGTCCTCGACGGCGAGGTCGGCGACTCCACCCGGTCCGAGTTCTTCGCCAAGGAGCACCCCGAGCGGTACTTCGAGTGCTACATCGCCGAGCAGCAGATGGTCGCGGCGGCCGTGGGACTCGCCTCCCGCGGCTGGGTCCCCTACGCCGGCACGTTCGCGGCGTTCCTGACCCGCGCCTACGACTTCGTGCGCATGGCGTCCGTCAGCGGCGCCGGCATCAACCTCGTCGGCAGCCACGCGGGCATCGCCATCGGCCAGGACGGCCCCTCCCAGATGGGCGTGGAGGACCTGGCGATGATGCGTGCCGTGTACGGCTCGACCGTGCTGTACCCGTGCGACGCCAACCAGACCGCGCAGCTCGTCGCCGCGATGGCCGGCTGCGAGGGCATCCGGTACCTGCGCACCTCGCGCGGCGAGAGCAAGGTGATCTACGGCCCCGACGAGGAGTTCCCCATCGGCGGCAGCAAGGTGCTGCGCTCCTCGTCCGGCGACCGGCTGACCCTGGTCGCCGCGGGCGTCACCGTGCCCGAGGCGCTGGCCGCCGCCGACGCGCTGGCCCGCGACGGCATCCAGGCCCGAGTGATCGACCTCTACTCGGTCAAGCCCGTCGACCGGGAGACCCTGCGCACGGCCGCCGAGGACACCGGCTGCCTGATCACCGTGGAGGACCACCACGAGGAGGGCGGCATCGGCGACGCCGTCCTGGACGCGTTCCTCGACGGGCGGCCCGTGCCGCGGCTGGTGCGCCTGGCCGTCCGTACGATGCCCGGCTCGGCCTCCCCCAAGGAGCAGCTGCACGCGGCCGGCATCGACGCCGAGGCGATCGCCGCAGCCGGGAAGCTGCTGGTCGAGGAGGCGGTCGTGCGGTGAGTGACGATGACGTACGCACCGTGCGGGCCGGGCGCCGCACGGTTCGGGTCCACCGGACCGGCAAGGTGCTCTTCCCGGCGGAGGGCGACGCGAAGGAGTACACCAAGGGCGACCTGGCCGACTACTACCGGTCCGCCGCGCCCCTGATGCTGCCCCATCTGCGCGGCCGCCCACTGATGCTGGAGCGGCATCCGGACGGGCTCGGCGGCCCGCGCTTCATGCAGAAGAACACCCCGGAGAGCTACCCGGAGTGGATCACGCGGGTCGAGGTCACCAAGGAGGGCGGCACGGTCTGCCACACCGTGTGCGAGGACGCCCCCACCCTGCTCTATCTCGCCGACCAGGCCGCCGTCACCCTGCACCGCTGGCTGTCCCGCGTCGGGAGTCTCGAGCGGCCCGACCGCATGGTCTTCGACCTCGACCCGGCCGGGGACGACTTCGAGGCGGTGCGCGAGGCGGCCTCCCTGCTCGGCGACCTGCTCGGGGAGCTGAATCTGCCGTCGGGGCTGATGACCACCGGTTCGCGCGGGCTGCACGTGGTCGTGCCGCTGAACGGGCACCACGACTTCGACGAGGTCCGCGCCTTCGCCCGGGACGTCGCCGACACCCTGGCCGGGGCGCATCCCGACCGGCTCACCACCGCCGCCCGCAAGAAGGAGCGCGGTGACCGGCTCTACCTCGACATCGGCCGCAACGCCTATGCGCAGACCGCGGTCGCGCCGCTCACCGTCCGGGTCCGTCCCGGCGCCCCGGTGGCCACCCCGATCGCCTGGTCCCAGCTGGACGACCCGGCCCTGCACGCCCGCCGCTGGACCATCGCCGACGCCGTGGCACAGGCCCGGTCCGACCCCTGGGACGGCGTCATGGGCCGCGGCCGCGCTCTCGGGCCTGCCCGCCGCAGGCTGGACGCGTTGCGTGCCGCGTGAATGTTTGACCGCCGACATAGCGGCCACCCGCAAGCAAGAGGTGGCCATGTCCAACACCAAAAACTCACAAGATCCAGAGAATTCGCAGAAGTCTCGGAATTCGGACAAAGGAAACGGCGTGGCGGAAAAGCGGCCGAGCCCCATGGAGATCCTGCGCGATGCGCGCGGTCAGCTCACGGAGCTGACCGGCATGGCCGCCGAGACCGTGTCGTCCTTCGAACAGACGGAGGACGGCTGGTCGTTGGAGGTCGAGGTCCTCGAGCTGGCACGTGTGCCGGACACGATGAGCCTGATGGCGAGCTATCAGGTCGACCTCGACTCCGAGGGGCAGCTGACCGGTTACCGGCGCGTACGCCGGTACGAACGCGGGCGTTCCGACGCACGCAGAGGCGGCGGCCGCTAGGCCGCCGTCCCGCCACTCATACAGAAAAGGAGGAACGGTCGATATGACCGTTGTCCCGGCACAGCAGACCGGCGGTGGAGGCGGCTCCAGCGGTCTCTACGACGTTCTGGAACTCGTCCTCGACAGGGGTCTCGTCATCGACGCCTTCGTGCGGGTCTCCCTGGTCGGCATCGAGATCCTCAAGATAGATGTGCGTGTCGTCGTGGCCAGCGTCGACACCTATCTGCGCTTCGCCGAGGCGTGCAACCGCCTCGACCTCGAGTCCGGCCCCAACAAGAGCCCCGGCCTGCCCGAAATCGTCGGCGAGGTCACCGAATCCGGTGCCCGCGGCAAGTCCAAGGGCGCACTCTCCGGAGCCGCGGAGACCATCTCCGGCGCCTTCAAGGAGGCACGTGGAGAGGGCCGCGAGAAGGAGACCGAGTCCCGTCCGCGCGCCCGTAAGTCCACGTCCTCGCGCAGGAGGGAGGAGTCGGAGTGAGTACGTACGTCTACGGCATCACCGAGAGCTCCCACCCGGCGCTTCCCGAGGGTATGGGGGGTGTCGGCGACCCGCCGCGCCCGGTGCGCATCCTCAAGGAGGGCGACCTCGCGGCCGTCGTGAGCGACGCCCCCGAGGGGCTGCGGCCCAAGCGCAAGGACCTGCTCGCCCACCAGAACGTGCTCGCCGAGGCGGGCGCGGCGGCCGTCGTGCTGCCCATGCGGTTCGGCAGCGTCGCGGAGGGTGACGACGCGGTCACGGGCGTGCTCGCGGACCGCGCCGACCACTACAAGGAGCGCCTCAGGGCGCTGGACGGCAAGGTCGAGTACAACGTCAAGGCCACACACCAGGAAGACGCCGTCCTGCACCGTGTGATGGCCGAGAACCCCGAGGTCCGCTCCATGACCGAGGCCAACCGGCAGTCGGGCGGAGGGAGTTACGACGACCGGCTGCGGCTCGGCGAGATGGTCGTGGCCGCCGTGCAGGCGCGCGAGATCGAGGATGGGGCCGAACTGCGGCGCACTCTGGAACCGACCGCCGCCGACATCAGCGTGGGCCCGGAGTCCAGCGGGTGGCTGGCCAATCTTTCCTTCCTCGTGGACCGCGGGACTGCCGAGCAGTTCCTGGGTGCGGTGGAGGAGTTCCGCAAGGGCCATACGCACATCGAACTGCGCGTCAACGGCCCGTTGCCGCCCTACAGCTTCGTCGAGCCCGACTCGGCGGAGCACGCGATCGGCGGAGCGGGTCAGGGCGTCGCTCAGGAGTGAGCCACGTGGGACTGATCAAGGAAGTGGTCCTGTTGCCCTTCGCCCCGGTACGCGGCAGCGGCTGGGTGATCGGACAGGTACTGCGCGAGGCGGAACGGATCTACTACGACCCCGCCACAGTGAGGGCCGAACTCGCCCGTCTCGAGGAGCAGTTGGAGGCCGGCGAGATCAGCGAGGAGGAGTTCGACCAACGTGAGGACGAACTCCTGGACCGACTGGAGATCGGCCTGCGCTCAGGCGGGGCAACAGGCGACGGGACGGCACTATGAACCGAGTGGGACTGGGCCTCGCGGTAGGGGCCGGATATCTCCTGGGGCGTACGAAAAAGATGAAGATGGCGTTCGCGCTGGGCACGCTCGTGGCCGGCAAGCGGATGCACCTCAGCCCGCGGATGCTCGCGGACCTGGCTTCCCAGCAGCTGCAGAACAACCCGCAGTTCAAGGAGATCGGGGACCAGCTGCGCGAGGACCTGCGCGGCGTGGGCAAGGCGGCCTCCGGGGCGATGGTGGAGCGGCAGATGAGCGCGCTCGCCGACCGCCTGCACGGGCGTACCGCCGAGGTCCGTGACGAGCTCTCGGGCGTCGCGGGAAAGGCCTCCGGCCTCCTCTCCGACGACGAGGAAGAGGGCGAGGAGCCGGAGGACACCGAGGAGGAGCCCCGGGAGGAGTACGACGACGAGGAGCCGGAGGACGAGGAACCCGAGAACGAGGGCTCCGAGGACGAGGGGCCCGAGGACGAGGCTTCCGAGGACGGCGAGCCGGAGGACGAGGCTTCCGAGGACGGCGAGCCGGAGGACGAGGGCTCCGAGGACGACGAGCCGGAGGCCGAGGACAAGCGGCCGGCGAAGCGGGCCGCCAAGCGGGCTCCGGCGAAGAAGGCTCCGGCGAAGAAGGCCGCCAAGCGGGCTCCCGCGAAGAAGGCCCCCGCGAAGAAGGCTCCGGCCAAGAAGACCGCGGGCAAGCAGACGACGGCGAAGAAGTCCGCCGCCAAGAAGACGACGGCGCGCAAGACGGCCAGGGGCGGCGCCCGCTCGGCGCGCGGCCGTCTGCCGAAGGGAGGCGGTGAGTGATGACCGAAGCACTGGGATCCGCGTCGAAGGCGGCAGGCAGCGCCAAGGACGGAGCAGGACCGCTGAGCGGACTGGCGGGCAGCGAGGCCGCCGACCGGCTCAAGGCCGAGGTGCAGGAATATCTGGCCGCACAGGCGACCAAGCTGCTCACCGGCGTCGGACGCAAACTCGGCGAGACCACCGGCAAGCTGAACGACATAGCCGAGGGCAACAGCCCAGGCTTCGCCAAGCTGGCACTCGACGGCGGCCGCAAGATGGCCGAGGGCAAGGGCCCCCTGCGCTCGGCACTGGAACTGGGTGCCTCCAAGGCCAAGGACAACGTCGTGGGCGCCCTGAAGAACCTGGGCGGCGGCAAGGGCAAGCGCAAGGGCGGCGCGGGCAAGAAGCCCACCGTCATCATCGAGTCCATCGACGTCGGCGTGGATCTGCGCACGGCCTACGACCAGTGGACCCAGTACCAGGACTTCAGCACCTTCGCCAAGGGCGTCAAGAGCGCGAACCGCGCCGACGACACGCAGTCCGACTGGCAGATGAAGATCTTCTGGTCCAACCGGAGCTGGAAGGCGAAGACCACCGAGCAGATTCCCGACGACCGGATCCTGTGGACGTCGGAGGGCGCCAAGGGCACGACGAAGGGTGTCGTCTCCTTCCACCCGCTCGGCGACAACCTCACCCGCGTCCTGCTGGTCATCGAGTACTACCCCAAGGGTCTGTTCGAGAAGACCGGCAACATCTGGCGCGCCCAGGGCCGCCGGGCCCGGCTCGACCTCAAGAACTACGTCCGCTTCATCACCCTCAAGGGCGAGGCGCAGGACAGCTGGCGAGGCGAGATCCGCGACGGCGAGGTCGTCAAGAGCCACGAGGACGCGGTCGCCGAGGAGGAGGAGAACTCCCAGGAGGAGTCCGCTGATTCGGCGGACGAGGGCGACGAGGAGACCGACGAGTACGACGAGGACGAAGAGCCTCGCGACGAGGAGGAAGAGGACGAGGAGCCCGAGGAGGAGTACGACGAGGACGAGCAGCCCCGGGACGAGGAAGAGGAGGAGCCCGAGGAGGAGGCCGACGAGGAGGAGCCGGAGGACGAGTACGAGGAAGAGGATGAGGAAGAGTACGAGTACGCCGGAGGCGGGAGCCGTCGATGAGCACGCCCAGCAGGCTGCCTGATCCCTACGGACACAGCGGCGGCGCCAACCTCGCCGACATCCTCGAGCGGGTGCTCGACAAGGGGATAGTGATCGCCGGTGACATCCGGATCAACCTGCTCGACATCGAACTCCTCACGATCAAACTGCGGCTGATCGTCGCCTCCGTCGACAAGGCCAAGGAGATGGGCATCGACTGGTGGGAGACCGACCCGGCGCTGTCCTCCGGTGCCCGCCGCGACGAACTCGCCCGTGAGAACGCCGAGTTGCGGGAGCGGCTGGCCCGGCTGGAGCCGGAACCCGAACTGGAGTCCGGCCGCACCCGCGCCAAGGAGGAGGGATCATGACCGGACTGCGGTACGTCTACGCCGTCTGCCGTCCCTTCGACGCGGCGCTGCAGGCCCAGCTGACGGGGGTGGCGGGCGACCCGCCCAGAATGCTGAACCACCGCGGTCTCGTCGCCGTCGTCAGCCACGTGCCGGAGCGGGACTTCGCCGAAGCCCCGCTCCGGCAGCATCTCGAGGACCTGGACTGGCTCACCGGCACCGCCCGCGCCCACCAGGGCGTGATCGACGCGCTCACCGCCGTCACCACGCCGCTGCCCCTGCGGCTGGGCACGGTCTTCCGGGACGACAGCGGCGTACGCGTCATGATGGAGGCGCGCGAGGACGCCTTCCGTCGCACCCTGGACCGGCTCGACGGCCGGGTCGAATGGGGCGTCAAGGTGTACGCCGAGAACGAGCCGCCGGAGCAGTCCGAACCGGCGGAGCAGCCGGCGGGGAAGCCGGCGTCGGGCCGTGACTACCTGCGCCGGCGGCGCATGCACGCGCGGGCGCACGAGAACATGTGGGAGCGGGCCGAGCAGTTCGCGAGCCGGCTGCACACGACGCTTTCCGGGTACGCCGAGGATTCACGGCTGCACGCCCCGCAGAATTCCGCCCTTTCCGGCGCCTCCGGACAGAATGTGCTCAACGCCGCCTATCTGGTGCCGCGCGGCCATTCCGAGGAATTCGTGGAAGTGGTGGACCGCACGAAGGACGACGTACCGGGAATGCGCGTCGAACTCACCGGACCGTGGGCGGCGTATTCCTTCGTCGAGGAGGTCGAGAACGTCCATGACACGGGGGAGCGGCCATGACCGTAGTCGAACGCCGTGAGATCATCGCCCTCGTGGACCTGCTCGACCGGCTGCTGGCCGGCGGGGTGGTCGTCACGGGGGACATCACGCTGCGCATCGCGGACGTCGACCTCGTCCGCATCGACCTGAACGCGCTGATCAGCTCGGTCAACGAGCAAGTGCCATCACCTTGGGAGAGCTGACGTGACCGCCCGGAACAACCGGATGGACCTGGACCCCGACACCGTCGAACGCGACCTGGTCAAGCTGGTGCTGACCGTCGTCGAGCTGCTGCGCCAGCTCATGGAGCGCCAGGCGCTGCGCCGCTTCGACACCGGGGACCTCACGGAGGACCAGGAGGAGCGGATCGGGCTCACGCTCATGCTCCTGGAGGACCGGATGGCCGAACTGCGCGACCGGTACGGGCTGCGGCCCGAGGACCTGAATCTGGACCTCGGACCGCTGGGACCGCTGCTTCCCCGGCAGTGACGTCACCGGTTCAGCTCGCCGGGTGAGCCGCCGGCAGAGGGTCAGGCGGCCTTCCGGCACAGGATCTCTCCGTGCAGCACACCGAACCAGCCGTCCTCCCGGGCGCCCCATTCCCGCCAGGCGTCGGACACGGCCCGCAGTTGCTCCATGGTGGCGTGGCCGCCCTCGGTGGCCCGGCCGGCGTACGCCGACGCCACCGTCCGGTCCGCCCACAGCCCGCTCCACCACGCCCGCTCCTCGGGAGTGGAGAAGGTCCAGGTGCTGGACGTCGCCGTGATGTCGCTCAGCCCGGCGCGCAGCGCCCAGGACTTCAGCCGCCGGCCGGCGTCCGGCTCGCCGCCGTTGGCGCGGGCCACCCGCCGGTACAGGTCCAGCCAGTCGTCCATCCCTTGGGACACCGGGTACCAGGTCATGGCCGCGTAGTCGGAGTCGCGGACCGCGATGAACCCGGTCGGCTTCGTGACCCGCTTCATCTCGCGCAGCGCCTGCACCGGGTCGCCGACGTGCTGAAGCACCTGGTGCGCGTGCACCACGCAGAACGTGTCGTCGGGGAAGTCCAGGGCGTGTACGTCCGCGACCGCGAAGTCGACGTTGCCCAGGCCGCGTTCGGCTGCCGTGGCACGGGCCTGGTCCAGGATGCCCGGCGCGTGGTCGACGCCGGTGACCTGCCCTTTTGGGACCAGTGCCGCGAGGTCGGCGGTGATGGTGCCCGGTCCGCAGCCGATGTCCAGGATCCTCATGTGCGGCTTCAGGGAGCCGAGCAGATAGGCCGCGGAGTTGGCGGCGGTCCGCCAGGTGTGGGAGCGCAGCACCGACTCGTGGTGCCCGTGCGTGTAGACGGCGGTCTCCTGCGGCTTCGACATGGCTGAACTCCCTCGTTCGACATCGTGTCGGTGAGGATCACGCTACGCCGGCATGTCGCATGATGAGACCTGTGTTTTGCCATGTGGACTGACGATGCGTCAGTCGCCGACTCCGGGCCGGTACACCGTGAGCGCCTCGGGAAGCTTCTCCAGCGTCACCTCGCCCTCCACCTCGGTGACTTCGCCGTCGTGGGCGAGAAGAGTGCCGGGCGCGACGCCCGTCAGACGCAGCCGGCCCACCTGGACCGCCGCGTGGGCGGGGGAGCGGGTCAGCGGGCCCGCCAGTGCGGCGGCGAGCAGCCGCAGCGCGGGCCGGCGGCCGCCGTGCACCAGCCGTACGTCGAGCTGCCCGTCCGCGAGGTCGAGCCGGCGGCCGGGCGCGAGGCCCATCCGGTGGTAGGTGCCGTTACCGGCGAACAGCAGCCACAGCGGGCGCGCCCGGCCGCGGAACTCGGCCTCCAGCGGATGCCGGTCGGCGCGCAGCACACGCAGTGCCGCCAGCACGCCGGCCGGCCAGCCGCCGATCCGGCGCGACCAGCGGTCCCGCTCGGTCACCAGCTCCGGATAGACGCCCAGGCTGCAGGTGTTGAGGAAGACACCCTCCGTGTCACCGCTGCTGAAGCGGCCGACGTCCACGCGCACGGCCTCGCCCCGCTGGACGGCCCGGCTCATGTCGCGGACGTCCTCCACGCCGAGGTCGTAGGCGAAATGGTTCAGGGTGCCGCCGGGCAGCACGGCGAGGGGCAGGTCGTGCCGCAGGGCGACCTGGGCGGCCGTGTTCACGGTGCCGTCGCCGCCGCACACGCCGAGCACCGTCGCGTGTCCCGCCGCCTTCTCCAGTTCGGCGCGCACGTCGGCCGGCTCGCATTCCACGATCTCGGTGCCCGGCATGCCGTCGCTCAGGGCACGCACCCGCTCGGACGTGCCCGAGGCGGTGTTGACCACCATGACCAGGCCCTCGCCGTCGGGCAGCGCCGGGACCTCGGCGCGCGGCCGGGCCGGCGTGACCAGCTGGGCGCGGGTGGGCACCAGTCCCCGTACCGCGAAGGCGGCGCCCGCGCCCAGTGCCGCGCCGGCGAGCACGTCGCTCGGGAAGTGCACCCCGGTGTAGACGCGGGAGAGCGCGACGGACCAGGCGACCGGGGCCACCACCGCGCCCCAGGCCGGCGACTCCAGCGCGACGCCGGTCGCGAACGCGGCCGCCGACGCGGCGTGACCGGACGGGAACGACGTGGTGATCGGCTGCCGCTTCAGCTGCCGCCCCAGCGGTACCGGATCCAGGACGGGCCGGGGACGGCGCACCGAGCGCTTGCCCAGGGTGTTGATGGTCAGCGAGGCCAGACCGAGGGAGGCGAGGCCGCGGGCGGCGGCACGGCGGGCCCGTGGGGTGCGGGTGGCCGCGATGGCGGCCGCGGTCGCGAACCACAGCACGCCGTGGTTGGCGCTCCGGCTCAGCCGGGGCAGTACGGGCCTGGCGGCCGGCCAGCTCCGCTCCGCCGCGAACTCGAAGACGCGGCTGTCGAGCGCGAGCAGCCGCTTGCGCAGGGGATGGAGACCGGGCTTCGGCAGGGTGAGGTCGACGTCGGGGCTCATGTGGTGCCGGTTACCCTGAAGTGCCCGTTTCTTGTCCCGCGGGCGGTGGACGACACCCTGGAGGGCCCCTGTATGCGTCTGCTCCTCATACGTCACGGCCAGACCCCCTCGAACGTCGACTTCCTGCTCGACACAGCCGTACCGGGCCCGGGCCTGACCGCACTCGGCGAGCAGCAGGCAACCGCCCTCCCCGAGGCGCTCGCCGGCGAGGACATCGAGGCCCTGTACGCCTCCACACTGGTGCGGACCCAGCTGACCGCGGCCCCGCTGGCGGCCGCCCGCGGCCTGGACGTCCAGGTGCGCGACGGCATCCGCGAGCTCGCCGCGGGCGACCTGGAGATGCTGCCCGGCGACACGGAGCAGGGGCGCCTCTACATGAAGACCGTGTTCGCCTGGGCGGACGGGGACACCTCGCTGCGGATGCCCGGCGGGGAGAGCGGCGAGGAGGCGCTCGGACGCTACGACGCCGTGGTCGCCGAGGCCGCCCGCAGCGGCGCCGGGACGGTCGCGATGGTCAGCCACGGCGCGGCGATCCGTATGTGGACGGCGGCCCGCGCCGGCAACGTCGACGTCCCCTTCGCCGCCGCCCGTCCCCTGGACAACACCGGCGTGGTGATCCTGGAGGGCTCGCCCTCCGACGGCTGGAAGGCCCTGTCCTGGGCGGGCGCCGTGGTGGCCCCCGCGGGCGAGGGCGGACCCGCCGGCCGGCCCGTATAACCGTTTGCCCGCCCTCCGCGGCGGCCCGCAGAATGCGACCCCATGGGACATCTGGAAGCAGCACACCTCGAGTACTACCTCCCCGACGGGAGGGCGCTGCTCGGCGATGTCTCGTTCCGGGTCGGCGAAGGGGCCGCCGTGGCCCTGGTGGGACCCAACGGCGCGGGCAAGACGACGCTGCTGCGGCTGATCTCCGGCGAGCTGAAACCGCACGGCGGCACCGTCACCGTGGGCGGCGGCCTGGGCGTGATGCGGCAGTTCGTGGGCTCCGTACGGGACGAGACGACCGTACGGGACCTGCTCGTGTCGGTCGCGCCGCCCCGCATCCGGGAGGCCGCGCAGGCCGTCGACCGGGCCGAGCACGCCATCATGACCGTCGACGACGAGGCGGCCCAGCTGAACTACGCGCAGGCGCTCGCCGACTGGGCCGAGGCGCGGGGCTACGAGGCGGAGACGGTGTGGGACATGTGCACCACGGCCGCGCTCGGGGTGCCCTACGAGCAGGCGCAGTGGCGGCAGGTGCGCACGCTCTCCGGCGGTGAGCAGAAGCGGCTGGTCCTTGAGGCCCTGTTCCGCGGCACCGACGAGGTGCTGCTCCTCGACGAGCCGGACAACTACCTCGACGTGCCCGGCAAGCGCTGGCTGGAGGAGCGGCTCAAGGAGACCCGCAAGACGGTCCTCTTCGTCTCCCACGACCGCGAACTCCTCGCCCGCGCCGCCGAGAAGATCGTCTCCGTGGAGCCCTCGCCCGCGGGCGCCGACGCCTGGGTGCACGGCGCCGGCTTCGCCACCTACCACGAGGCGCGGCGCGAACGCTTCGCGCGCTTCGAGGAGTTGCGCAGGCGCTGGGACGAGAAGCACGCGCAGCTGAAGAAGCTGGTGCTGAACCTCCGTCAGGCGGCCAGCATCAGCCACGAGTTGGCCTCCCGCTACCAGGCCGCACAGACCCGGCTGCGCAAGTTCGAGGAGGCAGGCCCGCCGCCGGAGCCGCCGCGCGAGCAGGACATCCGCATGCGCATCAAGGGCGGCCGTACCGGTGTAAGGGCCGTCACCTGCAAGGGACTTGAGCTCACCGGTCTGATGAAGCCCTTCGACCTGGAGGTCTTCTACGGCGAACGCGTCGCCGTTCTCGGCTCCAACGGCTCCGGCAAGTCGCACTTCCTGCGGCTGCTGGCGGGCGACGACGTGGCGCACACGGGGGAGTGGAAGCTCGGGGCGCGGGTCGTGCCGGGGCACTTCGCGCAGACCCACGCCCACCCGGAGCTCCAGAACCGCAAGCTGGTGGACATCCTGTGGCAGGAGCACGCGCAGGACCGGGGCGCGGCGATGTCGCGGCTGCGGCGCTACGAACTGACCGGCCAGGCCGAGCAGACCTTCGACCGTCTTTCCGGCGGGCAGCAGGCCCGTTTCCAGATCCTCCTGCTCGAACTCGAGGGCGTCACCGCCCTGCTCCTCGACGAGCCGACGGACAACCTCGACCTGGAGTCCGCGGAGGCCCTCCAGGAGGGGCTGGAGGCTTTCGACGGCACGGTGCTGGCGGTCACGCACGACCGGTGGTTCGCGCGGTCCTTCGACCGGTATCTGGTCTTCGGCAGCGACGGGCGCGTCCGCGAGAGCGCGGAGGCCGTGTGGGACGAGCGGCGGGTGGAGCGGGCGCGGTAGCCGCCGGCCGGGGGCGGCGGCAGGTCGCGGCGGCACCTGCGGAAGCCCGGCGGCACACGCGGAGGCCCGGGGGCCGGGATGTTCGTAGAGTGGATGCTGAAGGTGAGATCCATGGCTTCCACATGGACGAACACGACGAGCGGGGTACCACCATGACCGGAGTCGACCCCAGCCGGCTGGACGACCAGCAGCTCATGAAAGAGCTGGAGACGATCCACCGCACACGCCACGACACACTGCTGTACGGCTCGACCGATGCGCTGCGGGCCCACAACGATCGCATGGCCCAGCTGGAGGGCGAGTTCCTGCGCCGCAACCCGCGGCGCATGGTGGCGGCGGGCCGCACCCGCGAGGGCGCCCGGGAACGCCGCTGTGGGGAGTCGGCGACCCCCCACAGCTGAGAGCGTGCCGGCGAACCGATCAGCCGGCACCTTCCGAGAACACGTGCAGGAACGCGTCGCAGAACGCCTTGAGGTCATCCGGCTTGCGGCTGGTGATCAGCTTGCTGGTGCCGTGGTCGCAGATCTTCACCTGCTCGTCGACCCAGGTGCCGCCCGCGTTGCGGATGTCCGTCCGCAGGCTCGGCCAGGACGTGAGCACCCTGCCGCGGACCACGTCCGCCTCCACCAGCGTCCACGGGGCGTGGCAGATCGCGGCGACCGGTCGGCCCTGCTCGAAGAAGTCCTTCACGAACGACACGGCCTTGCCGTCCATGCGCAGGAAGTCCGGGTTGGCCACGCCGCCCGGCAGGACCAGCCCTCCGAAGGAGCCGGCCGAGGCCTCGCCGACGACCTCGTCCACGGGGAAGGTGTCCGCCTTGTCGAGGTGGTTGAAGGCCTGGATCTCACCCGGCTCGGTCGACACCAGCACCGGCTCGTGCCCGGCGTCCTTCGCGGCCTGCCAGGGTTCGGTGAGCTCGACCTGCTCGACGCCCTCGGGTGCGGTCAGAAATGCGATACGCATGGTGTTCAACGTCCTTTCTTCGCGCGCCACTTCGCCTGGTCACGGGCGCGCTTGCTGGTTCGGCGGTCCGCGCGCAGGCAGCGCAGCAGCTCCTCGCCGTACGGCAGCACCACACAGGTGCCGATGGCGGCCGCGACGGCCGCGAGATAGGCGCGGGACAGCGGCCGCCGCCGCGGCACCAGATGCCAGGCGTCCGGGTCGCCGCGGCCGCCGCGCAGCAGCGACCTGACCTGATCGGCGTGCAGGCACATCAGTGCCGACAGCGCGCCGTACGGCAGGGCCTCCAGATAGCTGTGGATGTGCTGCTCAAGGGGTGTGACCTCACGGTCGCTGTGCACGGCCGTCCGTACGTCCCACAGTGCCGTGGCCTCGTGCACCACGGCCCCGGCCGACTGCACGGTGAGCAGCAGGGGGTTGACCTCGTAGCGCAGTGTCAGCGCGATGGGGATGCCCACCTCGGTCATCATCAGCGCGTGGATCAGGGACTCCTTGGTGCCCGCGGTGTTCTCGATCCGGCTGCGCCGGTGCATCACCCAGTCGGCGAGACCGGGCACGAACCAGCCGGGCAGCAGCCCGTAGAGGAGATAGCGGGTCGTGACGTCCCCGACGTCGACGCCGGCGTCGGTGGCGCTGATCTCGGCGGCCTGGCCGCGGCTCATAAGGTGTCCTGTCCATAGGCGTCCTGTCCGTCGGGTTCGGCGCGGCTGATCTCGGCGAGCGCCGGGCCGGGGTCCTGCGCCCCGGCCAGGTCGCCGAGGCTCACCATGCCGACGGGCAGCCCGTCCTCGACGACCGGCAGCCGGCGTACGGCATGGGCGCGCATGAGCGCCGAGACCGCCGCGACGGGGTCGTCCGGTGCCACCAGCAGCGGCTGCGTGCTGCACATCGACCCCGCGCTCACGGTCAGCGGATCGATGCCTTCGGCGACCGACCGTACGGTGATGTCACGATCCGTGAGGATGCCGACGACCCGCCGGCCGTCGGCCACCACCACATCGCCGATGTCCTGTGCGCGCATCAGCTGTGCCGCCTCGACGAGCGAGGCGTCCGGGCGGACGGCGACCACGCCCGGGGTCATGACCTCCCTGACGAAATCCGCCGTCACCGTGATCCCTTCCCGGCGTTCTCGGGACGGGTCAGGGTCTTGGCCAGCTCCTGCACGTTCGCGTAGCGGTCCTTGCGGGGCAGCCGCTCCAGCGCCTCGACGAGGACGTCGGGCGCGTTCTTGCGGCGCAGCACGGCCGTCAGCTCACCGGGACCGGCCGGGAACGAGCTGCGTCCCAGGAGCCGGGCCAGCTCCAGCCGGACCGTCTCGAACGAGGCTCCGGAGCTTCCCGGCGCCACAGGGCCTCCCGCCACCTCGGGGTCGTCGTCGGCGGTCGGCTCCGGGTCGTGCCACTCCTCGGTCCGCGTGGGGTGCCCGGAACGGAGCAGTCCCTGCAATTCGTGCTTCATCTCCTCGTCGCGGTGGACGCTCAGCCGGTCGTTGCCTCGCTGCATGACTCCCTCCACATCTTCAGGGTCCGCACCGCGTACCCGGACACCGGACGCCGACACAGGGTTTGCGGGTCCGGCGCGGGGAGACCCGGACGAGGCCCCCCACGGACATCACCTGGGGAAGGACGTGCCATGGCCGTTCTCGCAGTGATCATTCCGATCCTCATGCTGGGTGTGGTGCTGGCGCTGGGCCGCTACGAGGAACTCCTGCTGCCGAGCGGACGGGAGAAGGGGGACCGACAGGCCCTGGAGCCTCCCGATCCCCCTCCGTCCCCGCTCACCGTCCGCGGTGTCACTTCCCGCGATGCGGCAGGAACTCCTGCACCTTCGCCTTGATGCCCTGCTTGACCATCCCGGAGCGGTCCGCGTCGCCCTTGAGGATCGAGGCGGCCGTGGCCTCCATCTGCTCCCAGGTGGCGTGCGGCGGGATCGGCGGGACCGCCGGGTCGGTGAGGAACTCGATCACCGCCGGGCCGTCCGCCTCCAGACCCGCGCGCCAGCCGGCCTCCACGTCCTCGGGCTTCTCCACCCGCACACCGGTCAGCCCGAGCGAGCGGGCGAACGCGGCGTACTGCACGTCCGGGAGCTGCTGCGAGGGCAGGAAGGACGGGGCGCCCTCCATGGCGCGCATCTCCCAGGTGACCTGATTGAGGTCGCGGTTGTTCCAGACGGCGACGACCAGCCGCGGGTCCTCCCACAGATCGCGGTACTTGGCCGCCGTGATCATCTCCGCCAGGCCGTTCATCTGCATCGCGCCGTCACCGACCAACGCGATCACGGGCCGGTCCGGGTGCGCGAACTTCGCGCCGATCGCGTACGGCACCCCGGGACCCATCGTCGCGAGCGTGCCGGAGAGCGAGGAGCGCATGCCGGGCCGCATCGTCAGGTGGCGGGCGTACCAGTTGGCCGTCGAACCGGAGTCGGAGGTGACGATCGCGTCGTCGGGGAGCATCGGGTCCAGCGCGCGGGCCACGTACTCCGGGTTGATCGGGTCGGCGGACTGCTGCGCCCGCCGCTCCATCACCTCGTGCCAGCGCTTCACGTTCGCGCACACGGTGTCGTACCACTCGGGCCCGCGGTCCTCGCCGATCAGCGGGAGCAGCCGCTGCAGGGTCGCCTTCGCGTCGCCGACGAGATTCACCTCGTACGGATAACGCATCCCGACCATCTGCGGATCGATGTCGATCTGCACCGCCCGCGCCTGGCCGAAGTCCGGCAGGAACTGCGAGTACGGGAAGGACGAGCCGATGGTCAGCAGGGTGTCGCAGTCCCGCATCAGCTCGTACGACGGACGGGTGCCGAGCAGCCCGATCGAGCCGGTGACGTAGGGGAGTTCGTCGCTGAGGGCGTCCTTGCCGAGCAGCGCCTTGGCCACGCCCGCCTTCAGCCGCCCGGCGATCTGCTCCACCTCGGCGCGTGCCCCGGCGGCGCCCTGCCCGACCAGGATGGCCACCTTGTCACCGGAGTTGAGGATCTCGGCCGCCCGCTGCACGGACTCCTCGGACGGGACCGCCGTCCACGAGCTGCGGTCCAGGCTGGAGGGCACCATCTTGAACTCGTGCGTGGGCGCCGAGTAGTCGAGCTCCTGCACATCGCCGGGGACGATGATCGCGGTCGGGCAGCGGCGGGCGAGGGAGGTGCGGATCGCCCGGTCGATGACGTTCGGCAGCTGCTCCGGGACCGTCACCGTCTCGACGAACTCCGAGGCGACGTCCTTGTAGAGGGTGTGCAGGTCCACCTCCTGCTGGTACGAGCCGCCCATCGCGGTGCGGTGCGTCTGGCCGACGATGGCCAGCACCGGAACATGGTCGAGCTTGGCGTCGTAGAGGCCGTTGAGCAGGTGGATCGCGCCGGGCCCCGAGGTCGCCGCGCAGACGCCGAGACGACCGCTGAACTTCGCGTAGCCGACCGCCTCGAACGCGGACATCTCCTCGTGCCGGGACTGGACGAAGCGCGGCTGGTTCTCCGCACGGCCCCATGCGGCGAGCAGGCCGTTGATGCCGTCACCGGGATAGCCGAAGACGTGGTCCACACCCCACTCGCGCAGTCGCTGAAGGATGTAGTCGGAGACCTTGATGCTCATGTGCGGGTCCTCCCGGGCCTTTGACGTGAAAGGGCAGCAGTTCGTCTGCCCGACGAGTCACCCGCCGCGCCGCCGGAAAACATCACGGGGGTGTTTGCGGCTTCGGCTCCTGGGCAGGCGAAGGTCAGTGCTTCGGACAGGAGGCACGTCCGTGGGTGCGGCATGGCGCCGCCCCGGTCGCGCCTGTCCGAACTTGCGTTCGACCTCCCACGGTGACCGTCCAAGCCAGAGCACCACCAAGGGAGTTGCGACGCACCATGCCCACCAAAGTGAGCGCGAAGCACCACCCGCATGACGACGCCCCCGACACCGCCGACGCATTCCGCAAGCTCGCCGGGCTCCCCCCGGGTCAGCAGCGCGACGCCCTGCGCGAGCGGATTGTCGAAGCCTGGCTGCCGATGGCCGAACGGCTCGCGGGGCGCTTCCGCAGCCGCGGCGAGAGCTACGAGGACCTGCGGCAGGTCGCCTCCCTCGGCCTGGTCAAGGCCGTCGACCGGTACGACCCCGAGCTCGGCAACGCCTTCGAGAGCTATGCCGTGCCCACCATCACCGGCGAGATCAAGCGGCACTTCCGCGACCACATGTGGACGCTGCACGTGCCGCGCCGGGTCCAGGACCTGCGCAACCGCGTCCGGTTCGCGACCCAGGACCTCTCCCAGACCATCCCGGGCCGCAGGCCCACCGTCGCGGAGATCGCCGAGTACGCCGACCTCACGGAGGAGGAGGTCAAGGTCGGCCAGGAGGCGCTGGAGAGCTTCACCGCGCTCTCGCTCGACGCCGAGCTGCCCGGCAGCGACGACGGCTACTCCCTGAGCGACGCCCTCGGCTCGCCCGACCCCGCGCTGGACACCGTGGTGGACCGTGAGTCCGTCAAGCCGCGGCTGGCCGCGCTGCCCGAACGGGAGCGGGCCATCCTGTACATGCGCTTCTTCGGCGACATGACGCAGAGCCGGATCGCCGAGCAGCTAGGCATCTCGCAGATGCACGTCTCGCGGCTGATCAGCCGCTGCTGCGACCGGATGCGGGACCAGATCATGCGCGAGTCGGCCTAGGCGCGGCCGGAGCCCGGCCGTCGCCACCGTCGCCACTCGGCACCTCGGACGCCCGGGCGGGTTCTTTCACCCGCCCGGGCGTCCTTGTCGCGCGAATGGGGCTCGGCCGCGCGCGCCTCGGGGCGGGGCGGGCTGTGATGGGCTATGGGGCACGAGCACCGTGCTCCTGAGAACCCGTCGGTCGAAGGAGCTCCACCCATGCGTTCCACCGCCCGTGTCCTGTCCGTGGCGGCCCTGGCCAGTGCCACGCTCGGCTTCGCCGCCTCGGCCGCCCTCGCGGACCCCGGGGCGGAGGTCAGTCCGAGCACCGTCTCCCCGGGTGGCAGCGTCACCGTCTCCGTCTCCTGCGAAGCCACCGACGGCGAGGCGCCCGCCACCATCGACGCCACTTCCGACGCCTTCGACGAGGGCACCGTCCAGTTGCAGCGGGTCCCCGGCAACGACGACAAGGCCGCCGGCCCCGCCTACCGCGGCACCGCCCGTATCTCCTCCGCCGACGACTTCGCGGCGGACGACGGCCCCGACGGCGCGGCGGCCCAGGACGCCGCCTCGACCGTCGACGGCACCTGCCCGGCGGCACCGGGAGGCAAGGGCAAGCCGTGGCGCGCCACGTTCCATGCGAACCACGGCGGCGGCGGGAGCGGCGGGGCGGTGCCCGGCGACGACGGCAGCGCGGTGCCGGGCGGCGACGGCAGCGGCGTCGTTCCCGGTGGCGGCGATGGCGGTGTCGCTCCCGGTGGCGACACCGGCGGCGTGGTCCCCGGTGGCGGTGGCGGCGATGTCGTCCCCGGGGGCGACGGCGCGGGCCGGCCCTGCAGGGAGCCGAGTGCCGGACCCTGCGCCGACGCCCCGGCCGAGCACGGCGTACAGGCCGGTGAGGGCGGCACTTTCACCGACTCCATGCCGGCTCTGGTGGGTGGCGGCATCCTGATTGCGGGAGCGCTGGGCGCGGCCGTGTACCGGCTGTGCCACCGGGGCTCCGTCCTGCGCGGCTGACCCCGCGTGCGACGGGCGCCACGCCGGCGGACGCCCATGGCCCGGCGGCACCCTGGGTACCCGGGGCCCGAGGGGCCACGACTGCGCGGAGGTACGCATGCGGCGGACGGACCCGGAAGGCCGCGGCCCCGTCCGATACGGGCCCCCGCTCCCCGAGGACGGGCTGCCCGTGCCGCCCGAACTCGCCGCCGCACTGGCCGCGGCCGCGACCCGGACCGACGGTGAACCCATCGGCGGCGGACCCGACCTGATCGGGGCCGCCTGCGGCTACTGGGAGCGGCGCGGCCTGGCCACCGAGCCGGACCTCGTGGCCGCCGCCCCCGGCGCACCCGCCCTGCTGCTCGCACTGACCGCCGCGCTCGGCGGCGACGTCCTGGTGCCCAGGCCCTGCGCGGCCTGGTGGGCGCCGTACGCCCGCCTGTTGGGAAGACCGGCCTTCCACGTCGCGACGCCGGCCGAGAGCGGCGGCGTCCCGGACCCGTACGCGCTGCTGGAGACCGTGCGCCGGGTGCGCGCCGAGGGCGGTGACCCGCGGCTGCTCGTGCTGTCGGTCGCCGACGACCCCACCGCCACCGTCGCCCCGCCCGACGTGCTGCACGAGTGCGTCGAGGCCGCCGCCGGCGAGGGCCTGCACCTGGTCAGCGACGAGACCTGGCGCGACACCGTGCACGCCCCGCACGACACCGTGCTGGTCAGCCCCGCCGAGATGCTGCCCGACCGGGTCACCGTCGTCACCGACCTGGCGGGCGCGCTGCTGCCGCCGGGCTGGCCGGCCGCGGTCGCCCGGTTCCCGGCGGACGACGTGTCCGGCCGCGCCCTGCACGCGCGCGTGCTCGACGTGCTGACCGCGCTCGGTGCCCGGATCGCGGGGCCGGTCGCCGCCCCCGCCGCCTACGCGCTGGGCGAGCCGGAGCCGGTCACCGCGCGGGTGGCCGCCACCGTACGCCTGCACGCGCGCGTGGCCGCCGCCGTGCACCAGGAGATCGTCGCGACGGGCACCCTGTCCCGGCCCCCGCAGGCCGGCCGCCACCTCTACGCCGACCTCGGCCCGCTGCGCTCCGCGCTCACCGCCCACGGCGTGGGCGACGCGCAGGAACTGGAGGACTTCCTCTCCGCCCGGCTCGGCATGCCCGCTCCCGGCGGCCACCGCTTCGGCGACGAACTCGGCGCATTGCGCGTACGGCTGTCCACCGGCCCGCTTCTGGGGCATACGGACGAGGAACGCGCGGAATGCCTCACATCACCCACGCCGTTGGAACTGCCACACGTGCAACGCGCGTTGATCCATGTGAAGTCGGTCTTCGACGACCTTCGCGACGACGCTCAGCGATGGGAGCCTCCTCGATGACGCAGCAGTCCGAGTCGACCACCACGAGCACGAGCACGTCCGCCCGGGGAGCCGAAGGTCCTGTTCCCACACGGAGGTTCGCGCCGCCGTTCCCGCCGCTCGCCGAGCCGCGCCCGATGGGCGAGCGCAGGTTCTGGCCGCGGACCTTCCACGACCGCCTGACCGCCCCGCTGCCCGGCCTGAAGTCCATGGCCCGCTTCGCCCGCGAGGGCTCGATCCGCCCCGGGCCCGAGGGCCTCGCCGACATCCCCCGGCTCCCTTGCGAACCCGCTCCGGTGCCCCGCGTCGACTCCCGCACCGTCGCCGTCTCCTGGGCGGGACACGCCAGTTGGGTCGTGCAGATCGGCGGCCTGACCGTCCTCACCGACCCCGTCTGGTCCCGCCGCATCCTCGGCACCCCGGCGCGCATCACCCCGGTCGGCATCGACTGGAACAGCCTCCCGCGCGTGGACGCGGTGGTCATCAGCCACAACCACTACGACCACCTGGACGCCCCCACGCTGCGCCGTCTCCCGCGGGACACCCCGGTGTTCGTGCCCGCCGGACTCGGCCCCTGGTTCCGCCGCCGCCGCTTCACCACCGTCACCGAGCTGGACTGGTGGGAGGCCTCCGAACTCAACGGCGTGCGGCTCGACTTCGTCCCCGCCCACCACTGGTCCAAGCGCACCCTCACCGACACCTGCCACTCCCTGTGGGGCGGCTGGGTCCTCACGGCCCCCGACGGACGGCGCGTCTACTTCGCCGGCGACACGGGCTACGGCCACTGGTTCTCCCGGATCGGCCGCCGCTACCCGGGCATCGACCTGGCCCTCCTGCCCATCGGCGCCTACGACCCCCGCTGGTGGCTCAGCGACGTCCACTGCGATCCCGAGGAGGCGGTCCGCGCCGCCCAGGACGTGGGCGCGCAGAGCATGGCCCCCATGCACTGGGCCACCTTCGTCCTCTCCGCGGAACCGGTCCTGGAACCCCTCACCCGAGTCCGCGAGGCGTGGCAGAAGGCAGGCCTGAACCGCGAGGACCTGTGGGACCTCCCGATCGGAGCATCCCGGCAACTGCAGGGCTTCTAGGGGCGCGGGGAACCGCGCGACGAGCCACAACGAACCCGCACCCCACAACGAACCCGCACCCCACAACGATCCTCAACCCGCGGAGCGAACCCGCTTCCAGACACTGGGCGCCGCGCTGACCAGCACGGTCAGTGCGACCGCCGCCACCACACCCTCCCAAGGCTCCGGAAACAGCGAGCCCCCCAGAATCCCGATCACCTGATACGTCACGGCCCAGGCGACACACGCCGGCAGGTTCCCCCGGACGAACCGCCGCATGGGCCACTCCGCCAGCAGACAGGCCAGCATCACCGGAATCCGCCCGGCCGGCACCAGCCGGGAAAGCACCAGCACGGCGACCCCGTGCTCGGCCAGCTTCCCCTGCGCCTGCTCCAGCCGATCCTCCGGCGCCCGCGCCCGGATCGCCTTCAGCCACCGCGACCCGTTCTTCGACTTCATGCCGCGCCGGCCGAGCCAGTACAGCGCCGCGTCCCCGAAGAACGCGGCCAGCGACGCCGTGACGAAGACCAGCGCCATGGAGAACGGCGCCGTCTGATGGAAGGCGACCACGGCCGCCGAACTCACCAGCGCCCCCGTAGGGATGATCGGCACCAGCGCCCCGAACAGCACCAGCAGGAACAGCGACGGATAGCCGAGGGCCTGCTGGGTGGACTCCGGCGGCACGGTCGTCGGCACGGCGAGCCAGGTCACCGCGCGACCTCCGGCCGTATGCTCTCCCCGTGCCCGAGCCGGTGCACCGCGACGTCCGGGGCGTACTCGGCCGCCAGGCGCACGAACTCCTCGCCGGGGGAGTGGAATTCGTGCGGCCGTACGGCGTCCATCCCCACCGGCCAGTAGGTGCCGTAGTGCACCGGGACCGCGCTGCGCGGCGCAAGCAGGGCCAGCGCCCGGGCCGCCCGCCCCGCGTCCAGATGCCCCTCGCCGAGGAACGGGCCCCAGCCGCCCACCGGCAGCAGCGCGACGTCGACCGGGCCGACCTCCCGCGCCATCGTGTCGAAGAGCCCGGTGTCCCCGGCGAAGTAGGTGCGCGCCTCGCCCTCGACGACGTAGCCGAGCGCGGGGGAGCGGTGCGGCCCGAGCGGCAGCCGCCGTCCGTCGTGCCGTGCGGGGACGACCCGGACGACGACCTCACCGACCGTCACCCGGTCCCCGGGCGCCACTTCGCTCACCCTGAGGTGGGTGAGCCGGCGCAGTGCGGGGACCGCCCGTGGTGCGCCCCGGGGCACCAGCAGGCGCGTGCCTTCGGCGAGCCGCTCCAGAGACGGAACGTGCAGGTGGTCGGCGTGCAGATGCGAGACCAGGGCCACGTCGGCGCGCCAGGCGCCGGGTGGCGGCAGCGCCCCGCGCCGGCGCCGGAGGTGGGCGAGGCGGCGGGCGAACAGAGGGTCGGTGAGCAGCCGTACGTCCGAGTCGGTGACCGTGCAGGTCGCATGGCCCCACCAGGTGATCTCCACCGGCACCTCTTTGCCTCCTTCGCGCGACTCCCCCGAAGCCTACGGGCAGGAGTATGGTCGGCGCCGAAACCCAGAGGTGAGGGGGACGCCATGGGACCGGTGCGTGTCACGGCGATCGCGAGTCTGACGCCGCTCGAGGAACTGGACGCCGATCCCTTCCTGGTGGACTCCCGCAGCCAGCACGCGATGTGTGCGCGCTGGGCCGCCGAGCGGGGCTACATCGTCAGCAGGGAACTCCTCGTACGGGGACTGCGGGCGGACCACTGCGTCCTGTGGGACGGCGTCCGGCCCGGGGCCGATCTGTTCGTGGCGCCCAGCCGCCGGGTGCTGGAGAGCGCGCTGTCGTCCGTCGAGGAGTTCACCGCGGAGTGCGCCCGGCGCGGGGTGCGGGTGGAGACCGTGGGCTCCGCCGAGCCCTGCTACGACGCACAGATGAAGGCGCGGGTGCACCGGCGCCTGTCGATGCCGACCGCCGGGTACGACGGGCGCTGAGCCGGCCGCCCCCGCGGCCGGAACAGGCTGCCCGGCCCGTATGACAGTCTGATTGCAGGCCCGCACCGACGACGGGTCAGGACGTGAGGTGGACTGGGCGTGCGTGGCGGGCGGTGGCGGCGTATCGCCAGTCAGATGGGGCGGAGCATCACGGTGTGGGCGGTCTCCACCCTCACCATGCTCGTGCTCGCCGGCATCCTGCCGGACTTCCGCCTCCAGTCCCCCGACGGCGAGAGCGCCACCCATATCGCCGTCACCGCCGCGTTCGGCGCCGGGGCCTTCGGTGTGCTGTCGGCCCTGGTCTGGCCGCTGCTGGTACGGCTGCTGCTGCTCGTGCCCGCGCTCGTGCTGGGACTGCTCGTCTTCGTCCTGAACGGTTCGCTGCTCCTGGTCGCCCTGCGGCTCAACCCCGCCAGCAGCGCGGAAGCGGCCCCCGAGACGGCCGTGGTGGTGGCAGCCGTCATGTCCGCCGTCGCCTCCGCGACCGGCGCCGCCCTCACGGTGCGCGACGACGACGCCTACCGGCGCCGTCTCTACCGCCTCTCCGACCGCCGCCGCAGACACGGGCCCCCGGGCCCGTCCACCCCGGGCACGGTCTTCCTGCAACTCGACGGCGTCGGCCACGACGTGCTCGTGGCGGCGGCCGGGAAGGGCGTGATGCCCACGGTGGCCCGGTGGCTGGAGGGCACCCACCGGCTCACCCCCTGGCGCACCGACTGGTCCAGCCAGACCGGCGCCAGCCAGCTGGGCATCCTGCACGGCAGCAACCACGACATCCCCGCCTTCCGCTGGTACGAGAAGGACACCGGCGAGGTGATGGTCTGCAACCGGCCGACCAGCGCCGCCGAGCTCCAGCGCCGTGCCGTCGAGCGCACCGGCGACGGCGGCCTGCTCGGCGCGGACGGCGCGAGCCGCGGCAACCTCTTCAGCGGCGGCGCCGACGAGCAGGCCCTCGTGCTGTCCATCGCCACCCGCCGCCGCGGCCGGGAGAACCGCTCCCGGGCGGGCTACTTCGCGTACTTCTGCGACCCGGCCAACGCGGTGCGCACCGCGATGTCCTTCGTCGCCGAAGTCGGGCGCGAGATCGGCCAGTCCATCCGTGCCGTCGTCCGCAAGCAGCGCCCGCGCGTCGGCCGCGGCGGCCTCTACCCCCTCGTCCGCGCCTTCGCGACCGTCGTCGAACGGGACGTCGTCGTCGCCGCGGTGATGGGCGACATGCTCGCCGGCCGCACCGCCGTCTACGCCGACCTGGTGGCCTACGACGAGGTGGCGCACCACTCCGGGCCGATGAGCCGCGACGCCGAGAAGGTCCTCGAACGCCTGGACCGCGCGCTGGCGCTGATCGCGCACGTCGCCGAGCACGCCCCGCGGCCGTACCGGATCGTCGTCCTGTCCGACCACGGGCAGAGCCCCGGCGAGACCTTCCGCGCCCGCTACGGCCTCGGCCTCGGCGACCTGGTGCGGGCCGGCTGCGGGCTGCCCGTGCCGCGGCGGGCGCGGCGCACCCACAGCGGGACCGAGGCCCGCGCCGCCGTGCGGGCCGCGCTGCGCCGCCCCGTCGAGGCGGGCGGCGACCAGCAGCACCCGGTCCACCACCGCTCGGAGCCGCTGGTGCTGGCCTCCGGCAACCTCGGCCTGGTCTCGTTCCCGGACGTGCCGCACCGGATGAGCAAGGAGGAGATCGACGCCCGCCACCCGGCGCTGCTGACGACGCTCGCCAACCACCCCGGCATCGGCTTCCTGCTGGTGCGCAGCGAGGAGCACGGCGGGGTCGTGCTGGGCGCGTACGGCGCGGAGATACCGCTCGGCATGCTCGACGACAAGCCGGGCCCGCTGGAGGTGTTCGGCCCCGGCGCCGCCGACGCCGTCCGGCGCACGCACTCCTTCCCGCACACCGCCGACATCATGGTCAACTCCTTCCACGACCCGGCCGACGGCGAGGTGCTCGCCTTCGAGGAGCAGATCGGCTCGCACGGCGGGCTCGGCGGCGCGCAGGCCCGGCCGTTCCTGCTCTCACCGCTCGCCTACTCCGAGCCGGCCGAGGACGGTCGCGAACTCATGGGCGCCGAGCAGATGCACCGCGTCCTGCGCCGCTGGCTGCGCGAGTCCAACGGCCCCCAGGTGCCGCTCGACACGGAGCCGCAGGAGCGGGCCGCGTGAAAATCGGCTGCGCCCGCTGATCCGTACGCACACACTGTCCGTATCGGACATCGCGCCCCTGTGCGCCCTTCTCGACCCCTTGGGAGCCGCTGCGTGCAGGCAGCCGTCACCGTCACGCCCGCCCGGATACCGGAGCTGCTGCTCGGTCTCGCGACCGTGCGGCCGGTCTTCATCTGGGGTGCCCCGGGCATCGGAAAGTCCTCCCTCGTACGGGACTTCGCCGAGTCGCTGGGGCTGGAGTGCGTGAGCCTGCTCGGTACCCAGCTCGCTCCCGAGGACCTGATCGGCGTCCCGCAGATCCGCGAGGGCCGGTCCGTCTTCTGCCCGCCCGAGGCCATCGCCCGCGACGAGCCGTACTGCCTGTTCCTGGACGAGCTGAACGCGGCCACCCCGGACGTGCAGAAGGCGTTCTACTCGCTGATCCTGGACCGCCGTATCGGCAACTACGAGCTGCCGAAGGGCTCGATCGTCATCGGCGCGGGCAACCGCTCCACGGACAACGCGCTCGCCCGCCCCATCGCCTCCGCCCTCGTCAACCGCCTCACCCACGTCCATCTGGAGGCGTCCGCGACGGACTGGCTGACCTGGGCCGGGAAGAACGGCATCCACCCGTGGATCGTGGACCACCTCACCGACCGGCCCGACCACCTGTGGTCCAAACCGCCGAAGACCGAGGAGCCCTTCTCCACGCCCCGCTCCTGGCACATGCTCTCCGACGCGCTGCACTCCTTCGGCCGCGACCTCGACGAGGAGACGCTGAAGATCCTCGCGCACGGCACGCTGACGCCGCGGCACGCCACCGCGTTCTGCGGCTACGTCAAGATCGTGCGCAGCCGGTTCGGCATCGAGGCGGTCATCAAGGGGGACGCCCGCTGGCCGAACCGGCTGGAGGACCGCGACCTGCTCTACTACCTCGCCGAGTCCTTCCGCGGGCGGCTGATCAAGGAGCTCCCGGTCAGCAAGGAGCACATGTCGGCGAACGGCCGGCAGACGGCGTACCGCGCCAAGTCGCTGCTGGTGCAGCTCGCCGAGATCTCCGTGGAGGTCGCGCAGACCGTCATCGCCTCCGACGCCGACGGCAACCCCGTGCTGCCCTCGTGGTTTCTCATCGAGGCCGCCCGGGACATGCCGCGGCTGGTGGAGGCGCGCCGATGAGCCGTACCCGCGGCAAGGGGCAGAAGAAGCGGGACCCCGCGGCCGAGGCGTTCGCCGGGGGACTGCGGCTGGTCAAGGCCAACCCGGCGCTCGCGGCAGTGGAGTTCGACGTCTGCCGGCAGGAGGAGTGCAGGGTCGCGCCCCGCGAGGGCCTCGTGGTCGTCGACTCCGACGCCGACCTGCACGTGCACCCGCACCGGCTCGCCGAGCCCGCCGCCTGGGCCTGGGCCCTCGCCCACGCGATCCTGCACCTCGGCTTCGGGCACGTCCCGGCGGCGAAGGGCGAGCGCACCCAGCCGGACCGCTTCGACCTCGCCGCCCGCTGCGTCGTCGTCGACCGCTTCCTGCTGACCTTCACCATCGGCACCATCCCCGAGGACCTGCCCGCCTCCTATCCCGACGGCGACGAGGAGCAACTCGCCGCGCGCTGGCGGCGGGACGGGCTCCCGGCCGCCTACGAGCACTGCGGCACCGCGGGTGCCGAGCCGGACCAGCTGCTGCTGCCGGCGCCCCACTGGATCGGCCGGCCCCCGGACCACCAGCTGGCGTTCGCCGCGGCGCTGACCCGGACGGTGTCGGCGGCGATGGACCTGGCGGGCGGCCGCCGTGACACCCTCGACGGGACGCTGGAGCCCCGGCGGCCCTGGCAGAAGGCGCTGAGCTGGTTCATCACCTCCTACCCGCTGCTCGGCGGCATCGCGGCGGGCATCACGCTGGTCGCCGACGCCGAACTCGCCCGCGCGCACGGCATCTCCGTCGCCGCCGTGAACCCGGAGGCGGGCGAGATCTACGTCAACCCGCTGCGCCGGTACGAGGACGAGGAGTGGCGGTTCATCCTCGCCCACGAGATGCTGCACGCCGCCCTGCGCCATGGCGACCGCTGCGGCACCCGCGACCCGTATCTGTTCAACGTCGCCTGCGACTACGTCATCAACGGCTGGCTGTGCGAGATGCAGATCGGCACGATGCCCGAAGGACTGCTGCACGACCCGGGGCTCGCGAGCCTGTCCGCCGAGGAGGTCTACGACCGCATCGCCGGCGACCTGCGCCGGATGCGCCGCCTGGCCACCCTGCGCGGCAAGGGCCTGGGCGACGTGCTCGGCGCCCCGCTCGGCAGCCCGCGCGACCCCGTCGACCTCGACGAGTTCTACCGCCGGGGCCTCGGCCAGGGCCTGGACCTGCACGAGCGGCAGGAACGCGGCTTCCTGCCCGGCGGCCTGGTGGAGGAGATCCGCGCGCTCAGCCATCCGCCGCTGCCCTGGGACGCTCAACTGGCGCGCTGGTTCGACGAGTTCGTACCCCGCCCGGAACCCGTACGCTCCTACGCCCGCCCCGCGCGCCGTCAGTCCTCCACGCCGGACATCCCGCGCGCGGGCCGCTGGTTCCCGCCCCAGGAGATCGCCCGCTGCACCTTCGGCGTGGTCCTGGACACCTCCGGCTCCATGGAGCGCACCCTGCTCGGCAAGGCGCTCGGCGCCATCGCCTCCTACGCCGAGGCCCGTGACGTACCGGCCGCCCGCGTCGTCTTCTGCGACGCGGGCCCGTACGACGCGGGCTATGTGCCGGTCGCCGAGATAGCCGGCCGGGTCCGGGTGCACGGCCGCGGCGGCACGGTCCTGCAGCCCGGCATCGACCTGCTGCACCGCGCGGACGACTTCCCGCCGGGCGCGCCGGTCCTGGTGATCACGGACGGCTGGTGCGACGTGCTGCGGGTACGGCGCGAGCACGCGTATCTGATCCCGCAGGGCGCCCGGCTGCCGTTCACCGCACGTGGGCCGGTCTTCCGGGTGCGCTGAGACGGATTGTGATCGGATGGTGCACAGGGACCCACTCCATGGGACCGCGTCGAAAGGAATCATCGTGGCTACCACGCGCACCGCACACACCGTGTGGGAAGGCAACCTGCTCGAGGGCAACGGTGTCGTCACCTTCGACTCCTCCGGCATCGGCCAGCAGCCGGTGACGTGGGCGTCGCGGGCGCAGGACGCGAACGGAAGGACCAGCCCCGAGGAGCTGATCGCCGCCGCCCACTCCAGCTGCTTCTCCATGGCGCTGTCGCACGCCCTCGCGGGCGCGGGCACCCCGCCCACCAAGCTGATCACCAACGCCGACGTCACGTTCCAGCCCGGCGAAGGCATCACCGGTATCCACCTCACGGTCGAGGGCACGGTGCCGGGTCTCGACAACGACGGCTTCGTCGCGGCGGCCGAGGACGCGAAGAAGAACTGCCCGGTCAGCCAGGCACTCACCGGAACGACCATCACCCTGTCGGCGAAGCTCGCCTGACCCCGCCCTTTTCGCGATGCCGCGTCCGGAAACGGGCGCGGCATTGACATTCCTGCACTCAAGTTTTGTGCTGGTGTGTGGTAAGTGCCCTGGCGGAAGGGGACGGACATGGCACGTGCGGTCGGGATCGATCTCGGGACCACCAACTCGGTGGTGGCCGTTCTGGAGGGCGGCGAGCCCACGGTCGTCGCCAACGCGGAGGGAGCCAGGACCACGCCGTCGGTCGTGGCCTTCGCCAAGAACGGCGAGGTGCTGGTCGGCGAGGTCGCCAAGCGGCAGGCCGTGACGAACGTGGAGCGGACCGCTCGCTCGGTGAAGCGGTACATGGGTGACGCGCACTGGCGCTTCCCCGAGCAGGGGTCCGTGGACGGCACGCGCTACCGGGCGCAGGAGCTGTCCGCGCGGGTGCTGCAGAAGCTCAAGCGGGACGCCGAGTCCTATCTCGGCGAGGACGTCACGGACGCGGTGATCACCGTACCGGCGTACTTCGACGACTCGCAGCGGCAGGCGACCAAGGAGGCCGGCGAGATCGCGGGCCTGAAGGTCCTGCGGATCATCAACGAGCCGACGGCCGCCGCGCTCGCCTACGGCCTGGACCGGGGCGAGGAGCAGACCGTGCTCGTCTTCGACCTCGGCGGCGGCACCTTCGACGTGTCGCTGCTGGAGATCGGCGACGGCGTCATCGAGGTCAAGGCCACCAACGGCGACACCCGGCTCGGCGGCGACGACTGGGACCAGCGGATCGTCGAGCACCTGGTGAAGAAGTTCCAGGGGCAGTACGGCATCGACCTCGGCAAGGACAAGATGGCCCTCCAGCGGCTGCGGGAGGGTGCCGAGAAGGCCAAGATCGAGCTCTCCAGCTCCTCCGAGACGACGATCAACCTGCCCTACATCACCGCCTCCGCCGAGGGGCCGCTGCACCTCGACGAGAAGATGACCCGCGCCCAGTTCCAGGAGCTCACGGCCGATCTCCTCGACCGCTGCAAGACCCCCTTCCACCAGGCGGTCAAGGACGCCGGCATCAAACTGTCCGTGGTCGACCACGTCATCCTCGTCGGCGGCTCCACCCGGATGCCGGCGGTGACCGACCTGGTCAAGGAGCTCACCGGCAAGGACCCGCACAAGGGCGTCAACCCCGACGAGGTCGTGGCCGTCGGCGCGGCGCTCCAGGCCGGTGTGATTCGCGGCGACGTCAAGGACGTCCTGCTGCTCGACGTCACGCCGCTGTCCCTGGGCATCGAGACCAAGGGCGGCATCATGACGAAGCTGATCGAGCGCAACACGACCATTCCGACCCGGCGTTCGGAGATCTTCACCACCGCCGCGGACAACCAGCCCTCGGTGGGCATCCAGGTCTACCAGGGTGAGCGGGAGATCGCCGCGTACAACAAGAAGCTGGGCGTCTTCGACCTGACGGGGCTGCCGCCCGCGCCGCGCGGGGTGCCGCAGATCGAGGTGGCCTTCGACATCGACGCGAACGGCATCATGCATGTCTCGGCGAAGGACCTGGCGACCGGCCGCGAGCAGAAGATGACGGTGACCGGTGGCTCGGCCCTGCCCAAGGACGCCATCGACCGCATGATGCGGGAGGCGGAGCAGTACGCGGAGGAGGACCGGGGGCGCCGCGAGGCCGCCGAGACCCGGAACCAGGCGGAGCAACTCGTCTACCAGACCGAGAAGTTCATGCGGGACAACGAGGAGCGGATCCCGGCCGAGACGAGGTCGGAGGTCGAGGCCGCGGCGACCGAGCTGAAAGGTCTGCTGGAGCGGAACGCGGAGACGAACGAACTCCGCACGGGCGTCGAGAAACTCGCCTCGGTCAGCCAGAAGATGGGGCAGGCGATGTACGCCCAGGCCGAACAGCCCCAGCCGGACGGCGGCGCCGGCACCGGCACAGACGCCGGCGCCGGCACCGAACAGCACACCTCACCGCAGGACGAGGAGGGCGTGGTCGACGCGGAGATCGTCGACGAGGAACGGGACGAGAAGGGCGGCGCCGCCTAGAGCCGCGTCTTCTCCCAGCCCCGCCGCTCCGGCCGCGGCCCCAGCTGCCTGGGGTCGCGGCTGCGGTAGACCACGTACGGGCGGAACAGGTACTGCAGCGGCGCGCTGAACATGTGGACCAGGCGGGTGTAGGGCACCAGGGCGATCAGGATCATGCCGATCACGGCGTGGACCCGGTACAGCACCGGCACGCCCGCCATGCGGTCCGTGTCGGGCTGGAGGGTGAACAGGCTGCGGGCCCAAGGGGCGATGGTCTCGCGGTAGTTGTAGCCGTTGCCGGAGGCGTGGGTGAGCTTGGCGACCATGCCGAGGACGATCGCGGCCAGCAGCACCAGGTACATGACCTTGTCGTTCGCCGTGGTCGCCCGGAACACCGGGGCGTTGGTCCGCCTGCGGTACACCAGCAGCAGGATGCCGGCGACCGCCAGCGTGCCGGCCGCCGTTCCGCCGTACAGCGAGAACAGGTGGTAGGTGTGCTCGCTGACGCCGATGGAGCCGGTCCAGGACAGCGGGACGAACAGGCCGATGAGGTGGCCCGCCAGCACGAAGAGGATGCCGTAGTGGAAGGCCGGTGAGGCGATGTTGAGCAGCTTCGACTCGTAGACCTGGGACGAGCGGGTCGTCCAGCCGTACTTGTCGTAGCGGTGGCGCCAGATCAGACCCGCGATCAGCAACGCGAAGGCGACGTACGGCAGTACGCCCCACAGCAGTGTCGTCATGAGCGCACTCCGGTGCGAGCGGTCGGCAGCGCGGCGCACACGGCGTCCAGGACGGACGCGTACGGCGTGCCGAAGTCGGTGAGCCGGGAACGGAGTTGTTCCAGGGCGGCGCGGTACTCCGTGAGGAGGTCGGTGTCGCCGGTGCGGGCCGTGTACTCCAGGACCGCGGGCAGGAAGTCCGGCAGCTCCTCGCCGGTGAACTCCAGCCCGGCGGCCCGGTAGACCTCCTTGAAGCGCACCAGCGACATGCCGCGCCGCCGGGTGTCGCCGTCCCGCCACCAGCTCAGATAGAGGCTGTGCCGGTTCTTGAGGTCGAAGACCCGCACATAGTGCTCGGCCAGTTCCCGGGCCGGTGTCACGGCCGCGTGGTCGACGAACTCCCGTAGCTGCGGGGCGGCTTCGCGCAGCAGCGGCAACCGGGCGCGGAAGTCCTCGTCCGGGTAGGTGAGACAGAGCGCGGCGGCCTGGTACAGCACGGCGTCCGAGGGCATCAGGACTCCTTCGCGTCGGCCGGGCCGACCGGGTCGTCGGCGGCCGCGGCCGTCTCGTCGGCCGTCTGGCGTCTGCGCAGCAGGTGGAAGTTCTCCACCGACACCAGCGGCAGCTGCCTGCGTCCCGAGTCCTGTCCGAAGGGGCCGTCGCCGCCCATGCCGGGTCCGCCCTCGTAGTCGAGGCTGCAGCCCTCGGGGAGCGCGGACTCCTCAAGACGCTGCGCGTCGCCGACCGCGGCCGTCGGGATCACGTACCGGTCCTCGTACTTGGCGATCGCCAGCAGCCGGTACATCGCCTCGATGTCGGCCGGCTCCATGCCGACCGCCGCGGCGGCCGAACCGTCGGGCTCCTCACCGAGGTTGACTGCCCGCATGTGGGAGCGCATCGCGGCGAGCTTCTCCAGCGACGCCCGAACCGGCCCCACGTCGCCCGCGGTGAACATCTCCGCCAGGTACTCCAGCGGAATGCGCAGCGTGTCGATCGCGCCGAACAGGTTCTGCGCGTCCTCCCCGTCGTGCCCGGTCTCCGTCAGCGCGTCGACCACCGGCGACAGCGGCGGGATGTACCAGACCATCGGCATGGTGCGGTACTCCGGGTGCAGGGGAAGCGCCACCCGGTACCTGCTGATCAGCGCGTGCACGGGGGAGCGGCGGGCTGCCTCCATCCAGTCGTACGGGATCCCGGCCTCGTCCGCCGCCCGCCGCACCGAAGGATCGTCCGGGTCGAGGAAGACGTCCAACTGGGCCTCGTACAGCTTCTTCTCGTCCTGCACGGAGGCCGCCGCCGTCACCTTGTCGGCGTCGTAGAGGATCACTCCGAGGTAGCGCAGCCGGCCGACGCAGGTCTCCGAGCAGACCGTCGGCAGTCCCACCTCGACGCGCGGGTAGCACATCGTGCACTTCTCGGCCTTGCCGGTGCGGTGGTTGAAGTACACCTTCTTGTACGGGCATCCGGTCACGCACATACGCCAGCCGCGGCAGTGGTCCTGGTCGACGAGGACGATGCCGTCCTCCGAGCGCTTGTACATCGCGCCGGACGGACAGGAGGCCACGCAGCTGGGGTTGAGGCAGTGCTCGCAGATGCGCGGCAGATAGAACATGAAGGTCTGCTCGTACTCGAACCGCACCTTGTCGGCGGCCTGTTGACGGGTGCGCTCGACCATCGGGTCGAGGTCGCCGTAGGCGGGGGCACCGCCGAGGTTGTCGTCCCAGTTCGATGACCACTCGATCTTCATCGGCTTGCCGTCGAGCTGGGAGACCGGCCGGGCCACCGGGTAGTCGTCGCCGAGCGGGGCGTCGGTGAGGTTCCGGTACTCGTAGCTCCAGGGCTCGTAGTAGTCCTTGATCTCCGGCAGCTTGGGGTTGGAGAAGATCCCGACGAGCTTCTGGAGGCGGCCGCCCGCCTTGAGCTTCAGTGCGCCGCGGCGGTTGAGCTCCCAGCCGCCGCGCCACTTCTCCTGGTCCTCGTAGCGGCGGGGGTAGCCCTGTCCGGGACGGGTCTCGACGTTGTTGAACCAGACGTACTCCATGCCCTGCCGGTTGGTCCACGCCTGCTTGCAGGTGACCGAGCAGGTGTGACAGCCGATGCACTTGTCGAGGTTCATGACCATGGCGATCTGGGCCATCGGACGCATCAGTACTCGACCTCCTGGCCGCGGCGGCGGATCACCGTCACCTCGTCGCGCTGGTTGCCCGTCGGGCCCAGGTAGTTGAACGCCCAGGACAACTGGGCGTAGCCGCCGACGAGATGGGACGGTTTGAGGATCAGGCGGGTGAGCGAGTTGTGGATGCCGCCCCGCCTGCCGGTGGTCTCCGTCTTCGGGACGTTCACGGTGCGCTCCTGCGCGTGGTGCATGTAGACGGTGCCGGGCGGCATCCGGTGCGAGACGATCGCCCGGGCGACGACCACGCCGTTGCGGTTGACCGCCTCGATCCAGTCGTCGTCCCCGACACCGATGGCCTCCGCGTCCTGCGGGGACATCCAGATGCTCTGGCCGCCGCGGGAGAGGGCCAGCATGAAGAGGTTGTCCTGGTACTCGGAGTGGATGGACCACTTGTTGTGCGGGGTGAGGTAACGGACCGTCACCTCCCGCTGCCCGTCCGGGCCGAGCTGCGGTTCGCCGAACAGCTTGTTCATGTCGAGCGGCGGCCGGTAGACGGGGAGCGCCTCGCCCAGCTCGTGCATCCAGTCGTGGTCGAGGAAGAAGTGCTGGCGCCCGGTGAGGGTGTGCCAGGGCTTGAGATGCTCGGTGTTGAGCGTGAACGCGGTGTACCGGCGGCCGCCGGATTCGCTGCCCGACCACTCCGGCGAGGTGATCACCGGCACCGGCGCGGCCTGGGTGTCGGCGTAGGTGACGCGCCTGCCCTCGTGCTCGGCCGCCAGGTGCGCCATCTCCTGCCCGGTGCGCGCCTCAAGAGTGCGGAAGCCCTGGGTGGCGAGGCGGCCGTTGGTGGTGCCGGACAGGGCGAGGATCGTGTTCGCGGCCTTCACCGCCGTGTCGAGGGCGGGTCGGCCCTGGTACCCGGTGCCGTTCAGCTCCCGCAGATGCTCCACCTCCTCGTCCGGCTCGAGGACGATTCCCTTCGCGGGCAGCCCCAGTTGCTCCACCAGCGGGCCGAGAGCCTTGAACTTCGCGCCGATCGCGGTGTAGTCACGCTCCACGACGGTCAGGTTCGGCAGCGTCCTGCCGGGCACGGGATCGCAGTCCCCGCGCCTCCAGTCCAGGACCACCCCGCCGGGCTGGGCGATCTCGCCCGGGGTGTCGTGCTGGAGCGCGGCCGCGACCAGGTCCTTGCGCACCCCGAGATGACCTTCGGCCAGCTCGCTGAGCCGTTCCGCGAGCACCTTGAAGGTGTCGAAGTCGGTGCGCGCCTGCCACGGCGGGTTCACCGCAGGGGTGAAGGAGTGCACGTAGGGGTGCATGTCGGTGGAGGACAGGTCGTGCTTCTCGTACCAGGTGGCGGCGGGCAGGACGACGTCCGAGAGGAGCGTGGAGGACGTCTGCCGGAAGTCCAGGGAGAGCAGCAGGTCGAGCTTGCCCTCGGGTGCCTCGTCGTGCCAGGTCACGTCCCGCGGCCGCTCGTCCGGTGCGGCCTCCTCGGCGTTCAGCGAGGAGTGCGTGCCCAGCAGATGTCTGGTGAAGTACTCGGCGCCCTTCGCCGAGGAGCCGAGCAGATTGGCGCGCCACAGCGTCAGGACGCGCGGCCAGTTCTCCGGGGCGTCCGGGTCCTCGCAGGCGAACTTCAGTGTCCCGGCGCGGAGTTCGGCCACCGCCTTGGCCACCGGGTCCCCGAACGCCTCGCCGAGCTCCAGCGGGTTGCGGTCGAAGGTCGGATACGACGGCATCCAGCCCGTACGCGCCGACAGCGCGAGGCAGTCCGCGCCCGTCATCCCCTCGAAGCGACCCTCGCCCAGGGGCGACGCCAGCACCTCGGCCGTGAAGCGGTCGTAGCGCCACTGGTCGGTGTTGAGGAACCAGTAGGCGGTGCCGATCATCTGTCGCGGCGGCCGCGACCAGTCGGAGCCGGCGGCCAGCGTCGCCCAGCCGGTGACCGGGCGGCACTTCTCCTGGCCCACGTAGTGCGCCCAGCCGCCGCCGTTGCGGCCCTGGCAGCCGGTGAGCTGGAGCAGCGCGAGGAAGGCGCGGTAGATCGTCTCGGAGTGGAACCAGTGGTTGGTGCCGGCGCCCATGAGGATCATGCAGCGGCCCTTGGACCGCTCGGCGGTCCGCGCGAACTCCCTGGCGATCTTCACGCACTTGGCCGCCGGGACGGAGGTGTGCACCTCCTGCCATGCGGGCGTGCCGGGTGCCCCGGCGTCCTCGTAGGAGGCGGGCCAGCTGCCCGGCAGGCCGGGGCGGCCCACGCCGTACTGGGCGAGCAGCAGGTCGAAGACCGTGGTCACCAGCGGCCCGTCCGGCCCGCCCAGCCGGGTCGCGGGCACCCCGCGCCGTACGACGTCCCCGCGTCCCTGCCCGTGGGTGCCGCCCTCGGTGTCGAAGCGGGGGAGCAGCACCTCGACGTTGCCGGAGGCGGCATGCCCGTGCAGGGTCAACAGCGGTTCGATCGCCCCGAGTTCGAGGTTCCAGCGGCCCTTGCCGGAGTCGGTCCAGCGAAAGCCCAGGGAGCCGTTGGGGACGACGGCGCGGCCGCTCGCCCCGTCCAGGACGACCGTCTTCCAGTCGGCGCCCTCGCCGTCGTGCCCCAGGTCGGTGGCGCGCAGGAACTTCGACGGGACGTACCCGCCTTCCTTCTCGGTGAGCGTGACCAGGAAGGGCAGGTCGGTGAACTTCCGTACGTAGTCAGCGAAGAACGGCGTCTCGCGGTCGACGAAGAACTCCTTGAGGACGACGTGCCCCATCGCGAGCGCCAGCGCGCCGTCGGTGCCGGGGTGCGGGTGCAGCCACTCGTCGGCGAACTTGGCGTTGTCCGCGTAGTCGGGCGCGACCACGACCACCTTCTGGCCGCGGTAGCGGGCCTCCGCCATCCAGTGCGCGTCCGGGGTGCGGGTGACGGGGACGTTCGAGCCCCACATCATCAGATACGCGGCGTCCCACCAGTCGCCCGACTCCGGTACGTCGGTCTGGTCGCCGAAGACCTGCGGCGAGGCCACGGGCAGGTCCGCGTACCAGTCGTAGAAGGACAGCATCGGGGCGCCGATGAGGGAGTGGAAGCGGGCGCCCGCCGCGTGCGACACCATCGACATCGCGGGGATGGGGGAGAAGCCGGCGATGCGGTCGGGGCCGTGGGTCTTGATGGTGTGGACGTGCGCGGCGGCGACGATCTCGACCGCCTCGTCCCAAGTGGCCCGCACCAGGCCGCCCTTGCCGCGCGCCCGCTGGTAACGGCGGCGGCGCTCGGGGTCGTTCTGGATGTCCGCCCACGCCAGCACCGGGTCGCCGAGCCGGGCGAGGGCCTCGCGGTACAGCTCCAGCAGCACGCCGCGGACGTACGGGTAGCGCACGCGGGTCGGCGAGTAGGTGTACCAGGAGAAGGCGGCGCCGCGCGGGCAGCCCCGGGGCTCGTACTCGGGGCGGTCGGGGCCCACCGAGGGATAGTCCGTCTGCTGGGTCTCCCAGGTGATGATGCCGTCCTTGACGTACACCTTCCAGCGGCAGGAGCCGGTGCAGTTCACGCCGTGGGTGGAGTTCACGACCTTGTCGTGGCTCCAGCGGTCCCGGTAGAAGGCGTCGGCCTCGCGGCCGCCGACGAGCCCGATGCCGTGCAGGTCGGGGGCGGCCGTGCCGGGACGGAAGAACCGCCCGGCGCGCAGCAGCGCCGCTCCCGGCTCGGTGGGCGGTGTCCGCGTGTCGGTCACGTGCGCTCCCTTGCTCGCCCTGTGCTTCGACGCTAGGGGCGAGCGTGGGAGGGCACCCGTTCACGGCACCCGTACGGGTGCACGGGCGACGGTGTCAGGGCTTGCGGGCGACCCCCGCGTAGACGGGCACGACACCCTCCGTCTGGGCCGCCACGTCCTCGGCCTCCGGACGCCAGCCGGTCACCGGGATCACACCGGGACCGAGCAGTTCCAGCCCCTCGAAGAAGCGCTGGAACTCGACGATCGAGCGCGGGAAGAAGGGGGTGCCGCCGGCCTTGAAGGCGGCCGCCGCCTTCGCGACGGCCTCCGGATTGAGGTCGGGGGTGACCTGCGACAGGATCAGGTGGCTGCCCGGGGCGAGGGCCGCGACGTACTCGCGCAGCAGGCCGTGGACGTCGTCGCCGTCGGCCTCGCCGCCCAGGTAGTGGGTGAGCGCGACCAGCGACAGCGAGACGGGCCGTGTGAAGTCCAGGGACTCCGCGGCCCGCGCCAGCAGGGTGCCGACGTCCCGCACGTCCGCGTGCACGTAGTCCGTGGAGCCCTCCGCCGTGCCGCGCAGCAGCGCCTGCGCGTGCCGCAGCACGATCGGGTCGTTGTCCGCGTACACCACCAGGGACTCCGGTGCCACGTCCTGCGCGATCCGGTGCAGGTTGGGCTCGGTGGGGATGCCCGTGCCGATGTCCAGGAACTGGCGTACGCCCGCCTCGGCGACGGTGCGCACGGCCCGGTGCATGAACCTTCTGTTGGCCCGCGCCCCGCGTACCGCGGTGTTGTCCAGGGTGAGGATCTTGCGGGCCAGCTCCTCGTCCACCGGGTAGTTGTCCTTGCCGCCCAGCCACCAGTCGTAGACGCGGGCGGGGTGCGGACGGCTGGTGTCGATCTGCGGCAAGGCGTCGGATCCGGGCATGCGGTGTCTTCTCCTCATGGGGGGCAGGGGATGGACAAGGTGCCGTGCACTGCTCAGAAGTTCTCGCGGAACTCCCGCAGGATCTTTCTGGTGCGCTGGGCGGACGCGGCGCGCGCCGTCATGTGGTCGAGGACCTCCAGATGCGCGGAGACCTCCGTGCGCGAGTCGAGGTAGAGGGCTCCGGTCAGGTACTCGGTGAAGACCATGTCGGGCAGCTCGGGCTCGCCGAAGCGGAACAGCGTGAAGGGCGCGTACGTCCCCGGGTGGGGGCCGTCCTTGAACTCGGCCAGCTGCAGGGTCACCCGGTCCCGCTCGGCCAGCTCCAGCAGTTTGTCGAGCTGTTCGCGCATCACCTCGCCGCGGATGCTCACCGGGCGCCGCAGGACCGTTTCGTCCATGATCACCCACAGGTGGGGCGGGTCCGGTCTCTCCAGGAGCTGCTGCCGGGTCATCCGCAGGGACACATGGCGCTCGATGGTCTCCGGCCCCGTCTGCCCTATGGTGCCCGCCTCCAGCACGGCACGCGCGTAGTCCTCGGTCTGCAGCAGCCCGGGCACGAAGTGCGGCTCGTAGGAGCGGATCAGGGTGGCGGCGCCCTCCAGGCTCACATACAGGCTGAACCAGTCCGGCAGCACGTCGTGGAACCGCTGCCACCAGCCCGGCTGGTTCGCATCCTCGGCGAGGGCGACGAACGCGGCCGCCTCGTCGTCCGGGACGCCGTACGTATCCAGCAGCACCTGCACGTACGGGATCTTCAGCGCGACCTCGGCCATCTCCATGCGCCGGACGGTCGCGGGGGCCACCCGCAGGACGCGCGCCGCCTCTTCCCGCTTGAGCCGGGCCGCCTCCCGCAGCTCCTGCAGACGCTTGCCGAGCACAACCTGGCCCACGGTGGGCGCGGGACGCCGCTCACTCACGCCACGCCTCCCCATACGCACCCAAGTCTGCGCGAAGCAGTGTGCCATGTTCCGGTGACCTTCTCACGGGGTCGGTGACGAGTCGTTCGCCACGCGGACCCTCCGCGGGATCACCACTCCCCGGGCGCACCGGGCATTACCCCCGGGGTAATCGACCCCCTCGGCCGGGCGCGGGAACGTTGTGACACCGGGTTCCGGGCCGGCTCACTCGGCTCCGCGACCCGGTCCCGCCTGCCGCAACACGACCCCGACGGAGGGTGACACGCCATGTCCGCGACCCAGCTCACCGCGCTCGCGCGCACCAGTGACCCGCACGCCGCACTGCGCCGCTTCCTCACGCTCGACGCGATGGTCACGGGCGTGAACGGCCTTGCCTACCTTGCCGCTTCGGGGCCGCTCGGCCGGTTCCTCGGCGTCGACCGGGACCTGCTGCTCGCCCTGGGCGCGGTCCTCGCGCTCTACGGCGCCGCCGTGGGCCTGCTCGCCGCACGGGCCCGGCCCGCCGCGCTGCCGGTCCGGGCGGTGATCGAGACCAACCTCGCCTGGACGGTGCTGAGTCTGCTCGCCCTGGCCCTGTGGCTGTCGCCGACGACGGCCGGTGCGGTGTGGACCGTCCTCCAGGCGCTGACGGTCGCCGGCTTCGCCGCCCTGCAGCACCTGGCGCTCAAGGCCCGTCAGGACATCAGTGAGTGAAGGTACTTGACCGTCGCCGGGTCGGCCGGGAGCAGCGTCTCGATGGCCAGCTCGGCGACGGTCACGTCCATCGGGGTGTTGAACGTGGAGATCGACGAGATGAACGACAGCACCCGGCCCTCGTGCTCGATCTGCATCGGCAGCGCGAAGTAGGGGACGGGCTCGGCCGGTTCGCGGTCCGTGGCCGTCTCGGGCACCGGATACGCCGCGACCTCCTCGTGCAGCGCACGCAGCGGACCGGAGCGGTACAGCGCGATCTGCCGCTCCATCTGGGCCAGCAGATGGCCGCGCCACTCGCGCAGGTTGTGGATGCGCGGCGCCAGCCCCTCCGGGTGCAGGGTCAGCCGCATCACGTTCAGCGGCGGCCGCAGCAGGTGCTCGGGGACGCCCTCCAGCAGCATCACCACGCCCCGGTTCGCCGCGACCACGTGGTACATCGCGTCGACGACCAGCGCGGGGTAGGGCTCGTAGCCCTGGATGAGGCGCTCCATGCCCTCGCGCAGGGTCTCCAGCTCGGGGGAGTCCAGCGGGGTCTCGGGGTAGTGCGGGGCGTAACCGGCCGCCAGCAGCAGGGCGTTGCGCTCACGCACGGGCACGTCCAGGTGCTCGGCGAGACGCAGGATCATCTCCTCGCTCGGCCGGGAGCGGCCCGTCTCGACGAAGCTGATGTGCCGGGCCGAGGAGTCGGCCCGCAGCGCCAGCTCCAGCTGGCTGACCCGCCGCCGCTCCCGCCAGGCCCGCAGCAGCGGACCGACGCCCTTGTCGGCGGGGGTGACTACGGAGGCTGAGGATCCGGTAGCGGCAGTGGTCATACGTACGACGGTAGTCGAGGACGCGTGCCGAACCGATACGTACGACGCCGACGGCCGGGCACCCGTCTGACCAGGGCCGTAGTCACTCGCATGTGGCAGGCTGAAGGGGAACCCGGTGTCCCGGAAGGAGCGAGGTCATGTCCGTCGAACCGCTGTCGCAGAAGGATGTCGAGGAACGGCTCGCGGAGCTGCCCGGCTGGTCCCTCGACGGCGACCGCCTCACGCGTCTCTACCGCCTCGGCTCGCACTTCGGGGCGACGGCGCTGGTCGTGCACATCGCGCAGGTGCAGGAGGAGCTGAACCACCACTCCGACCTCACCCTCGGATACAACACCGTCTCGCTGTCCGTGCACACGCACAGCGCGGGCGGGGCCGTCACCGAGAAGGACTTCGAGCTGGCGCAGAAGGTGGAGGCGCTCGCGCCCGGCCACGGAGCCCAGTGACACCGTGCTCGACTACGACAAGGAGGCCGGCGCCTACGACGCCCTTCGTGGCGGCGAGCCCCGCGCGGCGGCCGCCGCCGACGCCGTCCTCGGTCTGATACCCGCGGGCACCGGCCGGCTCCTCGACGTCGCCTGCGGCACCGGCATCGTCACCCGCAGGCTCGCCTCGGCACGTCCCGGCCTCAGGGTGACGGGCGCCGATCTGACCTACGGCATGGCCCGGATGGCGGCCGTACGGCTGCCCGGCGCCGTCGTGCTCGGCGACAGCCGCCGGCTGCCCTTCGCCGACGGCACCTTCGACGCCGTCACCAGCGTCTGGCTGCTGCACCTCCTCGAGGACGCCCAGACCGTGCGCCGTGCCGTCGCCGAGTGCGCCCGGGTGCTGCGCCCCGGCGGGGTGTACGTCACCACCGTCGACAAGGCCGCCGCGCACGACGTCGGCAGCGACATCGACGCCGTGCTCGCCGGGCGCCCGCGACGGGCGGCCCGGGACGCCGCGCCACTCGTCGAGGCGAGCGCGGCCGCCTGCGGGCTGGTCCCCGCCGGACGGGCCGGTTTCCGGGGTCACGGCCAGGGCCGCAGCCCGCGGCGCACCGCGGCGGACCTCGGCCGCGGCTGGTTCACCACGCTGCCGCCCGGCGATCCGCTCACCGAGCGGTTCGCCGCCGGGCTCGCCGCGCTCCCGGACCAGGACCGGCCACGCGCCGACCCGGTCTTCAGCCTGCGGTCCTATCGGAAGCCGGGCGCGTGAAGTCCATCGTCCAGTTGGTCACCCAGGTCGCGCCTCCGTCGGTGGAGAACGCCTGCTCCCAGTGCGCGGCGGCGGGGGACACGTCCGCCCAGACGAACCGCACGCGCACGTCCTTTCCGTCGTGCACGTCGTCGCCGTAGAACTCGCCGCGGTCGCCGTCGAAGCGGCCGGTCACCGGCGGGAACAGCGTGCGGTGCGGCTGGAGGACCAGTTCAGCGACCACTGCTCGCGCTCGGCGTCGAAGAGCCGCAGGGTCAGCCCCTTCGCGCCCAGCTGCGGCAGGTCGATCTCGTCGATGTTCGCGGTGCCGTCGAACAGCGACCGGCACCAGCTGGTGGACGCGAACTCCAGCCAGTCGCTGTCCGGGTCGAGGAAGTCGGTGCGGCGGCGGTGGGCGACCTGCCACTCGCCGGGCAGGAAGTCGAAGTCGTGCGGGCTGCTCATCGGCGTTCTCCGGTTATTCCTTCGGGCAGGGAGTCGGTCAAGTAGGCGTCCAGGTCCGGGACTTCGGGCACGAGCATGTGCCGTACCCAGGCGTCCCGCTCGTGCTGGAGCGGCGGCAGCTCGAAGACGCAGCCGATCCAGGGCAGTTCGGGCCGGACGAAGTGCGTGGGGTCGTGGTCGGGGCAGCCGACGACCGGCTGGCCGGCGGCCGCGTTCGCGTAGTGCAGGACGTTGTCCCAGACCCAGCTGTAGGCGTTGACGTAGGCGCCGTCGTCGTTTCCCCGGTGAACGACGACGAAGGTCACCGGCGGCGTGCCGTCCGCCGCCGGCAGCAGCTCGGGAAGGATCTCGTACGCCGCCTTCTCGACGTCCGGCGCGATCCCGGCGGGGTCGGCGGTGACGTGGTAGCGCTTGATGTGCCTGCCTGCCACCTCGATCGGGGGCGGCACGGTCAGGAGTTTCTCCGTGAAGGGCATGGGGTGACGCTAGGAGGCCTTCACTGACACCATGTGTCAGTGAAGGCTGGCCGACTCGTCTCGATACTGCTCCTCCTCCAGACCCGCGGACGGATGACCGCCGCCCAGCTCGCCGAGGAGCTGGAGGTCTCCGTGCGCACCGTCTACCGGGACGTGGAGGCGCTGGGCGCGGCGGGCGTCCCGCTGTACGGCGACGCGGGCCATGCCGGCGGCTACCGGCTGCTCGACGGCTACCGCACCCGTCTGACCGGCCTCAACGCCGACGAGGCCGAGGCCCTCTTCCTTGCCGGCGCGCCCGGCCCGGCCGCCGAGCTGGGCCTCGGCTCGGTCCTGGCCGCCGCCCAGCTCAAGGTGCGCGCCGCCCTGCCGCAGGAGCTGCGCGCCCATGCGGACCGGGTCAGCGGCCGCTTCCACCTCGACGCACCGGGCTGGTACGCGGACGACGAGGAGGCGCCGTTCCTGCCGGCGGTCGCCGACGCGGTGTGGAACAGCCGCGTGCTCGACGTCCTCTACCGCCGCTGGGCCGAGCCCACCGACGTCGAGCGCCGACTGGAGCCGTACGGACTGGTGCTGAAGGCGGGCCGCTGGTACGTCGTCGCCGGTCCCGGACCGCGCACCTTCCGGGTCGACCAGATCCTCCGGCTCGCCGCCGGCGACGAGGAGTTCACGCGCCCGGACGGGTTCGACCTGGCCGCGTACTGGACGGCGTACCAGCGCGACTTCCACGACCGGCTGTACCGCGCGGAGGCGCTCGTCCGCCTCGCGCCGGGCGTGACACTGCCGCGAGCGGTCGACACCCGTACGGAAGAGGGCGGTTGGACCGTTGTCCGGGTCCCCGTCGAGTCGGTGGAGCACGCCCATGGCGAGTTCCTGCGCCTCGGGTCGGCGGTCGAGGTCCTCGAACCGCCGGAACTGCGGGCGCGGATCGCGCGCACGGTGGCCGAACTGGCCGAAAGGTACGGCAACTCGGCGCAGAACCGCGGCGACTGAGGGGCGCAACCCGTCCGTCCTTCCTGGAGGTTCGTCCCGTGCAGCACTCCCACCGGCACCGCAGACGCCGAGCCCTTCTCTCGGCGGTGACCACGGCCGCGGCCCTGATCGCCGCCGGGCTCACCGCACTCACCACGACCGGCACGGCCGCGGCCGCGACGTCGCGCCAGGTCGAGAAGCTCGACCGGGGCGTGGTCAGCGTCCACACCGACAGCGGCAACCTGGTCGGCTGGCGCTGGCTCGGCACCGACCCGAACGACGTCTCCTTCAACGTCTACCGGGCCGGCACCAAGGTCAACTCCGCCCCGATCACCGGCTCCACGAACTACTTCCACTCCGGCGCCCCCGCCCAGGCCGACTACACGGTCCGCGCGGTCGTGAACGGCGTCGAGCAGGCCGACTCCGAACACGCCATCCAGTTCCGCACCGGCTACAAGGACGTCCCGATCACGCCCCCGGCCGGCGGCACCACCCCCGACGGCGTCTCCTACACCTACGAGGCCAACGACGCCTCCGTCGGCGACCTGGACGGCGACGGACAGCTCGACTTCGTCCTCAAGTGGCAGCCCACCAACGCCAAGGACAACTCCCAGTCCGGCTACACGGGCGACACGATCGTCGACGGGATCAAGCTCGACGGCGCCCGGCTGTGGCGCGTCGACCTGGGCCGCAACATCCGCTCCGGCGCGCACTACACGCAGTTCCAGGTGTACGACTACGACGGCGACGGCAAGGCCGAGGTCGCCATGAAGACCGCGGACGGCACCGTCGACGGCACCGGCGCGGTGATCGGCAGCTCGTCGGCCGACTACTGCAACTCCAGCGGATACGTGCTCTCCGGCCCCGAGTACCTGACCATGTTCAACGGGCAGACCGGCAAGGCGATGCAGAGCGTCGACCACGTCCCGGCGCGCGGCACGGTGTCGTCCTGGGGCGACTCGTACGGCAACCGGGTGGACCGCTTCCTCGCCGGGACGGCGTACCTGGACGGCTCACGTCCGTCGCTGATCACGGCCCGCGGCTACTACACCCGTACGGTGATCGCCGCCTGGGACTGGCGGGGCGGTGCCTTCACCCGCCGCTGGACCTTCGACACCGACTCCTCGACCAACTCCGGCAAGGGGTACGACGGCCAGGGCAACCACCAGTTGTCGGTCGCGGACGTCGACGGGGACGGCAAGGACGAGATCGTGTACGGCTCGATGGCGGTCGACGACAACGGCAACGGCCTGTGGACCACCAAGAACGGCCACGGCGACGCCATGCACGTGGGTGACCTCGACCCCTCCCGCGCCGGCCTGGAGGAGTTCAAGGTCGACGAGGACTCCTCGAAGCCGTCCTCCTGGATGGCCGACGCGAAGAGCGGCCGGATCATCTGGTCCACGGCCGCCAACGGTGACAACGGCCGGGGCGTCTCCGGCGACATCTGGGCCGGCAGCGCGGGCGCCGAGTCGTGGTCGTCGCACGCGGACGGCGTGCGCAACCCCAAGGGCACGGTCGTCGCGAGCCGCAAGCCGGGCAGCATCAACTTCCTGTCCTGGTGGGACGGCGACACCGTGCGCGAACTCCTCGACGACACGCACATCGACAAGTACGGCACCTCGGCCGACACCCGGCTGCTGACCGGCTCGGGGGTCCACTCGAACAACGGCACCAAGGCGACCCCGTCCCTGTCCGGGGACATCCTGGGCGACTGGCGCGAGGAGGTCGTCTGGCCGACCGGCGACAACACGGCGCTGCGGATCTACTCCACGCCGTACGAGACGGGCACGAGGATCACGACCCTGCTGCACGACACCCAGTACCGCACGGCACTGGCCTGGCAGAACACCGCCTACAACCAGCCGCCGCACCCGAGCTTCTTCATCGGCGACGGGATGGCGACACCGCCGAGGCCGGCGGTCCACACCCCGTGACACGCAGAGGCGGCCGGCCGCGGGCTGCGGACGGCCGCCTCACCGGCTGGTCAGAGGAGACCGCCCAGCAGCCCGCCGAGGAGACCGGTCACGACTCCGAGGAGACCGCCGACCGGGTCGGACGAGGACGAGTCGTCGTCCGAGGAGGGCGTGAGACAGGCCTCGTGGCCCATCAGGGACACATGGGTGGTCCCCGCGCACGCGGCGGGGGTGTCGGTCGTCGTAGCCGCAGACGCGCACGGCGCCATAAGGGTCAGAGCGAGTACGGGAGCGGCGAGGACCGCCGCGACGCGGGCGCGGGTCACCTTGCTGGTGCGCTGCGACATATCTGGCCTTTCGACAGCTAGGGGAGAACTTTCTTGATCAGCCTCACGCCGCCCCGTACGCTCCGCAACTCGAGGATGACCCACTGTGACGGCCCGGTCGTCAGGTGACCGTGCAGCTCCGACCGCCCAGCGTGAACGACGAGGGTTTCGTGTTCGCCCCCGACCTGCTCCCCGTGAAGCCGAAGCCCACGGACGAACCGGCCGTGACCGTGCCGTTCCAGCTCACGTTCTTCGCGGTCACCGCCGCGCCCGACTGGGTGTAGCCGGCGTTCCACAGCTGTGTGACCTGCTGGCCGTCGGCGAAGGACCAGCCGAGTGACCAGCCGCTCCAGGCACTCGATCCGGTGTTGGTCACCCGCACGTCGGCCTGGAAGCCGCCCGACCACTGATTGGTGATCCTGTACGTCACCGTGCACGCGCCGGTGGGCGCCGGATCGCCGCCGCCCCCACCGCCGTCGCCTCCGCTCGCGTCGGAGGTGTCGCCGTAGACGACGCCGCGCCCGTTCGTCGAGATGTACACCCGCCCGTAGACCCGCGGGTCGCCGGTGATCGCCGCGCCCGTCCAGCCCCACCGGTGGGCGTCGTCGTTGATGCGGGTCCAGCTCGCGCCCTTGTCGGTGGAGCGGAAGATGCCGCGGACACCGCCGATCTCCGCGCTGGTGTAGAGCGTCTGGTACGAGGCTCCCGTGGCCGCCTTGCCGAAGCCGATGGTGTCGGCCTGCTCGACGTTCGCGAGCTTGGTGAAGCTCGCCCCGCCGTCCGTGGAGTGCCACAGGCCGTAGGCGCCGTCCGAAGCGCCACCCGCGAGCCAGACATCCCCCTTCGCGCCGGGCAGCGCCTTGAAGCGCACGCTGTCGCCGCCCGGGAGTCCGCCGGCGGAGGAGGCGGTGAAGGTCGCGCCGCCGTCCGAACTGACGTAGAACCTGCCGGACTTGAAGCCGTAGAAGGTCTTCGGGTCGACCCGGTCGGACTCGACCCGCGCGCCCGCGGGGATGCCGCTCGACGCGGACCAGGACGAGCCGAAGCCGGTGGTGTACTGCACGCCGGTGCCGACGGGGCTCCAGACGAACCGGCTGCCGTCCGGGGCCGCCGCGACCGTGCCTCCGCCGCTGACGCCCGAAGGGTCGGTCCCCGCGAACCAGTTGGCGCCGTTGTCGGTCGAGAACGCGATGTGCGGGCCCGAGTCCAGATCGCCCACCCGGACCACGGTGCCGGGGTCGGTCTCCGCGAAGTCGAGGCTCGTGGTCGTGGTGAAGGTGGGGGAGGTGAACATCATCGACGGGACCTTGGCGAGGTCCGTGTGCCGGAACCCGCCGATGTCACCGAGGGCGCTGAACAGCTGGGCGCCGCCGGACGGGGGAGCGGCGAGGTCGTTGACGGCCGTCTCCTCCAGCCCCTGCACCATGGGCCGCACGGTGAACTGACCCCCGCTGTCCCACTTGGTGAGGTCCTCGCTGCCGTAGAGCGTCGCGCCGGTCCCGTACATCATGCGGTCCGAGTCGAACGGGTCGATCTCCAGTGACTCGGTCATCCAGCCCAGTTTGGGGGTCTGTTCGGGCGGCGACGGGTTCGCGCCGAAGGTCAGCCACGGCGACGACGAGACGTCCATCGTGTAGCGGTTCGAGCGGTCGGGGTACGACGTGTAGTCCCACGCCCGCGTCCAGGTCGCCCCGCTGTCGGTGGACCGGAAGATCTGCGTGTCCGGCCACCAGGAGCTGTACGCCGTCGCCATCACCGTGCCCGGGTGCTGCCGGTCGACCGTCAGCCCGCCGAAGCCGTAGGAGGTGTCGGCCTCCGCGACCGGGCTGATGTCCGTCCAGGTGCCGGTCGCCGTCGCGTACCGCCACAACTGGCCCTTGCCGCCGTCGTACGGGCCGCCCTTGTCGCTGTAGGCGAGGTAGAGGTAGCCGTGCTTCGCGTCCAGCACGCTCTTGTGGGCCAGGTAGCCGGTCGGCTGCCCGGCCAGCCGCGTCCAGGTCGCGCCCGCGTCCGTCGACCGGTACACCGCGTTGTCCTTGTCGGCGACCCCGACATAGATCGTCTTCGTCGCCGAACCCGCGGTCCCCGTCGACTCGTCGAAGGTGACCCACACGATGCCCTGGTTGTCGGAGGCGTAGCCGCTCGCGTCGGTCGAATCCTGCACGTAGTTCCCGGCGTTGGGGAAGTCGGCCACCTGCGACCAGGTCACCCCGGAGTCCGTCGACCGCCACAGTCCCTTCCCGCTCGGCGCGCCCAGATACAGCACGCTGTCCTTGTTCGGATCGATCGCCAGCCGCTCGCCCATGCCCCGCCCGGGCATGTTGCCGCCGAGCTTGAAAGGCAGATCGGTCTTCTGCCAACTGCCGCCCCGGTCGGCGGATCTGAGCACGGCGCCGTTCGTCGGGTCCCAGCTGTTGGTGTACGTGCCCACAGCCGCGTACACCTTGTCCGGGTCCACGGAGTCGGAGGCCAGACTGACGACACCGGTGTGCCCCCAGTCGTCCCAGCCGACCGAGTCCAGCAGCGGAGTCCAGGTCTTCGTCGACTGCTGCCAGCGGTAGGCGCCGCCGATGTCGGTGCGGGCGTAGGCGAGGTTCTTCTCGCTGCGGTTGAAGACGATCCCGGGGACGAAGCCGCCGCCGTCGATCCGGGCGTTCTTCCAGGTGTACGTGTCGGCGGCGAGGGTCGTCCGCGGGGCGTTCACGGCAAGAGCGGGCGCGCCGCCCGCCGGCAACCCGGCGGCGAGCGCCAGAACAGCCGTGAGGATACGGGTTCTTCGCACGATGGGGTCCTTCCGTGTGGGGAGACGCGCGAGTGCCGGGCGGCCCCCGTGCGGGAGGGGCCGCCCGGCTGTGGCCCCGACGTCAGGTGTCAGGACCGTGTACGCGGAGCGTCGACGGGGCTATTCGAGAAGCTCCGCGTACGAGCCCATGGCCAGGGCGATGTCCGCCTGGGCCCAGAACCGGTGATACGTGAACGAGGGCGCCGCCCCGCCCGCGAGATACGCCTGGATCTTCGACCAGGCCGGGTCGTTCTTGTAGAAGGACCTGAGCGAGGCGAAGGTCGACGAGGAGTTGATCGCGTCGCCGTTCGGCATCTTGCCGCTGAAACCGCTCGGAACGTACACGCCGTCGTCGAAGCGGTTGTAGTCGGCGCGGGTCTCCGGGACGGCGACTCCAAGGCCGTCCTGGTAGTGGTCCCACATGCCGTCCAGCAGCGCCTTGGCGGTCGTCTTCGCCTCCGTGTCACCGGACTTGGCGCCGTAGTACGTCAGGGTCTTGGCGTACGCGGCGGCCACACCGACGTCGTTGGTGTAGTCGGCCACCGTGACGTGAAGTCCGCTGTTGGGGCCGGGACTTGACGCGTTCCAGGTGTCGGGCCGGCCCGACCACTGGAGCGTCGAGGGGATCAGATACGTGCCGTCCGGGTTGATCGTGGTCTTGGACAGCGCCCAGTCGACCCATTTGTCGAGGACCGCCTTGGCCTGCGCGTTCCCCGTCTGCTGGTAGTACTCGGCGACCCGCTCCATCGACCACGCCTGGAAGCCGAACCACTGGTTGGACGGCGGGTCGTGGTAGACGGGCTGCTGGTCGTAGTACATGCCGTAGAAGGTGGGCGTGCCGGCCGGCGGGGTCGCGTATCGGCCCGCCCAGCTGTTGGTCGCACCGCCCGCGATGGCGCCCTCGTCGGACTGCAGCCAGCGGTAGAACTCCAGCTGCCGGGTGAGCGAGGTGCTCCAATCCGCCGCTCCGGTCGAGGACTTGGGCTTCAGATCGGCGTACGAGCTCAGCGCGTACGCGGCGAGCGGGTTCTGGTACCCGCCGTGGACATGGCTGGAGCCGATCCGCCAGGCCCAGCCCGCGCTGGTGTCGGTCGCGCCTCCCCAGGCGTAGTACCAGGACAGCAGGTAGTCCGAGGCGTCCTTGCCGGTGCCCGCCGCGCAGGTGGACGGCCCGACGCAGTTGCCGATCTTCTTGAAGTACTTGTCGTACATGGCGTAGCGCAGGTAGTCGCCCATCTTCGCGGCCTTGCCGACGGTCGCGGAGACGTCACTGCCCTTGCCCTGCTGCTTGGCCCATACGTCGGCCCAGTACGCGGCCTGCACCGCACGCGCGTCGGCGTCCGGGGCGTCCGTGTACTTCCACTGCTTCGCGTACGACGAGTCACCCGTGAACAGGTCCAAGTACCCGTTCGTCCCCCCGTACTTGAAGGCGTCACAGGTCGGCTGAGGCACCGTCTCCCACACCGACTCCTGCGCACCGCGCTGGAAGGTGTTGAGGTACGACGGTCCCTGCGACGTGGGTCCGCCCTCGCAGGTGCCGCCGGGGGTGTCGCCGTAGCCGTAGACGTTGTCGACGTCCTGCAGCCAGTGCATGCCGTACACGTCGTCCGTGCCGTACGCGCTCTTCAGCTCGCCGGCGATCGGGTCGGAACCGACCGAGACCGACGTGTCGAGCTTCGCCGGGTACTCGTTCGGGGTGTCGAGCTCGGGTGCGTACGTGGCCGGCTTCGAGGCGTTGTAGAAGGAGTTGGTCGGCTGGTCGGCGTGGGTCGGGATCATGTACTTCTCCATGAGCGACCACGCGCCGTTGAACTTGGACCAGTCACCGGTGACCTTGCCGTACATCGCCTGCAGCCAGAGAAGGTAGCTGTAGGCCTCCGACGTGGTCTCGTGGCCCTGGTCCGGGGCCTCGACGATCAAAGTCTCGACCGAGTGGTAGGGGATGCCCTCGGGCGAGAAGTAGCCGTTCGCCGGGTTGGTGATCTTCCCGTACAGGTCCAGGAAGCGGGCGTCGTACGCCTTCGAGGCCGCCAGCTCGGTCACGGTGACGGTGGCCTTGCTGTGGCCCGTCGCCGTCGACTCGAAGGATGCCGAGCCGGTGCCGGAGGAGTCCGCGGTGACGGTCACCGTCTGCGCGGTGCTCCAGTTGGCGGGCGTGAAGGTGAGCGTCGCGCCGCCGGTGACCGACAGACCGCCGGTGCCGCTCGCGCGGGCCGTCGTGACGGTCACGTTCGACGAAGGCTGCGTCGACAGCTTCACCGCGTACGTGCCCGACTTGCCCTGCTGGACGCCCAGTTGAGTGGGAGAGGCGACCACCGCGGGGCCCGAGGCGACCGTGATTCCGACGGGTGTCGAGTCCGCCGACGCGCCGAGGCTGTCGTACGCCTTCGCCACCAGCGAATGACTGCCCACGGTCAAGCCAGTGGCCGAAAACGTGTAGGGCGCGCTGGTGTCCGTGCCCAGCAGGGTCGTGTCGTCGTAGAACTCGACCTTGCTGACGGTGGCGTTGTCGGCCGCCGCGGCCGTGGCCGCGAGCGGCACCGCCTCGCCCTGCGAGTAGACCGCGCCCGAGGTGGGGCTGGTCAGCACGGTGACCGGCGGCTGGTGCGCGCCGGCGCAGGTGGTGCCGTTGACCGCGAATCCGGTCGGGGCCGTGTTGGTGCCGCTGTAGGTGAACTGCGCACCGGTGGAGACGGCGGCGCCCGCGGCGATCTTCGCGTTGTAGCTAGCGTCCTTCACGCTGATCGACTGCCCGGACTGGGACCAGGTGCCGTTCCAGCCGTTGGTGAGCTTCTGGCTGCCGCTGTAGGCGTACGTCAGCGTCCAGCCGTCGATCGCGTCGGTGCCGCGGTTGGTGAGGGTCAGGTCCGCGGTGAAGCCGGAGCCCCAGTCGTTCGTCTTGTAGTCGACACTGCACTGAAGTGCCGCCGCGTGGGCGGGAGTCGTGCCACTGCTCAGCATGGTGAGCGGAAGCGCCAGGGCCGCGACGATCGCGGTCCAGAGCCGCCGCACGGCTCTGCGTCTCATTCTGGGGTGCATGTGCTGGTTCCTCCTTGCGGCTCGGAGAAGTGGGGGCGGAGCAACAAGCCTTGAACCAGTGGGAGCGCTCCCATAGTGGGGAAGGGGGCGGGAGCGGTCAAGGTGCTTGAAGAGTCGAAAAGATTCGACACCGATGAGTTGGGCGAAAGTCAGCGAACTTTCGTAACTCCCCTGTCCTTTGCCGTCACTTGGCGCTAGCTTCAGTGGCACCAGTGGGAGCGATTCCATCAGTCGACGCGTCCGTCACGGCGCGCCCGAGCTGCAAGGAGTCGCTCATGCGACACCCCCCGCGTTCAGTACTTTTAGCCGTCGCCGGAGCGGTCGGACTTGTCGGGTCCATGACCATTCCGGTCGTCACGGCGCAGGGAGCCGCGCCCGCCTGCTCGGTGGAGTACTCCGTCACCGGCCAGTGGGACACCGGCTTCCAGGCCGCCGTCAAAATCACCAACAACACCGCGGCCATGAGCAGTTGGAGCCTGAGCTTCGACTTCGGAGGCGGCCAGAAGATCACCCAGGGCTGGAACGCCAAATGGTCCCAGTCCGGGACCGCGGTGACCGCGGCGAACGAGAGCTACAACGGCTCGCTCGCCACCGGCGCGAGCGTCAGCGCCGGGTTCCTCGCCTCCCGGCCGGGGTCGGGGAGCAACGCCGTACCGACGTCGTTCAGGCTCAACGGGACGACGTGCAACGTGGATTCGGAGCCGACGCCGCCGCCCACCGATCCGCCCGCGAGCGGCGCGGCACCCGCCCTGCACGTCGTGGGCAACAGGCTCGTGGGCGCCGCTGGTGCCACGCGCCGGCTGCTCGGCGTCAACCGCTCCGGCGGCGAGTTCATGTGCGTACAGGGCCGTGGCATCTTCGACGGGCCGGTCGACGACGCCGCGATCCAGGCGATCGCCGACTGGAAGGCGAACGTGGTCCGCATTCCGCTCAACGAGGAGTGCTGGCTGGGTCTTTCCGGCATCCAGTCGCAGTACGGCGGTGCCGCCTACGTCGACGCGGTGCAGGACCTGGTGGCCCGGGTCGAGGCTCATGGCATGACGCCGATCGTCGAACTGCACTGGACCCAAGGGCAGTACACCGGCAACTCGGCGGGCTGCTCCGACGTGCACGCCACCTGCCAGAAGCCGATGCCGGACGCGCAGTACACGCCGTCGTTCTGGTCGTCGGTGGCGAACACCTTCAAGGCCGACCAGGCGGTCGTGTTCGACCTGTTCAACGAGCCGTACCCGGACCGGGCGACGTCGAGCACCACCGACGCCTGGAAGTGCTGGAAGGACGGCGGCACCTGTCCCGGCATCGGTTACGAGGTGGCCGGAATGCAGGACATCGTCGACGCGGTGCGCGGCACCGGCGCGAAGAACGTCGTGATGGCCGGTGGTCTCGCGTACTCGAACGACCTGAGCCAGTGGCTGACGTACCGGCCCAGCGATCCGACGGGCAATCTGGTCGCCGCCTACCACGTCTACAACTTCAACACCTGCTCGAACGAGAGCTGCTGGAAGTCCACCCTCGCCCCCGTCGCGGCCCAAGTGCCGCTGGTGGCCGGGGAGATCGGTGAGAACACCTGCTCGCACTCCTTCGTCGACCAGGTCATGAAGTGGTTCGACGACCGGGGGCTCTCCTACCTCGGCTGGACCTGGAACACCTGGGACTGCTCCGCCGGTCCCTCGCTCATCTCCGGTTACGACGGCACTCCCACGTCGTACGGCATCGGGCTGCGCGACCACCTGCGTGCCCTGAACGGATGATCCTCTACAGGACAGGAAACCCGCACTCATGAGTCGTACCAGAACAGCGTTACTCGCCGCCCTGGCGCTGATCGCCGCGTCCGCCGGCACCGCGGTGGCCGTCGTCCCCTCCGACACCGCGCTCGCCGCCGTGCCCTGCACGGTGGACTACAAGGTGCAGAACCAGTGGGACACCGGCTTCACCGCCGCCGTGACCGTCACCAACAACAGTGCCGCCAAGAGCAGTTGGGCGGTGAAGTGGTCGTACGCCGGAAACCAGAAGGTCACCGGCGGCTGGAACGCGAAGATCACCCAGAGCGGCACCGCCGTCACCGCGGCCAACGAGACCTACAACGCCACACTGGGCGCGGGCGGTTCGGTCAGCTTCGGCTTCAACGGCACCTACAGCGGCACCAACGCGGTACCGGCCACCTTCACGCTCGACGGCGTGACCTGCAACGTCGACCCGACCGACCCGACCGATCCCACGGACCCGACCGATCCGACCGACCCGACAGGGCCGGGCGCCAAGGTCGACAACCCCTACAGCGGCGCCAAGGTGTACGTGAACCCCGAATGGTCCGCGAAGGCCGCCGCCGAACCGGGCGGCAGTCGCGTCTCCAACCAGCCCACCGGCGTCTGGCTCGACCGCATCGCCGCGATCGACGGCGTGGGCGGCGGCATGGGCCTGCGCGACCACCTCGACGCGGCGCTGCAGCAGAAGGGCAGCAACGAGGAGGTCGTCCAGCTGGTGATCTACGACCTGCCCGGACGTGACTGCGCGGCCCTCGCCTCCAACGGCGAGCTCGGCCCGACGGACATCGACAAGTACAAGTCGCAGTTCATCGACCCGATCGCGGCGATCCTGTCCGACAGCAAGTACAGCTCGCTGCGGATCGTCACCACCATCGAGATCGACTCGCTGCCCAACCTCGTCACCAACACCGGCAGCCGGGCGACGGCGACCCCGCAGTGCGACACGATGCTCGCCAACGGCAACTACGTGAAGGGCGTCGGCTACGCGCTCGCCAAGCTCGGCGCGATCCCCAACGTCTACAACTACATCGACGCAGGCCACCACGGCTGGCTCGGCTGGGACGACAACTTCGCCCCCTCGGCCACCCTGTTCCACCAGGCGGCCACCAGTGAGGGCGCGACCGTCGACGACGTCCAGGGCTTCATCACCAACACGGCGAACTACAGCGCCCTGAAGGAGAACAACTTCACCGTCAACGACACCGTGGGCGGTACGTCCGTGCGCCAGTCGAAGTGGGTCGACTGGAACCGGTACGTCGACGAGCAGTCGTACGCGCAGGCCTTCCGCAGCCAGCTGGTCTCGGCCGGCTTCAACTCCACCATCGGCATGCTGATCGACACCTCCAGGAACGGCTGGGGCGGCAGCGCCCGGCCCACCGGACCCGGCGCCACGACCAGTGTGGACACCTATGTCGACGGCGGCCGCTACGACCGCCGGATCCACATCGGCAACTGGTGCAACCAGTCCGGAGCCGGCCTCGGCGAGCGCCCGCAGGCGGCTCCCGCCGCCGGGATCGACGCCTACGTGTGGATGAAGCCGCCGGGTGAGTCCGACGGCTCCAGCACCGCCATCGCGAACGACGAGGGCAAGGGCTTCGACCGGATGTGTGACCCGACGTACACGGGCAACGCCCGCAACGGCAACAACATGTCGGGCGCACTGCCGAACGCCCCGCTGTCCGGGCACTGGTTCTCGGCGCAGTTCCAGCAGCTGATGCAGAACGCGTACCCGCCTCTGGGCTGACGCGGTGATGTGACGGTCCGCCGGGGTCAGGCCTCCTGGGTCAGGCCCCGGCGGATCGCGAACTCCACCGCCGAGTAGTCGCCGTCGGCACGTTCCAGCTCGTAGGGAACCGCCGGCATCAGCGGCGGCTGGGCCATGAAGCGGGGGCGGACACCGTGGTGCGGCTGGGCGGCGTGGACCAGGAAGGGATGGCAGAGGTAGACGTCCCCGGGGCGGCCGGTGGCGAGGGCGACGGGCCGGTCCGCGGAGGCCGCCGCGACCTTCGGGCCGAGCTCGATGAAGGAGGCGCCCTCCTCGCCGTACGGCTCGAGGACCTTCGGCACGTCGAGGTGCGAGCCGACCCGGATGCGGGTGGGCGCGTCCGCCTCGGTGACCTCGCTGAACAGGAAGAGCATCAGCAGGGCGCGCTCCCGCGAGCGGAGGTTGGTGTGCCAGAGCGTCGCACCCTCGGGGAGATAGCTCCCCTCGATGTGCCAGCCAGCGTCGGCGGGCTCCTCCTCGTGCGGGAACCGGAGCGGGAAGCTGCCCAGCGAGTAGCGCGGCTCCCAGCGGCGCTCGCCCACCAGCAGGTCGAACGCCTCATGCAGGACGGGGGAGTTGGCGGCGGCGGCGAACGGGCCCTGCGCCATCCCGGCCACCCACACCACGGGGTCCTTCCAGCCGGCGGGGTCGTCCGGGTCGTAGCCCGTCTCCTGCCACAGCAGCCGGGCGCAGCTCTCCGCGACACGCGGTGGGAAGGCCCCCTCGATCTTCGCGAAGCCGTCCTCGAGGAAGGCCTGCACCAGGGTGTCGTCCATCGGGCCATCGTCGGCGACGCGTCCGGCGTCGTGCATCCCATTTTCCGGCGCCACTTTTTGCCGTGGCGGCAACAGTGCTTGCCGATGCGGGGTGCGTCGGCGCACCCTGGCCGGACCCGGACGAGAGGCTGGCCACCATGGCGCACGGACACCACGACGGACAGAACGACGGACATCCCGGGGGGTACGGCGCCCACGGGGGACATCACCACGACCACACCGACATCGACTGGGCCGAGATGGCCCCGCTGCTGGAGTCACAGGCGGAGCTGTTCGCGCCCCTGTACGAGCGGGCCATGAGCTGGCTCACCGACAAGCAGACCGAGCCGGGGCTGATCGTCGACGCGGGCAGCGGGCCGGGCGTCGTTGCGTGTCTGCTCGCCGAGGCGTTCCCGGGGGCGCGGGTCGTCGCGGTGGACGGCTCCGAGCCGCTCCTCGAACGGGCCCGCGCACGGGCCGACCGGCTCGGCTTCGGGGACCGCTTCGGCACGGTCACGGGTGAACTCCCGGGCGTGCTGGACCAGTTGGACTACCCGGTCGATCTGCTGTGGGCCAGTCGCAGCCTGCACCACCTCGGCGACCAGCGGGCCGCCCTCGCCGCCTTCGCCGACCGGCTCGCGCCCGGCGGCACACTGGCGATCCTGGAGGGCGGACTGCCCGCGCGCTTCCTGCCGCGCGACATCGGCATCGGCCGCCCCGGCCTGCAGGCACGCCTCGACGTACTGGAGGAGGAGTGGTTCGCCGAGATGCGCGCGAGCCTGCCCGGCTCGGTCGCCGAGGCCGAGGACTGGCCCGCCCTGATGACCGCCGCGGGCCTCAGGGCCACCGGCACCCGCACCTTCATGCTCGACCTGCCCGCCCCGGCCAGGGACCGGGCGCGCGCCTACGTCGCCGACACCCTCGGCCGCCTCCGCGACGGCTTCGGGGACCACCTCGACGCCACCGACCGCGCCACACTCGACCGGCTCCTCGACCCCGACGACAAGGCGAGCGTCCACCACCGCCCGGACGTGTTCGTGCTGGCGGCGCACACGGTGCACACGGCGGTCCATGCGATGTGAGGGAGCGGGCGTTCAGCAGCGCCCCGGACGCGCGTACACCGTGACCCGTGCGCCCAGTACGTTCCGGGTCGCACACTCCACGAAGTGCCGGGCCAGCACCCGCCGCTTGGCGATCTCCCGCGGTGTCCGGTCCACGGGCCGGCCTGCCGGGTCGCGCAGGGCCACGACGCGCCGGGAGGCGAGGACGCGGGCGCGGATCACCGAGGCCGGGACCTCCGTGCCGTAGAGGGTGTGGGAGGCGGACGGGGTGCGGTCCAGGGCCAGGTCGTCGAGGGTGCGGAAGGGTGCCGGGTCGGGGAGTGACCACACTCGGCGGCGGGACGGCAGGTAGAGGATGCCGTCAGCGTCCTGGCCCGCCGCACGGACGGCGGCGGCGACGGCGGTGACGTCGTCGGTGCGGCTGGGCGGCGTGCGCAGGGTGAACGTCACCGGCAGCAGGGCGAGCAGGGACGCCCCCACGGCCAGCAGTGCCGTAGTGCGTATGCGGCCGCCCGCGAGCAGCAGCCGGTCGAGAGCCGTGCCCAGCAGCAGTGCCGTTCCGGCCTGGGCGTAGAGGACGTAGCGGTCCACGTAGAGCGGCTTGGCCAGGGACAGCAGCAGAAGCAGCAGCGGGGGCAGCACGAGGAGGGGCAGCGCCACGGCGGGCAGGTCCCGGCTGCCCGAGCGCCGGAGCAGCGCCGCGCACGCGATGCCCAGCGCGGCCACTGCGCCGAAGCCCGCCGACGCGCCGGCGCCCGCCCCGCCGATCCATGCCACCTGGTCGGACTGGCCCATGCTGAGCGCCGCGAGCGGGGCCAGACAGGCGCAGACCGCGGTCAGTACCCGCACCCCGGTGCGGCGGGCCCGTCCCGGCAGGGCGACGACATGTGCCACGAGCGCCAGGACGGCGAACTCGTGCAGCAGACATGCCGTCAGTGCCACGGCGCCGTAGGCGGTCCAGGCCCGGCGGGAACGCAGGCGGACCGCGCGCACGAGCAGGTACGTCGCCCACACGACGAGCGCGCACACCAGCGCGTACGAGCGTCCCTCCTGCGCGTAGCGCTGTACGGGAGGCAGCCACGCGAAGACGATCCCGGCCGGCAGGGCGGCGCGCGGGCCCGCCAGGCGGTGTGCCAGCAGCGCCAGCGTCCCGGTCGCCGCGGCCGTCGCCAGCACCGAGGGCAGCCGGAGCACGAGCAGCGGGTCCAGGCCGCCGCAGATTCCGAACAGGCCGTGCAGCAGCAGGTAGTAGAGGCCGTGCACGGCGTCCGCATGGCCCAGCGTCGCCCACAGGTCCGGGAGCGGCCGCCGCGCCATGTCGTACGTCACCGCCTCGTCCCGCCACATGCTGCCTGCGCGCCGTACGCCCCACAGCCCGAGAGCCAGGGAGAGGAGCGCGGGCAGGAGAACGGTGCGGGCCGGCGAGGCGGCGGGCGTGTCTGCCGGGCGCGTCGGCGGAAGGGCTCGGCGGGTTGCTTGGGCGAGGGCAACGATGGTCGGCTCCGGTGCGTCGTGATGGGTGTGCACCGACGAGTCCAGAGGCCAGGGCATTGTTGGGCAGCCCCGATCCGGGCCGCCCAACAATCCGACGGGGGCTTGCCGGCGTGGGCGAGGGCCGAGAGCGACGGGGGAGATGCGCATGGGGCGCCGCGAGAAACCCTTGGATCCGGGTGCGGGAGCGGTGCAGCGGTTCGCGCACGAACTGCGCAAACTGCGCGGCGAGGCGGGCACGCCGACCTACCGCGACATGGCCCGCCGCGCCGGCTACTCGGCGCCCACCCTGGCCGCCGCCGCGGCCGGCGAACGGCTGCCCAGCCCGCCGGTCCTCACGGCCTACGTCACGGTGTGCGGCGGCGACCCCGAGGAATGGGCGGAGCGCCTGCGCGAAGCCGCAGCCGAGAGTGCCGGGTCCCGGATCGCCGAGGACGCGGGCGACAGCCCGTACCCGGGACTCGCCCGCTTCGAGCCCGGCGACGGTGAGCACTTCCACGGCCGCGACGACCTGACGGCCGAGCTCCTGGCGCTGACGGGCCGCGCGAGGTTCGCGGCGGCGGTGGGCGCCTCCGGGAGCGGGAAGTCGTCGCTGTTGCGGGCGGGGCTGATACCCGCCCTGAGACAGAGCCCCGACACGGTCCTACGCCCGTCCGCCATCCGTCTCCTCACCCCGGGCCCGCACCCCGCCCGCACCCACGAAGCCCTCTTCACGCCCCACTCGGCGCCCGGCGACACCCTCCTCGTCGTCGACCAGTTCGAAGAGGTCTTCACGCTCTGCACCGATCCGGCCGAACGCGCCCGCTTCCTGGACCGGTTGCTCACCGCCACCCGGCCCGCGTCCCGGCTGCGTGTCCTGATCGCCGTACGCGCCGACTTCTACGGCCGCTGTGCCGAACACGGGCCGCTGGCCGAGGCGTTGAGGGACGCCACGCTGCTGGTCGGGCCGATGCCGCCGCGGAGCCTGCGTGAGGCGGTGGTCCGGCCGGCCGCCGCGCGACGGCTCGTCGTCGAACGCGCGCTGACCTCCCGGATCGTCGCGGACGTCGCCGGCGAACCGGGCGGGCTTCCGCTGATGGCCCACGCCCTGCGCGAGGTCTGGCGGCGGCGCACCGGCAAGACGCTCACCCTCGCCGCGTACGAGGCCGTCGGCGGCATCCGGGGCGCCGTCGCGCACACGGCGGAGGCCGCCTACGCCCGGTGCACCCCCGGCGAAGCCGCCGCGGTCCGCGCCCTGCTGCTCCGCCTGGTCAACCCCGGCGACGGCACCGAGGACACCCGCCGCCCCGTCGGCCGCGCGGAGCTCGACGCCGACGCCACCACCGGCCGGGTCCTCGAACGCCTGGTCCGGGACCGTCTGTTGACCGTCGACGGCGACACGGTCGACCTCGCCCACGAGGCCCTTCTCGGCGCGTGGCCGCGTCTGCGCACCTGGATCGACGAGGACCGCGCACGCCTGCGTCTGCACCGGCGCCTCACCGACGCGGCCCTGGCCTGGGAGGAGCTGGGCCGCGACCCGGGCGCGCTGTACCGGGGCATACGGCTGACGGAGGCACTGGGGGCTTTCGAGTGCGAACTGACAGCTGATGGAGGTGAGTTGAACCGCGTCGAGCGCGACTTCCTGACCGCCGCCCTGGCCGCTCACGAGCAGGGCCGACGAGCCGCGGCCCGGGCGGCACGACGGCTGCGCGCCCTCACCGGTGCGCTCGCCGTGCTGCTGTGCCTGGCCGTCGTCGCGGGGGCGGCCGCCTGGCGGCAGGGCGCGGTCAACGCGCGCCAGCGTGACGCGTCCGAGGCCCGCCGGGTCGCCGCGCTGGCGGACACCCTGCGTCCGTCGCAGCCGCGCACCGCGATGCGGCTCGCCCTCGCCGCCTGGCGGACCGCCGACCTGCCGGAGACGCGGTCGGCGCTGCGTACCGCCGCCGCGCAGAGCGAGCAGGACACGTTCACCCAGCCCGAGGAGGGCGGCCGTGCACTCAACGCGCCGTCCTGGCTCAGCACCGACGGCCGGGTGCTGACCAAGGTCGCGCACGACCGCGCCGTGCAGTGGGACGTGCGCTCGCACCGGCAGATCCGTTCCGTGCGTGTCCCGGGTCTGTCGGAGGGCGTGGTCGACGTCAGCAGCGACGGCCGGTACGTCGCCCAGCAGGCCCCAGGCGGGAGCGACACGCTCATCCGCGGACTCGCCGACGGCAGCGTGCGGCGGCTGGCGACCGGTGAACGGGCGGACTCCGGCGGCCGGTTCGGGCCCGGCGGGCACACCTACCTGGCCGGCCGCCAGGCACACGACCACGACAGCGACCGGATGATCCTGGAGCTGTGGGACGTCGCCAAGCAGCGCGTCCGCCATCGCTACGACCGCGGCGAGGACGACGGCCCGCTGCCCCTGCCGAGCCCGGACGGACGTCACCTCGCCTGGTGCGGGCGGGACGACACCCGGCTGCGCGTCCTCGACCTCGCGGCGGGCCGCCTGGTCGCCACCCGTCCGCCCCGCTCCACCGAACGGCTGCTGTGCCAGGGCGAGGAGGTCTACTTCACCCCCGACGGCGACGCCGTCGCCGCGGCCACCTCCGTGGGCGTCGTGACCTGGAACTTCCGCACCGGCGGCGAGCGCCCGCGGCTCCCCGTCGGCGACGGCGCGAACGACGTGGTCTTCCATGGCCCGTACGCCCTGGCCTGGACCCCCGGCTCCGTCTCCCTGTGGCGTACGGATCTCCCGGACCCCGTGGACGACAGCCCGCGCGCACCGCTGCTGACCTATGCGGTGCCGGCCCGGTCGGTCGGTGACTTCCGGCTGGACCCGGAGGCGGACGTGCTGAGCTACCTGGAGGAGGGGCGGACCAGCGTCGTGCACACGGTGTCGCTGCACGGGCTCATGGGCCGGGCCTGGCGCGCGAAGGCGGCCGCCCACGCCGCCTTCGACACACGGGGCCGGACCGTTCCCGTCCAACAGCCCCCGGTCGTCAACAGGGACAGCACCGTCGGGGCCGACCCCACCGGCCGCACCGCGCTGACCTCCGAGGGCGCTCTGGTGGACGTGGCGACGGGCGGCGGGCGTCCGGGTGGAGTCAAGGGCGAGGACCTGCTCCGCACGGGTGTCTTCAGCCCGGACTCCCGCTACCTCGCCGCAGAGGACTCCGTCGGCCGCCTCACCCTGTGGGACGCCCGCACCTGGCGGATGATCGCGGTCCTCAGGCCGACCGGCTCCACGCTGGTGACGTCGGCCCTGGCGTTCTCCGCCGACGGCTCGCTGCTCGCGGCGAGCGGCGGCGACGGAACCGTGCAGGTGTGGGAGACCGCCCGGACCCGGCTGCCCGCAGCGACCGTACCGGCTGGTGACGGCCCTGTTCTCGCGCTCGGATTCGGTTCGGGACAAGGGGAGTTGCACATCGCCACACCCCATCTGCCGGACCGCGTCAGCCCGTCGAGGCCGAAGGCGGCCGCGGCCGAGGTGTGCGCGCGGGCCGAAGGCGGCGCTACCGAGGCCGAGTGGCACCAGTACCTGCCGTCCGTGCCGTACCGCGACACCTGCGGCACTTGACTTCGAGAATGCTCCAACTGATTCACTCCCTCCGTCCGACGACACCGCAGGGGGTACTCATGTCCACGACCACCGAATCGCCCGTCACGCTGATCACCGGCGGGGCCACCGGCATCGGCGCCGCCGTCGCACGGCACCTGCTCGATGCGGGGGAGCGGGTGGCCGTCACCGGCCGCCGGGAGGAGCGGCTGCGCGCCTTCGCCGACGAACTCGGCAACCCCGAGGGGCTGTTGACGGCCGCAGGCAACGCGGCCGAGTACGCGGAGGTGCAGTCGGCGGTGGACGCCACGCTCAAGGCGTACGGGCGGCTGGACACGGTCGTCGCCAACGCCGGGTTCGCCACCCACGACTCGGTGGCGGACGGCGACCCGGCGGGCTGGACCGAGATGGTGCTGACCAACGTCCTCGGCCCGGCGCTGCTCATCAGGGCCTCCGTCGACGCGCTCAAGGAGACCCGCGGCCGGATCGTGCTGGTCGGCAGCGTCGCCGGGTTCGTGAACACGCCCGGCAACCTCTACGGGGCGACCAAATGGGCGGTGACCGGCCTCGCCGAGAACACACGCCGTCAGGTGACGGAGTTCGGCATCGGTGTCACGCTGATCGCGCCCGGCCGCGTGGAGACCCCGTTCTGGGACGGCAGCCTGCCGCCCGGTCAGCTGCTGACCGCCGCCCAGATCGCGGACTCCGTCGTCTGGGCGCTGCGCCAGCCGGCCGGAGTGGACGTCAACACCGTCGTCGTACGGCCGATCGGGCAGCCCAACTGACCCCCGTACGAAGGCCGGCCGGGCTGCCCTGCGCCCTCCCCGGGCGGCTCTAGTTGTTCTGCAGGAACTGCTTGGCCAGCTTGTCGCCCAGCGTGACGGCCGCGCTGTGGCTCTCGATGGGGGAGACCTGCGAGTTCTTGAACAGGATGTAGGTCACCCCGGAGTCGGCGCCGCCGTTCTCGGGGTCGGGGTTGATGCCGAGCGCGTTGGCGGTGGCGTAGGAGGCCTCACCGATGATCTTCGTGGGGCCGGTGTCGCCGACCACGGCGTACTCGACCTTGTTGTTGTAGATCACGGCGACCACGCCGCCGCCCTTGATGCCGGCGCCGGAGTAGTTCCAGATGCTGCTGGAGCTGGGCACGACGACGTACGGGAGTGAATCCGCCTTCAGCGGGCTGCCGTTGGACTGATGGAAGGCCGTGTCGTCCTGGTACCAGGGGTCGGTGTTCTCGTTGCACTTCGACGTGCGCCGGCCGTCGCAGTCGACGTCCATGTCGGCCTTCCAGAACACGGCACCGTTCTTGCCGCACACGGGAATCGTGGCCGAGGTCTCGTCGTCGGTCTTGTACTTGCCGTGGGAGATCTGGGAGCAGGACGTCACCTTGGAGAGCAGGTCGGACGCGCTGACCGAGCCCTCTTGGGTGGACGCCGGTCCCGAGGGGCCGGAGGCGTTCGCGGGAAGCACGCCGGCGGCGAGCAGGGCGGCCCCGGAGGCCGCGGCGAGGGTCAGTGTTCGTATGCGCACTGTGGGGGACCCTTCTGTTAGGAAAGTTTCCTGACCGGGTTGCCGTACAAGGTGGACCCAGGAGCATGCTCGCGTCAAGTCCATGAACGAAGGTGTGTGAAGCGGCCGTTGGGGTCAGAAGGGTGAACCGGCGAGGGCGACGGGTCCGCACCCTGATTGCAGCGCCCCGGGAGCAGGAGAAGACTTGGCGACGTCGCACCATCCGGATACCGCCCGACTCTGGGAGGCGAGGCGTCATGTTTGTCCGGACCGTGTACTCGACCGGCGACCCCTCGAAGATCGACACCGCCGTGAGGGCGCTGAACGCGCAGGGGCGGGACCTGCTGGAGGACCGTCCCGGCTACCGGGGGTCGGGCATCTTCGTGGACCGGACGATCGGCAAGCTGCTGGCGGTCAGCTGGTGGACGTCCGAGGAGGCCCGGAGCAACAGCGACGAGGTCATGCGGGAGCGGCGCGGGGCGATGCTGGAGCCGTTCGCCGGGACGACCCTGGTCGAGAACTACGAGGCGGTGGTCTTCCACCAGGTCCGCCGGCCCGAGATGGGCGGCGGCCTGCGCCTCAGCAGGCTGGATTTCGACCCCGCGGACGCGGATCTGCTCGCCGAGACGTTCCGTGCGTCGGTGGCCCCCGCTCTCGAGCACCTCGCCGGGCTGGCCAGGACGTCCCTGCTCGTCGACCGCGAGCGCGGACGCGGCATGGTCGGCGCCCTGTTCACCGACCGCGCCTCCCTCGCGGCCTCCCGCGGGGCGCACGCGGCGCTCCGGCACGAGGGCGCGGCCAAGGCGCGTGTCCGTGTGACCTCGCTGGAGGAATTCGAGACCGTCTTCACGGACGTACGGGGCGAGTGAAGCGGGAGACTACGGCACACACCGCGTCCGCCCCGCCGCGCGGAGGTCGCGCGGCGGGGCGGAGGCTCGTCCGGGCCGGTGTCAGCCGGCGTTGAAGGTGGACGGGTCGGGGCCCAGGCGCCGGTCCTCGTTCAGCGCGCTGATGGCCGCCAGGTCCTCGGTGTCCAGGCTGAAGTCGAAGACCTCGATGTTCTCCTTGATCCGCGACGGCGTCACGGACTTGGGGATCACGATGTTGCCGAGCTGGAGGTGCCAGCGCAGGACGACCTGGGCCGGGGTACGACCGTGCTTCTGGGCGATGGCGACGATCGCCGGAACCTCCAGCAGGCCCTTGCCCGAGCCGAGCGGCGACCAGGCCTCGGTGGCGATGCCCTGCTCGGCGTGGAACTCGCGGGCGGCACGCTGCTGAAGGTGCGGGTGCAGCTCGATCTGGTCGACCGCCGGGACGACCGAGGTCTCGTCGATCAGCCGGCGCAGGTGCTCCGGCTCGAAGTTGGAGACACCGATCGCGCGGACGCGGCCGTCGGCGTGCAGCTTCTCGAACGCCTTGTAGGCGTCGACGTACTTGTCCCGGGCCGGCGTCGGCCAGTGGATCAGGTACAGGTCGACGTACTCCAGACCGAGCTTGTGCAGCGACGTGTCGAAGGCGCGCAGGGTCGAGTCGTACCCGTGGTCGCCGTTCCAGAGCTTGGTGGTGACGAAGATGTCCTTGCGGGGGACGCCGGCGGCGGCGATCGCCCGGCCGGTGCCCTCCTCGTTGCCGTAGATCGCCGCTGTGTCGATGCTGCGGTACCCGGCCTCCAGCGCGGTGGCGACCGCCTGCTCGGCCTCGTCGTCCGGCACCTGCCAGACGCCGAAGCCCAGCTGGGGCATCTCGACGCCGTTGTTGAGGATGATCGGGGGGACCTTGCTGCTCACGAGCTCTTGATCCTTACGGTTGTCGTCAGGTGGTACTCCCCATCGTCAACGATCACGGGCCGTGATGCATTCCTGACAGGAGAATCCACCGGAACTGACCGATGAGTCAGTGACAGGTACCCGAGATTGGCCGGAAATGCATCCGACGTCTTCGGTCCGGACCATTGACCGCGGCCCGTCCTCCCGCAACTCTGGATCGCGCCACCGAACGAGTTCGTGAACTCGGTGCATGCATGTGAACACCTTGCGCCCTGTCTGGGCATCTGAGATCCCCCACCTCTCAGGAAAGCAGGTACACCCCCATGAACGAGACGCTTCTGCGCGCCTTTCCGACGGAACAGCCCGTCGAGGAGCCGAACGAGACATCCGATGAAAAGGTCTGGCAAACCCTTGGCCATGCGGTCGTGGAGACCGCGCTCGAAGGGACCGCCTACGCCCTCGGTGACCGCTGACCGGCCCCGCGGCGAGCACACCCGTGACCGTCACGCCCCTCCGGGCCGACGGCGCCGCCGCCCGGGCGAGAGCCCGTCTCACCGAGCGGCTGCGCGCCGTCGCCGTGGAGCGCCACCACGACCGCCATCCCTTCAACCTGCGCATGCACAGCGGCGATCTGAGGCGGGAGGAGCTGCGCCGCTGGAGCGCCAACCGTTTCCACCGCCAGCGCCACATCCCCGTCAAGGACGGCCCTGATCCTCGCCAAGCTGGACCGGCCCGAGCTGCGCAGGTCCTGGCTGCGCCGCATCCAGGATCACGACGGCACGGCCGACGGGGAGGGCGGGATCGAGCGCCGGCTGCGGCTCGGCGAGGCGGCGGGGCTGCGCCGGGACGAGTTGTGGGACGGCTCCCTCGTGCTGCCCGGCGTGCGCCTCGCGGTCGACGGATACGTCAGCTTCTGCCGGCTGCGCCCGGCTCTGGACGTCAACTCCTCGATGGGTCGCCGGAGTTGGCGTGGGTGGCGCCGGACTGGATGGAGGAGACCGCGAAGCCCTGCATGAGCGGTCGGGGCACGGGCTCGCTCACCCTCGCCCTGGACGGCACGGCCCTGCCGTGCCCGGCCGCGGCCGTCCGGCCCGGCCTCGATGCGCCGAACGTGCGCGACGACGAACTCGGCCTGATCTGGCGGGAGCCGAAGGCGTTCGACGCCTACCGCGGCGAGTCCTGGATGCCCGAACCCTGCCGAGGCTGCGCCCTGCGCACCACCGACCACGGCGGCTGCCGCTGCCAGGCGTACGCGCTCACCGACGACGCGGCCCGCACCGACCCGGCCTGCCGGTGGGCCCCCGACCACCACCTCGTACGCGACCTCGTGCAGGGGCCGCGCGACGAGCCCGCGTACGCCTACCGAGAGGCCTGTCGAGAGGCCCACCGAGAGGGAGGAACATGAGACCGGGACGCCTGCGGACGGCACTGACGGCCCTCGCCGCCGTCACCGCCACCCTGGCCGCACTGCCGGCCGCCGCACCCCCGACGGCCGCTGCCACGAACGCGGTTGCGCACCGACCGGCGGCCGCCACCGACTGGTCCGTGGCCGTCGTCGACTCCACCATGGCCCGCTACACGCCGAGCACCATCGGAGGCTGGTCCTACCCCGTCGGCCTCTATCTCTACGGCCAGTACCTCACGTACGAGCGCACCCACGACGCCCGCTACCTCACCTACATCAAGCAGTACGTCGACCGTTTCGTGAAGAGCGACGGCTCCATCGACCAGTCCTTCAACAGCCTTGACAGCATGCAGGCCGGACGGCTGCTGGTGATCCTGCACCACGAGACGGGACAGGACCGCTACCGCAAGGCCGCGCGGAAGATCCGCGACCGCCTCGACACCTACCCGCGCACCGGCGACGGCGGCTTCTGGCACGCGGACAACTCCAGCCGCGCGCACCAGCTCTGGGCGGACGGCGTCTACATGGTGAACCCGTTCCTCGTCGAGTACGGCAAGGAGTTCGGCGACGGCGCGTACACCGACGACGAGGCGGCGAAGCAGCTCTCCGTCTACGGCAGCCACCTCCAGGTGGCGAACGGACTGCTCAAGCACGCCTACGACGAGTCCGGGAAGGCGAGTTGGGCCGACCCGCGGACCGGGCTCGCACCCGAGCACTGGTGCCGCGCGGTCGGCTGGTACGCGATGGCGGTCGTGGGCGTCCTGGACGCCATCCCGGCGAGTCAGCCCCGTCGTCCTCAACTCCTGTCCATTTTCCGCAAGTTGGCGGCCGGTCTGGAGAAGTACCAGGACCCGGCGACCGGACGCTGGTTCCAGGTGATGGACAAGGGCGGCCGGAGCGACGACTGGACCGAGACATCCTGCTCCAGCATGTTCACCTACGCCCTCTCGCGCGGTGTCCAGCAGGGCTATCTCGACCCGCACTACAAGGCCGTGGCCCGTCGCGGTTACCAGGGCGTGCTGGCGAAGCTGTCGGTCGGCTCCGACGGCCGGACCGAGCTCGCCGACATCTCGATCGGCACCAACGTCGGCGACTACGCGTACTACGTCGCCCGTACCCGGGCCACCAACGACTTCCACGGCCTGGGCGCCTTCCTGATCATGAACGAACAGCTGCGAGGTGATTAGTGTCATGAGCACGTCTAGAAGGGCGCTGCTGGGCGCCGCGCTGGGAGGCGCTGTGGGAGCGGCGGTGGGTCTGCCGGCCACCACCGCCCACGCGGCCTCCTGGCAGCAGAAGTGGGCCCCGTCCGCGAGTAGTGACGGCCTCGGCGCCTTCGAGACCATCGAGGACGACCGCGCCGACTCGCACCCCGCCGGGCATCCGCACATCTTCGCCACCGGCGACAACTGGCGCTTCAACATGCACAAGGTCGACCGCGACACCTCGACCGACCGCCAGCGCCAGGAGGTCACCGGCCTGCGCAACGGCAACGGCAGCAACTACCTCAAGTGGACGCAGGGCCAGACGTGGCGGCTCACATACTCGATGTACATCCCGAGCTCGCTCAAAGCGACCACCACCTTCACCCACATCATGCAGATGAAGCAGCCCGGCAGCGGCACGTCCCCGATCGTCGTGCAGTCGCTGCGCCGGGTGAACGGCAAGCAGACCATCGAGCTGCAACTCCCCGTCGACGGCACCCTCGTCGGCCGCGCCGACCTCGACCCCCTGCACGACCGGTGGACCGACGTGGACTTCCAGATCAAGGTCGGCAACGGCTCCGCGGGCTCCGTCCGCTGGATCCTCAAGTCCGGCGGCACGACCGTCGTCGACAAGTCGAAGACCGGCGTCGACACCTTCCTGGCCGACCGTGTGCGTCCGAAGTGGGGCATCTACCGCTCGCTCGGCGACACCTCCGGGTCCTTGCAGGACACCTACCTCCTGCTCACGAATCTCCGTGGCTACCAGCTGGTGTGAGGAGCCGTCCGTATGAAACCCCCCGCTCTTTCGCAGTCCAGAGCCGCGGCCATCGTCCTCTTCGTCGTGGCCGTCGTCCTCGGACTCACCCACCCTGCTGCGGTCGCAACACCCGCGCGCAACGCCCCACGTGCCGCCGCCGTCTTCGACGTACGCGACTTCGGAGCCAAGGGCGACGGCTCCGCCAATGACACACCTGCCGTCAACAAGGCCGTCACTGCGGCGAGTTCGGCCGACGGGGGCGGCATCGTCCGTTTTCCGGCCGGCGACTACAAGTCCAAGAACACCATCCACATGAAGAGCCATGTGACCCTCCAGCTCGACAAGGGCGCCACCCTCCAGGGCTCCAGTGCGGACACCTACGACAAGGCCGAGGCCAACCCGTACGACGCCTACCAGGACTACGGGCACAGCCACTTCCACGACGCGATGATCTACGGTGACCGGCTGACCGACATCGGCTTCACCGGCCAGGGCGTCATCGACGGCGCGGGCAACCTGATCACCGGCAATCCCAAGTCCGGCGAGGCAGACAAGATCATCTCGCTGACGCGCTGCGACGGGCTGCGGATCGGCGACGGACTCACCCTGCGCCGGGGCGGTCACTTCGCCGCGCTGATCAACGGCTGCAAGAACGTCACCTCGGACCATCTGACCATCGACACCGCGAGCGATCGCGACGGCTGGAACGTCATCTCCACGACCGGCGTCACTGTGACGAACGCGAACATCAAGGCCAACGACGACGCGCTCGTCTTCAAGAGCGACTACGCCCTCGGCGCGAAACTCCCCAACGGCCATGTGCGGGTGAGCGATTCGGATCTGTCGGCGAAGTGCTGCAACGCCCTGATGTTCGGCTCCGAGACCTGCGGCGACTTCTCGGACTACCAGTTCGAGAACATCCGTATCGACGGCTCCGACAAGTCCGGCCTCGGCATGGTCTCCATGGACGGCGCGAAGATCTCCGACGTCCACTACCGCGACATCACGATGACGAACGTCCACTCGCCGATCATGCAGAAGATCGGCACCCGGAAACGGTGCGGAAACAGCCCCGGCGTCGGGTCGATCAGCGACATCACGTACGACGACATCACGGCGACCGGCAACAGCCCCTCCTTCAGCCCGACCCTGTGGGGCGAGAGCGGTCACCGCATCAGCGGCGTCACGTTCAACAACGTCAATATCACGGTCCCCGGCGGCAACGGCACCATGTCCACGGGAGTGCCGAGCAACGATCCGAAGGACTACAACCCGAAGGCGATCGGCACCCGCCCGGCCTACGGTTGGTACCTGCACAACGCCGACGACGTCCAATTCGCCGACAGCTCGGTCAAGTTCGCCGCGAACGACGGCCGCCCGGCGGTCATCGCCAACGCGGCGAGCGACATCCACTTCACCCGCTTCACGGCCCAGAAGGGCAGCAACTCGCCCTTCGACGTGGGCTTCCAGGACACCACCGGCGCCTGCCTGACGGGCAGTCACAACACGTCCGGGGGTGTGCTGCGGGTCTCGGGCAGTCAGGACTGCGGTACGGCAGAACCGGCGGGGGGTTCGGTGAAGCCGGCGGCGAGTTCGGTGAAGCCGGCGGCCGGCGCGGTGAAGCCGCTCGACCTGGAGAATCCGCGCCAGGACTTCCTCCGCAACTCCGTCGGCGGTCTCTTCCTGCACTGGGGCCTGCGCACCGACCCGGCCCACACCAGCTGCTCCGCCTGGGAGAAGGACGTCACGGACGGCGGCTGGACCCCGGACTACTGGGTGAAGGAGGCGCAGAAGCTGCACACCCAGTACCTGGTCCTCGCCACCTTCCACAGCCGCCTCGGCTACGCCCGCCCCTGGCCCTCGAAGATTCCCGGCTCCTGCTCCACCGAGCGGGACTTCCTCGGTGAACTGATCAGCGCGGCCAAGGCCAAGGGCATGAAGGTCATCCTCTACATGACCGACGACCCCCAGTGGCACGACGAGGGCGGCCACGAGTGGCTCGACTCGGCGGCCTACTCCGCCCACAAGGGCAAGAACGTCGACCTGACCACCCGCGACGGCTTCGGGCAGTTCAGCTACGACAACTTCTTCGAGGTCATGGACCGCTATCCCGATCTCGGCGGCTTCTGGATCGACAACGACAACGCGTACTGGGAGAGCCACGACCTCTATCAGCAGATCTACCAGAAGCGCCCCAACTACACGCTCAGCAACAACAACGAAGACACGCCGATCATGGACATGATCAGCAACGAGCAGAAGACGGGGATGACGCCCGCCTACGACTACCCGCAGGCGGTCTACACGGCCCAACCCCGCCTGACCGAAGCCGACTTCAAACTGCCCTCGACCGGAGCCTGGTGGTACGACGGCTCCGACCCGTCCGTGGACAAGAAGCTCACTCTCGGCAGGCTGATCACCGACGCGGGCTCCTCGGTGAAATCGCTGATGGCCGAGACCGCTGAGGTCAACGGCAAGTTTCCTTCCAACCAGGCCTCCTTCAACACCTTCGCCGCCTCCTACCTCGACCCCATCTGGGAGTCCCTGCACGGCACCGAGGGCGGCGGCTACATGTACGGCGGCCTCAAGCCCGGCTTCTGGAACGACGGCGCGCACGGCGTCACCACGATCAGCAAGAGCGACGCCAACCTCCAGTACATCCACGTCCTGACCCCGCCCAGTACCACCACCCTGCGCATCCGCGACAACGGCTACCGCATCGCCTCGGTCACCAACCTCCGTACGGGCAAGGCGGTTTCGTGGTCGCAGTCAGGTGGTGTGCTGACCCTTTCCGGCCTCGGCGACTGGGACCCGTACGACACGGTCCTCAAGGTCACCACCGGCGGCCGCCAGGGCATCCTCACCGGCGTCAAGGTGAGCGCGAGCGCCTCCGCGGGCGGGCACGCCGGGCCGGCCGCCGGCGACGGCGACCACCTGACCTACTGGGACAACAACAAGACGCTGCCCGTGAACCTCACCTTCGACCTCGGCTCGGCCAAGAAGGTCCAGTACATCGGGCTCAACCAGCGCGAGGACTCCGTCGCCTACGCCCGCTCGGCCACCGAGCAGTCGGCGCGGATCAAGGACTACAAGGTCTATCTGAGCAACGACGGTTCGACCTGGGGGAGTGCGGTCAAGGCCGGGCAGCTCCCAAGTCGGCGCGGAATCCAGGGCATTGACGTCACCGCGACCGACGCCCGCTACGTCCGTCTGGAGGTCGACACCACCTGGGCCGCCTCCACCGACACCACCCGCTACAAGCGGCTGCGGATCGACGAGGCGTGGATCGGCACGTCGTACGCGACACCTGCGGGCTTCGCCCCCATGTCGGACAACGGGCAGTCCCTGCGCCCCGCCATGGGCTGGAGCAGCTGGAGCTTCGTGCGCCGACAGCCGACCGAGGCGAAGCTCAAGGCCCAGGCCGACGCGCTGGCGTCGAGCGGCCTCAAGGACCACGGGTTCGTGTACGTCAACCTGGACGACTTCTGGCAGAAGTGCGACTCGAACGGCTTCGTCGTCGACAACTACGGCCGCTGGACCGTCGACACGGCCAAGTTCCCCGGCGGCATCAAGGCGCTCGCCGACTACGTCCACTCCAAGGGCCTGAAGTTCGGCTTCTACGTGACGCCCGGCATCGCCAAGAACGCCGTCACCAGGAACACGCCGATCGAGGGGACCTCGTACCACGCGAAGGACATCGCGGACACCTCGAAGACCGAGAAGAACTACAACTGCAAGAGCATGTACTACATCGACTACTCCAAGCCGGGAGCTCAGGAGTTCGTGAACTCGTGGGCGAAGCAGTTCGCCTCGTGGGGGGTCGACTACCTGAAGATCGACGGGGTGGGCAGCCAGGACATCTCCGACGTGAAGGCCTGGGACAAGGCGCTGCGGGCGAGCGGACGACCCGTCAACTTCGCGCTCTCGAACAACCTCGCGATTGCCGATGCCGCCAACTGGCGCAAACTGTCTAACAGTTGGCGCACCCAGGGTGACGTCGAGTGCTACTGCGGACCGGGCCCCGACGGCAGCGGCTATCCGCTCACCGACTGGTCCCATGTCACCAAGCGGTTCGACTCGGCCGCCTCCTGGCAGCAGTACGCGGGACCCGGCGGCTGGAACGACCTGGACTCCCTGGAGGTCGGCAACGGCGATCAGGCGGGCCTCACCGCCGACCAGCGGCGCTCCCACTTCACTCTGTGGGCGATGGCCGCCTCACCCCTGCTGCTCGGCACCGACCTCACTCGTCTCGACCCGGTCGACAAGGCGATGCTCACCAACGACCGGCTGATCGGCGTAGACCAGGACGGCGTGTCCGCGAAGCGGATCGTGAACAGCGGCGTCAAACAGGTCTGGAGCAAGCGCGAGGGCAGCGGCGACTACGTGGTCGCGCTGTTCAACACCGGCACCTCCGGCAACTCCACGGTGAGCGTGAACTGGTCGCAGGTCGGCTTCACCGGATCCGGCGACGTCACCGACCTGTGGTCCGGCGCCCACAAGGGAACGGTCGCCGGCACATACGGCGCGACCCTGCGCCCGGGGGAGACCCGGCTGATCAGGGTCACGCCGGTCAACTCCGCCAAGGGGGCCGACTCCTCTCAGCGGGCGGCTGCTTCGCCCGGCATGGCTGTCGCCCCCTACGAGTACCTCGGCTGGGGCAGCCCGCAGAACCCCGCCTCCGTCATGTCCGCGACCGGTGTCAAATGGTTCACCCTGGCCTTCGTCCTCTCCGACGGCACCTGCAACCCGAAGTGGGACGGTTCGCGCCCGCTGACGGGCGGCAGCGACCAATCGGCGATCAAGGCGATCAGATCCGCCGGCGGTGACGTCGTCGTCTCCGTCGGCGGCTGGAGCGGGGCGAAACTCGGCGAGAAGTGCTCCAGCGCCGCCAAGCTCGCCGGCGCCTACCAGAAGGTGATCGACGCCTACCGCCTCAAGGTCATCGACATCGACATCGAGAACACCGAGTGGTCCAGCGCCACCGTGCGGCAGCGGGTGGTCGACGCGCTGAAGACCGTGAAAGCCGCCAACCCCGGCCTGAAGACGGTCATCACCTTCGGGACCACCACCGGCGGCCCCGACTCCACCGGCGCCGACATGATCAAGCGGGCTGCGAACTCCGGGCTGGCGAACGACATCTGGTGCATCATGCCGTTCGACTTCGGCGGCGGCAGCACCAACATGGGCACACTCACCACACAGGCCATGGAGGGCCTCAAGGCCAAGGTCAAGGCGGCGTACGGCTACAGCGACGCCACCGCCTACGCGCACATCGGCCTGTCGTCGATGAACGGCAGGACCGACGACTCCGGTGAACGCGTCCGACTCGCCGACTTCAAAACGATGCTCGCCTACGCCCGCGAGCACCACATCGGGCGCCTCACCTTCTGGTCCGTCAACCGCGACCGCCCCTGCGGTTCCGGCACCGACGGCGATGCCTGCAGCGGCGTCTCGCAGCAGCCCTACGACTACCTCAAGGTCTTCACCCAGTACACAGGTTGAGGGGAACCTCCATGAAGCTGAAGAGAGTTCTGCCGTACGGCGTCGCCGCGGCCCTCGCCCTGCCCCTCGTGGGCCTGGGGCAGGGCAGCGCGGCCGCCGCCACCGACTACCAGGCGGAGGACGCCACCATCTCGCAGGGCACCGTGGCCACCAACCACAGCGGCTTCTCGGGCAGCGGCTTCGTCGACTACACCAACATCAAGGGCTCCTATGTGGAGTTCACGGTGAACGCGGCCGCCGCGGGCACCTCGGCGGTGACCTTCCGGTTCGCCAACGGGACCGCCGCCGACCGGCCCATGGACATCTCCGTCGGCGGTACGGTCGTCGCCTCCGGCGTGTCCTTCCCGACCACCGCCGACTGGAACACCTGGACCACCAAGACCGTCGACGTACCGCTGAAGGCGGGCACCGACAGGATCCGGGCCACCGCCACCACCGCCGACGGAGGCCCCAACCTGGACCGCATCAGCGTCAATACCGCGCGGGGCGACACCCAGGCCCCGACCCGCCCCGGGCAGCCCAGCTGCTCCGACGTCGGTGAGGACGGGCTCACCCTGGCCTGGGGCGCCGCGACGGACGACGTGGGCGTCGCGGCGTACGACATCTACGAGCACGGCAACAAGATCGGTGAGGCGCCCGGCAGTTCGGTCTCGAAGGCGCTGACCGGTCTGGCCCCCGCCACCACCTACGACCTGACCGTCATCGCACGGGACGCGGCCGGCAACACCTCCTCGGCGAGCCCGGTCGTGGACTGCACCACGAAGCCCAGTTCGGACACCACCCCGCCGAGCCGGCCGGGCACGCTGGCCGAATCCGCCGTGAGCGCTGACAGCGCCGAGCTCTCCTGGGGCGCCTCGACCGACGACAGGGCGGTCACCGCGTACGACGTGCGCAGCGGCGGCACGGTCTACAAGACGGTCACGGGCGGCACGTCGACCACGCTCACCGGGCTCGCCTGCAACAGCCCGTACAGCCTGAACGTCGTCGCGCGAGATGCGGCCGGCAACGTCTCCGAGCCGAGCAACACCGTCACCTTCACCACCAGGGCCTGCGCCACCGACGGCGGCGTCCCGTCCTCCATCGCCACGCTGTCCTCGGGCTGGACCATCCCGTGGGGCACCTACTGGATGCCCGACGGCAAGACCGCACTGGTCACCGAGCGGGACGACTTCCGGGTCTGGAAGGTGACCAAGGACGGCACCAGGACCCAGGTGGGAACCGTCCCGAACGCCGTCACCACCAACGGCGAGGGCGGTCTGCTCGGCGTCGCCGCCGACCCGAAGTGGGAGACGAACCACTACGTCTACTTCATGCACACCGCCGCCGAGGGCAACCGCGTGGTGCGCATGACGTACGACGGGACCGGGCTGAGCGGCTACAAGGTGCTGCTCCAGGGCATCAAGAAGAACCGCTACCACAACGGCGGCCGCCTCGCCTTCGGCCCCGACGGCTATCTGTACGTCTCCACCGGGGAGGCCCAGACGCCGGACCTGGCGCAGGACAGGAACTCCCTCAACGGCAAGATCCTGCGCATGACCACGGACGGGAAGCCGGCCCCCGGCAACCCGTTCGGCAACTACGTCTACAGCCTCGGCCACCGCAACCCGCAGGGCCTCGCCTTCGACCGCAACGGCCGCCTGTGGGAGGCGGAGTTCGGCAACAGCGCCAAGGACGAGCTGAACCTCATCAAGCCGGGCGCCAACTACGGCTGGCCCACGTGCGAGGGCAACTGCAGCGTCTCAGGCATGACCAACCCCAAGGCCACCTGGAACGTCAACGAGGCCTCGCCGAGCGGCATCGCCATCGTGCGCAACGTCGTCTACATGGCGTCCCTGCGCGGTGAGCGGCTGTGGCGCATCCCGATCAACGGCGACAACGAGAGCGTGGGCACGCCGACCGCGTACTACGTGGGCACCTACGGGCGGCTGCGGACCGTGACCAAGGTGCCGGGCGCCGACCAGCTGTGGCTGTCGACCACCAACTGCGACAACAACGGCAACCAGCCGGACGGCTCGGACAAGGTCTTCCGGGTGAACATCAGCTGACGGGCCGTCAGGCCTGGTACAGGGCCTCGACCTCGTTGCCGTAGGCGTTCTCGATGGCCTTCCGCTTCAGCTTCAGGGACGGGGTCAGCAGACCGTGTTCCTCGGTGAACGGCTGGGCCAGTATCCGGAAGGTGCGGATCGACTCGGCCTGGGAGACGAGAGTGTTGGCGGCGACCACCGCACGCCGCACCTCCGTCTCCAGGTCGGCGTCGCGCACCAGCTGGGCGGGGGCCATCTGCGGCTTGCCGCGCATCTGCAGCCAGTGCTCGACGGCCTCCTGGTCGAGCGTGACCAGGGCGGCGATGTAGGGGCGGTCGTTGCCGACGACGATGCACTGGTTGACCAGCGGGTGGTCGCGGACCCGCTCCTCCAGCACACCGGGCGAGACGCTCTTGCCGCCGGAGGTCACGAGGATCTCCTTCTTGCGGCCGGTGATGGTGAGGTAGCCGTCCTCGTCCAGGGACCCGAGGTCGCCGGTGCCGAGCCAGCCCTCGTGCAGGGTCTCGTCGGTGGCCTTCGGGTTGTTGAGGTACCCCGCGAAGACGTTCGGGCCGTGCAGCCAGATCTCGCCGTCGTCCGCGATGTGCACGGTGACGCCCGGGATGGGCTGGCCGACCGTGCCGTAGCGGGTGAGCTCGGGCGGGTTCGCGGTCGCGGCCGCCGTCGACTCGGTGAGGCCGTAGCCCTCGTAGATCTGCACGCCCGCGCCCGCGAAGAACAGGCCCAGCCTGCGGTCCATCCCGGAGCCGCCCGACATGGCGTTGCGGATCCGGCCGCCCATCGCTGCGCGCACCTTGGAGTAGACGAGCTTGTCGAAGAGCTGGTGCTGCATGCGCAGACCGGCCGAGGGTCCGGGCCCGATGCCCCAGGCCTTCGCCTCGACGGCGTCCGCGTACTTCACGGCGATGTCGACGGCCTTCTCGAAGGGCCCGGACTTGCCCTCCTTCTCGGCCTTGCGGCGGGAGGCGTTGAAGACCTTCTCGAAGATGTAGGGCACCGCGAGGATGAACGTCGGCCGGAACGCCTGCAGGTCGGGCAGCAGGGCGGCCGCGTTGAGCTGCGGCTGGTGGCCCAGGCGCACGCCGCCGCGGATGGTGGCGACCTCCACCATGCGCCCGAAGACGTGCGCGAGCGGGAGGAAGAGAAGGGTCGACGCCTCGTCGCCCTTCTTGGTGTGGAACACCGGCTCCCAGCGCTCGATGACGGTGTCCGACTCGTACATGAAGCTGCCGTGGGTGATCACGCAGCCCTTCGGGCGGCCCGTGGTGCCCGAGGTGTAGATGATCGTCGCGACCGAGTCCGGGGTGATCGCCTGCCGGTGCCGGTGCACCAGCTCGTCGTCGAGGTGCGCGCCGGCGTCGTAGAGCTCGTGCAGGCAATCGTTGTCGAGCTGCCACAGCTGGTGCAGCTGCGGCAGCCGGTCGATGACGGTGGCGATCGTCATCGCGTGGTCCTCGTGCTCCACGATCGCGGCCGTGCACTCGGCGTCGTAGAGCATCCAGAAGCACTGCTCGGCCGACGACGTGGGGTAGATCGGCACCACCTGGGCGCCGATCGACCACAGCGCGAAGTCGAACAGGGTCCACTCGTAGCGGGTGCGGGACATGAGGGCGACGCGGTCGCCGAACCGGATGCCCCGGGCGAGCAGCCCCTTGGCGAGGGCCAGCACCTCGTCCCGGAACTCGGCCGCGGTCACGTCGCGCCACTGCCCGCCGTCGTCCTTGCGGCCGAGCGAGATGTGCAGCGGGTCCTTCTGGGCACGCTCGAACACCACGTCGGCCAGACCGCCCACTGTCGGCGCCAGCGTCAACGCAGGGCTGGTGAACTCGCGCAAACTCACTCCCCGCTCCCTCAGCGCTGTATTCCAGTACTCCGCAAGCGCCGTGAAAGCTACCCCACCCGGAGACAGGGCGGGAGGGGGGTCAAAAGCGAGAAACCCTCAGCCTCAGCCAGGTCAGCGGCCGGAAAATGCGCTCACATCCGGAAGGGTCGGACAGAAAGCTGACGGTTGAGTAAGTTTCGGCGCCGTAATCTCCACCGAATCTGTACGACCTGAATCCCGCCCTTGACCGCTGGTCAACGACCTCACCGGCGCGGTGCGGCCGTCTCCTCCGTCAGCGTACGGGGGGTGGAATTCGTCACTCCGGTCCGGGTGGCACGAGGCGTCCGGACCAGCGTCACGACCAGTGCCCCGGCGACCGTCGCGGTGAGCCCGGCCACCACCGCGGCGGTGTTCAGGCCGGACGCGAACGCCGCCCGCAACGTGTGCTCGGGGAAGGATCCCCGCAGCACACCGGCCGCACCGCCCGCCAGCGCGTGGGCCGCGTCGTGCGGCAGCGTGTCGTTCATCCGGGACGTCACCACCGTGCCGTAGATCGCGATGCCCAGTGCGTACCCGAGCTGCCGGAACGTATTCACGGCGCCGCCCGCCATCCCGGACCGCTCCGGCGGTACGGCAGCCAGCGCGGCGCCCGCGATGCCGGGCGCGACCAGTCCCGTGCCGACGCCCATCAGGATGAGCCCCGGCACCAGCGCGGACGCCGTCGAGCCCGCGTCCAGCCCGGTCATGCAGAACTGGCCCGTGCCGATCAGCAGCAGCCCGCCGCCGACGGTGATCCGCGCCGGCACCCCGTGCAGCAGCCGGCCGCCGGCCGCGGCCACCGCGAACGACGACAGCGACAGCCACAGGAAGACCAGCCCGCCGCGCACCGGGCTCATCCCGAGCAGCGTCTGGAGCCAGATCGAGTCGTACGCCATGAGGCTGAACGCCGCCGCGTTGAAGGCGAGCGCGCCCACCATGACGCCCGAGAAGGCGGGCTTGAGGAACAGCCGAGGGTCCAGCAGCGGGTCGCTGCCGCGCCGCTCGACCACCAGGAAGCACACCAGGGCCACGACGGCGGCCGCGAACGTGAGCAGCGTGCCCGTCTCGCCCCAGCCGTGCTGTCCGGACCGCACGGCCCCGTACGTCAGCGCGCCCGCGAACGCGGCGAACGTCACCGTGCCCGCCCAGTCCACGCGCCGCTCGCGCGAGCCGTGCGACTCCGGCACGACCTTCAGGGTCAGCCACACCGCGACCACGCTCACCGGCAGATTGACGTAGAAGATCCACCGCCAGCCCGGGCCGTCGGTCAGCAGCCCGCCGACCACCGGGCCCACCGCCGCCGCCGCGCCGCTGACCGCGCCCCACACGCCGAGTGCGACTGACCGCTGCCTGCCCTGGTAGACGGAGCCGAGCAGCGGCAGCGTGGTCGCGAACATCGCCGCCGCGCCGAGACCCTGCACCGCGCGCGAGGCGACCAGCATCCCCGGCCCGCTCGCGAGACCGCACATGAGCGAGGCGCCCGCGAACACCACCACGCCCACGACGTGCACCCGCCGCCGTCCCAGGATGTCGGCCGCGGCGCCTATGCCGAGCAGCAGCGCGGCCAGCGCCAGCGCGTACCCGTCCATCACCCACTGCAGATCGCTCAGCGACGCGTCCAGCGCCCTGGCCATGTCCGGCAGTGCGACCACCGCGATCGTCACGTCCAGCAACAACATGAACGTGCCCAGGCACACGGCCGTGAGCGTCCCCCATGTACGCATGTCCTCAACTCCCTGTCGGTTCTGGTCCTTACGCTCCGTACGATGGGCCTCGAGCGGCCGATCGCAGTGGCACGGAGCCGCCTGCCGACGGAATTCGACAGGAGCAGCCGTGATGCAGATGGAATCCGACGTCTTCGACCAGCTCGACCTGCAGCTGCTGAACGCGCTGGAGGTCAACGGCCGGGCCTCCTTCAGCAGGCTCGCCGCCGTGCTCGGCGTCTCCGACCAGACCGTCGCCCGCCGCTACCGGCGGCTGTGCGCACAGGGCGGCCTCAGGGTCGTCGCGGTGCGGGACGCCGACGCCCTCGGGCAGGACCAGTGGACGCTGCGGCTGCGCTGCGTCCCGGACAGTGCCCAGACCATCGCGGAGGCGCTGGCCAAACGGCCCGACACCAACTGGGTCGGGCTCGCCTCCGGCGGCACCGAGATCGTCCTCGGCACCCGGCCGCGCAGTCCGGGTGACCGCGACGACCTGCTGCTCGGCAAACTGCCGCGTACCCCGCGCGTCCTGGAGATCCGCGCCCACCAGCTGCTGCACCGCTTCTACGGCGGCCCGAGCGGCTGGCTGCACAAGTTCGAGGCCATCACCCCCGACCAGATCCAGGCACTCACCCCGGACCCCGTGCCCGACCCGGGGCCCGCCCGCATCGACCCCGAGGACGAGCCGCTGCTCGCGGTCCTGGAGCGCGACGGACGCGCCGGCTACCCCGAGCTGCAGCGCGCCACCGGCCGATCCGAGTCCGCGGTCAAGCGCCGCCTCGGCACGCTGCTCGCCTCCGGCGCGGTCTATCTGGACGTGGAGTACCACTCCGAGGCCATCGGCTACCAGGTGGCCGCGGCGCTCTGGCTCACCACGACGCCCGCGGCGCTGCACTCCGTCGGCGAGGCGCTCGCCACGCACGACCAGATCGCCCATGCGGCCGCCACCGCAGGACCCACCAATCTGACCGCTACGGCGGTGCTGCGGAACACGGCGGAGTTGTACGCGTACCTCAGCGGGCCGCTCGGGCGCCTGGAGGGGGTCCAGCATGTGGAGGCGACGCCGTTCCTGCGGCGGGTGAAGCAGCTGACCTACCGGCCTCGGCCTCGGTGAGCCTTACGGACGCCTGCGCTGCAACCTGTCGCCGCCCGCCAGGATCGTCGCCGCCAAGGCGTCCGCCGCCTCCTGGGCGGTGCCGGGGCGGTGGCCGTGGACCAGGACGAAGTCGACGCGGCCGAGTTCGGGCAGGCCGAGGCGGTCGGGGAGACGGACCAGGCCCGGGGGGATCAGGCCGCGGGAGTGGGCCATGACGCCCAGGCCCGCGCGGGCCGCCGCGATCAGGGCGCTCAGGCTGCCGCTGGTGCAGGCGATGCGCCAGGGCCGGCCCTCGCGCTCCAGGGACTCCAGGGCCACGGCCCGCGTGATGCCGGGCGGCGGGAAGACGATCAGCGGCACCGGGCGGTCCGCCTCCAGACGCAGCCGCTCCGCACCGATCCACACCAGCTCGTCGTGCCAGACCAGATCGCCGCGCCGGTCCTCGGGCCGCCGCTTGGCCAGCACCAGGTCCAGCTTCCCGGCCGCCAGCTGCTCGTGCAGCGTGCCCGACAGCTCGACCGTCAGCTCCAGGTCCACCTCGGGGTGCTCGTGGCGGAAGCCCTCCAGGATCTCCGGCAGGCGGGTCAGCACGAAGTCCTCGGAGGCGCCGAAGCGCAGCCGGCCGCGCAGCCGGGTACCCGTGAAGAACGCCGCCGCCTGCTCCTGCACCTCGAGGATCCGCCGCGCGAACCCGAGCATCGCCTCGCCGTCCTCGGTGAGCTCCACCGAGTGGGTGTCCCGGGAGAACAGCTGCCGCCCGGTCGCGTCCTCGAGCCGCCGTACGTGCTGGCTGACCGTCGACTGGCGCAGCCCGAGCCGCCGGGCGGCCTGGGTGAAGCTCAGGGTCTGGGCGACCGCCAGGAAGGTACGCAGGTGGGAGGGGTCGTACATAAGGAACAACGGTAGCCGCTCATCATGAATCGCGATGGCAGTCAGAGCGGTATGACGGATTCCCGATCGGCCTCCGGAGGAGGACGATGAACGGGGGTCCTCCGGCCCCGGGACCGAAGACAGAGATCAGCGAGAACACAGAGATCAGTAAGTGGAGCACCGTGAAACGCCTGCGATGGCCGAGTTGGATGCCGATCGACCCGTACATCCTGCTACTGCTCGGGACGGTGGGGCTCGCGGCCCTGCTCCCGGCGCGCGGGGCGGGGGCCGACGTGGCCTCGGGTGCCTCCACGGCCGCGATCGCCTTCCTGTTCTTCCTGTACGGCGCCCGGCTGTCCACCCGTGAGGCGCTGGACGGGCTCAAGCACTGGCGGCTGCACACCACGGTCCTCGCCTGTACGTTCCTGATCTTCCCGCTGCTGGGCCTGGCCGCCCGCGGCCTCGTCCCGGTGCTGCTGGACCAGCCGCTCTACCAGGGCCTGCTCTTCCTCACGCTCGTGCCGTCGACCATCCAGTCGTCGATCGCCTTCACCTCGATCGCCCGCGGCAACGTGCCCGCCGCGATCTGCGCGGGCTCCTTCTCCTCCCTCGTCGGCATCGTCGTCACGCCGCTGCTCGCGGCCGCCGTGCTCGGCAGCAGCGCCGGCGGGTTCTCCGCCGACTCGCTCGTGCAGATCGTGCTCCAGCTGCTGGTGCCGTTCGTCGCGGGGCAGCTGCTGCGCCCCTGGATCGGCGGCTTCATAGCCCGCCACAAGAAGGTCCTCGGCCTGGTCGACCGCGGCTCCATCCTGCTCGTCGTCTACACCGCGTTCAGCGAGGGCATGGTCAAGGGCATCTGGCACCAGGTCAGCCCGGTCCGGCTCGGCGGCCTGCTGATCGTGGAGGCCGTGCTGCTCGCCGTGATGCTGGCTCTGACCTGGTACGGCTCGAAGGCGCTCCGCTTCGGCCGCGAGGACCGCATCGCCATCCAGTTCGCCGGCTCCAAGAAGTCCCTGGCCTCCGGACTGCCCATGGCCAGCGTCCTGTTCGGCGCCCACGCCTCGCTGGCCGTGCTGCCGCTGATGCTCTTCCACCAGATGCAGCTGATGGTGTGCGCGGTGATCGCCAAGCGCCGTGCCCGCGACGCCGACGACAAGGCGGCGCCGGTCACCCCGCGCGCGTCAGCCGCACCGTCACGAACCGCGGTCGGTACAGGGTCACGTTGGCGTTGATGCTCGCCGAGGCGCCGGTCGTGGCCAGCCAGTTGACGTCGTAGCTGAGCACCAGCCGTCCGTCGCCGCCGCCCGCGCCGGAGGCGCTGTTCGACACAGCGGGGTGCGCCTGCGGGTTGTACGCGGCGACCCCGGCCGTCGGCAGCGACGGGCTGAAGCCCTTCGCCGGTCCGTGCCAGGGCCCGGCGGGGGAGCAGGACCAGTACGAGGTCACGGTGGTCAGGGCCGCCGGGCCCGAGGCCATCGTGAACAGCACGTACGTGCCGTCCACCCGCACCACCGAGAAGGCGCTGCCCACCTTGGCGCCGCGCAGCGGCCGCGGTTCCAGGCCCCATCGGGAGCCGCTCCGGTACCGCCACGCCGACGGCTCCCCGAGCCGCCCCCGCGGCACCCGCGCCACGTACGCCGACGACGCCGGCCGGGACGCGGCCTGTCCGTCGTCGCCGCCGAACACGTACGTCCAGCCGTCCTTCTCGACCAGTGTGGTGCCGAACAGGACCCGCCGGGAGGGATCCTGGACCAGGCTCTGGTCGAGCACCTTCACGACCGACTCGACCCGCAGATCGGGCAGCGACAGGGTGGCGACCTCGGTGGCGGTGGGCACCCCGTAGATCCACGGCGACTGCCCGGCCGTCCGCACCCACAGCAGCACCCGGACGACCTTCTCGGAAGAGCCGGGGGAGCGGGGCTCGACGCGGGCGGCGACGGGCCAGCGCCACTGGTCCGGGGCCGGGTCCGGGAAGAGCGGGGTGGGGAGCGTGGTCCTCAGCCGGTTGCTGCCGTCCATCACCACGGCCGAGTTGCGCACCAGCGGAGCCGTCCGGTCCCGCCAGGCGTACGACTCGCCGACCGGGTTGGGCGGGCCGTGCACCCGGCCGAGGTAGGTGTCCGAGAACAGCCACAGCACCCGGCCGTCGGGCAGCCGCACCGAGTGGGTGCCGTCACCGCCGGTCCAGTCGTCGGTGCGGGTGGCGTCGTCGCCGTAGCGGGCGAACTCGCCGGTGAGCGGCTTGTCGGCGGACCACGAGGAGACCTTGTGCGGTGCGCAGCCGCCGCCCTCCCGGCCGTGGTGGTCCGGGAGGGCGGTGAGCAGCACGGCACCGAGAACCAGGGCCAGCAGCAGGCCGAGGCCGGTTCCCGTCCGCTTTCGTGCTCGTGCGTCCTCGGGCACGCACGGGACGTTAGTGGCTGCCGCTCACATGGTCCATGGGCAGCCACAGCACGGTGTCCTTCGGCGAGGCGGCGCGGCCGGCGAGTTCCTCGTCGCTCAGCGCCCGGTCCCACACATGGACGTCGTCGATCGCGCCGGTGAAGAAGGCCCGGCTGTCCATGCGCTGGCCGATGTGCACGCCGAACGGCGAGTTGCGGCTGACCGACCCCGGCACGTCCGCCGCCGTGGTCCGCACGCCGTCCACCGCGATGGTCAGCTGCCCTCCCCCACGCTCGGCTTCGCTCGCGTGGGAGGTACCCCCTTCGCGGCGCAGCGTCAGACGGTGCCACTGGCCGTCGTTGTAGGCGCCGTTCGTGCGCACGGACGCCGACTGCGGGGGCGCGGCGCCGTTGCGGACGGTGATCAGGCCCTGGATGCGGTTGCTCGCGGGCTCGCCGCGCAGCCACACCTGGGGCTGCGTGGTGCCGATCCCGCCCATCCACAGCAGCGGCTGCTCACCGGTCGTGGCCGTGTAGCGGAACCACAGCGACGCGGTGAAGTCACCAGTCCCCAGCGGGAGTTGTTCGCGATACGGCAGTCGTACGGCGTCGTCGACACCGTCGAACTCCAGCGCCCGGCCGTACACGCCGTCCGTCGTCCCGGCGCCGCCGAGCACCGCCGCGGGACGCGCGTGCCGGGCGAGGTCGGTGCTGGTGGGATCGGGGCCGCGGCGCGGTTGCAGCCAGTCCTCGTCGAAGCGGGCGAAGCGGATCTCGTCGCGCGCGTCGACGGCGCCGCCCTCGTACATCAGCCCCACCGTGTCCTGGCCGACGCGAGCCATGTCGGAGTAGCCCGACCAGTCCGTGGTGACGACCGTGCCGCGGTCCACGCTGTCCCAGGTGCGGCCGCCGTCGTAGGAGGAGCGGATCATCATGGTCCGGCGGCGGTCGGGATCGCCGGGGCAGGCCAGCAGGATGCGGTCGCCGATGCGGAGCATCGAGCCCTGCACCTGGGGCGTGTAGAGGTCCGCCAGGGCGCGGAAGGGCGCCGTGAAGCTGCTGCCGCCGTCGCGGCTGACCGCCTGGGTGCGGTGCCCGAGGTCGGTCCCGTCCGTCTCACGGCCGCTGACCAGGACCGAGCCGTCGGTGCGCTCGGTGAGCGTCACCTCGGACGGCTTCTGCCGGAAGGTGCCGTCGTCGGCGATGGGCCAGGAGTCCGTGGCGCCGATCTTCCAGTGGTCGCCGCCGTCGTCGCTGACGATCAGCGCCGCGTGGTTGGCGGTGACCCGGCTGCCGTTCCACGTCTCGGTGTTGACGCCGAAGACCAGCCGCCCGGCGTGCTTGCCGCGGGTGAGCTGGATGCCGTGCACGGGGCCGGTGGCGTACCAGGAGTTCCAGTCCGCGGGCAGGATCTCGGAGCTGAGGTCGCGTGGCCGGGACCAGCTGACCCCGTCGTCGTCGCTGTACTGCATGTGCGGGGTGCGGTCGCAGGGGACGGAGCAACTGGCGCTGTCCGTACGGCCGGTGTTGTACGTCTCGGCGAGCAGGACGCGGCCGGTCCTGCGGTCCACGATCGGCGCCGGGTTGCCGTGCGTGTCGCCGCCGCCGTCGCTGACGACCTGGAGCGGGCCCCAGCTGCGGCCGCCGTCGGTGGAGCGCTTGAGGACGATGTCGATGTCGGAGGCGTCCCCACAGTTGAGGACGCGGCCCTCGGCGAAGGCCAGCAGCGTGCCGTCGTCGGTCTTCACGATCGCCGGTATGCGGAAGCACGCGTAGCCGGGGTCCTGCGCGGCCTTGAAGATGATCTGCTGCTCGAACAAGGGGGACTCGGCCGGGGATTGGGCGTGCGCGGGGCTCGGGAGCGCGGCCACGCCCACCAGGACGGCGACCGCGGTGACCACTGATCTCAGACGTGCGCGAAGACGTGACGGCATGGTGCGAACCTGCCCTTCAGAGGTCTGGACATCTGGACATCCCACGTCCAACGTCCGTGTCACTGAGGCTAGTTGTGGTCTCCCGGGCCCCACAAGGACCGTGCGCCTGACTTGTTCAATCGGTGTGTTCCCGGCGCCGCAGAACGGCCGGCAGGACGGGGAGTGCGGCCGCGGGGCCGGGACTCGGTGCGGGCGCGCCGCCGGCGTTGCGGCAGATCGGGGCGTCCGGATCGCCGGCGGGGATCTGGAGGGGTGTGGCCGTCGGGGCAGGGGGCCACTTCACCCCTTGGAGCGAACGTCGCCGTTCGGGCCGTTCCCTCCCTTGGGGCCAACTAGCGTTCAACCCATGCCAGTAGTGGATCAGACCTACCTGTATCGCGGCATGCCGCTCAGCCCGGCATCCTGCCTTGACCTGCTGCTTCAGCACGCGGGGGATCAACCGTTGACGCGCGGACAGATCGTTCTCCTGCTCGAGAGGCTGCACGCGGAGCGAGGGGGAACGTTCAAGGAGCCCGGACACCTCCTCGGGGCGGTCAAGAAGGCTCTGCGGACAGGCAAGGCGACGGGAGTGCTGGCCCATCCCCGTCAGGGCTACTACATGCAAGCGAGCGCGATGGCCGACCCGGAGGCGTCACAGGAGGCCGTTCTGGGGCATCCTGCAGACGGATTCGACGCGGCCGTGGGCAGGGGGAGTGGCAGTGTCTACGTCTGGTACCTCCCCGCGTACCGCGATCGCGCACGCTCGGCCAGATCTGAGCACTGGGAGTGCAAGGTGGGCATGAGCGCCTACAGCGCCGCCCGCCGCGTCGCGGAGCAGGGTTACGTGCCCGAGAAGCCGGTGTGCGCTCTGCTCATTCGCACCGATCACCATCGCGACCTCGAGCGTTACCTGCATTCGGTCCTCGATGGCCGAGGGCGACGGGTCACGGCTGCCGTCGGTACGGAGTGGTTTCGCACCAACCCTGCCGAGGTGCTGTCGATCGCCCGCGAGACGCGCTGGGTCGCCCTGGAAGCCTGACGTATCGACCGCAGTCCTTGGGGTGCCGACGTGGACGCATGGATGCGTATTTCAGGGCCGGAGCACCACCTTGCCCCGGTTGCCCCGTGACTCGATCACCGCGTGTGCCCGCGCCGCCTCCTCCAGGGTGAACTCGCCGTGCAGCGCCGGTCGCAGGGCTCCCTCGGCGAACAGGCGCCACAGTTCCTGCCGCCATCGCTCGTACAACTCCGGTTCGCCCCGCGCGATCCGCGCCATCTGGAAGCCGATCACCGACTTGGCGCCCACGAGCAGGTCGTACGCCTGGACGGTCCCGCCGCCCGAGCTGTACGCCACCAGCCGCCCGCCGGGCGCGAGTGCGGCGATCGCCGGGGTGAGGAGGTCGCCGCCCACGGCGTCGAGGGCGTAGTCGACGGGCTCGCCCCAGCCCTCGTCGCCGTACGAGATCACTTCGTCGGCACCGAGGGAGCGTACGAAATCGGCCTTGTCCGGGTCGGACACGGCGCCCACCACCCGGGCCGCGCCCCGGGTCCTCGCCAGTTGCACGGCGAGGTGGCCGACGCCGCTCGCGGCGGCCGTGACCAGGGCGGACTCGCCCGGACCGGGGCGCGCCGCGGTCAGGGCGCCGAGGGCGACCAGGCCGCTGCGGACGAGGGTGATGGCGTCCACGGCCGTGGCGCCGTCCGGGACGGGTGAGGCCATGGCCTCGTGCAGGGGCGCGAAGTCGGCGTAACCGTGCCCGAAGCACAGGCCGGTCACACGCTGGCCGGTCCGGAAGCGGCTGACGCCCGCGCCGACGGCCACGACCTCCCCGGCGATCTCGCCGCCCAGCGGGATCGGCTCGGCGGCCTCGGTGACCTTGCGTACGACGGGGAGCGTGACGCCCACGGCCTCGCAGCGGACGAGGAGTTCACCGGGGGCGGGTTCGGGGACCGGGGCCTCCTCCAGGAACAGAGGGCCGCCCGGGGATTCGTAGCGGACGCGGCGCATGGCACCTCCACGGCTCGTAGGGCCTATCGAGAAAATCGTTGGGGGCCCCAACGGTATCCGTCATTCATTGGGAAGTCCAACGACTTGTCGCTAGGCTGTCGCCATGTCTGAAGCGCCCCTGTCCGAAGCGCCCCTCGCCGCGATTCGCTCCCTGCCCAGCTGGCTGCTCGGCCGTGCCGCCGCCCGCGGCCGGGCCCTGGTGGCCGAGGCGCTGGCCACGGAGGGGCTGAAGATGTGGCACCACGTGGTGCTCTCTGCCGTCCGCGACCTCGCGCCCGTCGCCCAGGCCGACCTCGGCCGCGGCGTGCGGCTCGATCCCAAGGACCTGGTCGGCGTCCTCAACGACCTTCAGGCCGCCGGGCTGGTGGTGCGCGAGCCGGACCCGAAGGACCGCCGCAAGAACGCCGTGTCCCTCACCGGGGAAGGCGCGCGGCTGCTCGAGCGCTGCGAGCGGGCGGCGCGTGCGGCCAACGACGAGCTGCTCGCCCCGCTCTCGGCGGCCGAACGTGACCAGTTCACGGGCTTGTTGATCCGGATCTCGGGCACGGAGGGCTGATGACGGATAACGTTCCGTCATGACCGCACCTCTCGCCCTCGACCCCGCGCGCACCGCCCTGGTCCTCGTCGATCTGATGGACCGGATCGTCGCGCTGCCGCTGGAGCCTCACAAGGGCACCGAAGTCCTCTCCGCCGCCCAGGAGTTGGCGGCCGCGTTCCGTGCGGCGGGCGCGACCGTCGTCCTGATTCGCGTCGAACGCACCGGCGTCGCCGAGCAGCCACCCGGCAGCGGGCTGGTCGCCGGACTGGCCCGGGACGGCGATCTCGAGATCGTGAAGCGGACCATCGGCGGCTTCCAGAGCACCGGCCTGGACGAGCGGCTGCGCGAACACGGCGTCCGCACGCTCGTGTTCGGCGGCATCGCCACCAATCTCGGCGTCGAATCCACCGCCCGCGCCGCCGGCGACCTCGGCTACGACCTCGTCTTCGTCGAGGACGCCATGTCGGCGTTCACGTCGGCCGAGCACGACGCGTCGGTGCGGCTGGACTTTCCGCGGCTGGGGACGGTGGTGACGGTGCGGGAGGTGCGGTTCGTGGGGTGAGGCGCGGACGCCGTGCGCACGGTGTTCCTGGCCTGGGAGGCGGCTCGTCGCTCACCCCTGATCGCCGCCTTCGCCGAGGCGGCGCAGGCCCTGGTCTGAGGCGGGGCCCCGGCGGCGCAGGGGGCGCTCCCCGCCGGTCAGGGCCCCGCCGCCGTGTCGCGGAGAGGCGGTCACCCTTGGGCGGCCGCGGTCCGCAGGGCGATGCGGTCCTCGCCCGCGTACACGTTCATGGAGCTGCCCCGCAGGAATCCCACCAGGGTCAGCCCGGTCTCCGCGGCCAGGTCGACGGCCAGCGAGGACGGTGCCGAGACGGCCGCCAGGACCGGGATGCCGGCCATGACCGCCTTCTGGGCCAGTTCGAAGGAGGCACGGCCGGAGACCAGCAGGACCGCGCGGGACAGCGGCAGGTCGCCGTTCTGCAGCGCGCGGCCGACCAGCTTGTCGACCGCGTTGTGCCGGCCCACGTCCTCCCGTATGTCCAGCAGCTCGCCGTCCTCGCTGAAGAGGGCCGCGGCGTGCAGGCCCCCGGTCCGGTCGAAGACCCGCTGGGCCGCCCGGAGCCGGTCGGGGAGGCTCGCGAGCAGCTCGGGCTCGACGCGGACCGGGGGAGTGTCGGCGATCGGCCACCGGGCAGTCGTACGCACCGCGTCCAGGCTCGCCTTGCCGCACAGGCCGCAGGACGAGGTCGTGTAGACGTTCCGCTCGAGCGTGATGTCGGGGATCGCCACGCCCGGGGCGGTCCGCACGTCCACCACGTTGTACGTGTTCGAGCCGTCGGCCGTGGCGCCCGCGCAGTACACGATGTTCTGCAGGTCCGACTGCTCGGCCAGGACGCCCTCGCTGACCAGGAAACCCGCGGCCAGGGCGAAGTCGTCGCCCGGGGTGCGCATGGTGATCGCGAGCGGCTTGCCGTTCAGTCTGATCTCCAGCGGTTCCTCGGCGACGAGCGTGTCCGGGCGGGTGGAGACCGCCCCGTCCCGGATGCGGATCACCTTGCGTCGTTCCGTGACTCGTCCCATGTCGTGTCTCAGTCCCGGTTCTGTACGTGCTGGTAGCCGAAGCGGCCCTTGATGCAGAGGTTGCCGTGGGTCACCGGGTTGTCGTGCGGGGAGGTGACCTTGACGATCTCATTGTCCTGCACATGGAGCGTGAGGTTGCAGCCCACTCCGCAGTACGCGCAGATGGTCGTCGTCTCCGTCTGGGCCGCCTCGTCCCACGTACCCGCGGCGCGCATGTCGAACTCCGACTTGAACGACAGCGCTCCGGTGGGGCAGACCTCGATGCAGTTGCCGCAGTACACGCAGGCCGAGTCGGTCAGCGGGGCGTCCTGCTCGACGGCGATCCGCGCGTCGAAGCCGCGCCCGGACATCGAGATCGCGAAGGTGTTCTGCCACTGGTCGCCGCAGGCGTCCACGCACTTGTAGCAGAGAATGCACTTGTCGTAGTCGCGCACGTACAGATCGTTGTCGACCTTCGGTCCCTCGTTGAGCCGGGCCGCGTCCGGGCCGAATCGGTCCGGCTTCGCCTCGTACTCCTTGATCCATTCGGCGACTTGTGGAGTCGTCGACAAGTCGACCGAGGAGGCGAGGAGTTCGAGGACGATCTTGCGGCTGTGGCGGGCCCGCTCCGTGTCGGTCCTGACCTCCATGCCCGGCTCGGCCCTGCGCGAGCAGGCCGGGACCAGGGTCCGGGCGCCCTCCACCTCGACGACGCAGACGCGGCAGGCGTTCTTGGGCCGCAGCGTGTCGCCCTCGCAGAGGGTCGGGACGTCCTTCCCGGCGGCCCGGCAGGCGTCGAGGATCGTCGCGCCCTCGGGCGCGCGCACGGCCTCCCCGTCGATGGTGAACTCCAGCAGCCGGCGCGGGATCCCCAGCGGTGTCACGGTCATTCGTACGCCCCCAGACGGTCGATGGCGGATTCCACGGCGTTCCACGCGGTCTGTCCCAGACCGCAGATCGAGGCGTCCCGCATCGCGCGGCCGACCTCCCGGAGCAGGGCGATGTCGTCGGCCGCGGCCGCGCCGGAGCGCTCCACGATCCGGTGCAGCGCCTCCTCCTGGCGTACGGTCCCGACCCGGCAGGGCACGCACTGCCCGCAGGACTCGTCGCGGAAGAACTCCGCGATGCGCAGCAGCAGCCGGGGCAGGGGGACGGTGCCGTCGAAGGCCAGCACCACGCCCGAGCCGAGCGTGGTGCCCGCCTCGCGGGTGCCTTCGAAGGTGAGCGGGATGTCGGTCTCGTCGGGCCGTACGAAGCCGCCGGCGGCCCCGCCCAGGAGCACGGCCCGCAAGTCCGGGCGCACCCCGGCCAGGTCCAGCAGCTCACCGAGCGTGGCGCCGAACGGCAGCTCGTAGATGCCGGGCCGCGCCACGCTGCCCGAGACGCAGAACAGCTTCGGTCCGGTCGACTTCTCCGTACCGATCGCCGCGTACGCCTGAGCGCCCATGGTGAGGATCGGCAGGACGTTGACCAGCGTCTCCACGTTGTTCTCGACCGTCGGCCTGCCGAACAGGCCCTTTTCCACCGGGAAGGGCGGCTTGGAGCGCGGTTCGCCCCGGTAGCCCTCGATGGAGTTGAACAGGGCGGTCTCCTCGCCGCAGATGTAGGCGCCCGCACCGCGCCGGATCTCGATGTCGAAGGCGTAGCCCTGACCGAGGACGTCGTCGCCGAGGAAGCCACGCGCGCGTGCCTGCGCGATCGCGTGCTCCGTGCGCCGCAGCGCGCGCGGGTACTCACCGCGCAGATAGAGGTAGCCCTGGTGCGCGCCGGTCGCGTACGCCGCGATCGTCATCGCCTCCACCAGCGCGTACGGGTCGCCCTCCATGATCACGCGGTCCTTGAAGGTACCCGGCTCGGACTCGTCGGCGTTGCACACCAGGTAGTGGGGGTGGTCGGGCTGCGACGCCGTGGCCTGCCATTTGCGGCCGGTGGGGAAGGCGGCGCCGCCGCGCCCGACCAGGCCGGAGTCGGTGACCTCGCGGATGACTCCGGCGGGGCCGAGCTCGAAGGCCCGGCGCAGGGCGGCGTAGCCGCCGTGGGAGCGGTAGTCGTCCAGCGACGACGGGTCCACGACGCCGACGCGGCCGAGGAGTGTCAGGCCGGGGTCCCCGGCCTGGGGCACCGCCATCGCCGCCGCCGGTTCCTCGGGCGCCGAGTCCGGCGAGCTCGCGGCCAGTACGGCCTCGTGGACCGTCGCGGGCGCCGACACCGCCGTACGCGCCGGGTCCCCGGCCTTGATCGCGAGCGCCGCCGGGGCCCGCTCGCACAGGCCGAGGCAGGGGCTGCGCTCGACATGGACGCCGCTGCCGGGGCCGAGCCGGGCCTCCACGCCGTCGCACAGCGCGGACGCGGCGGCCGCCGCGCACGCGAGGTCGGTGCAGACGTGCAGGACGGTGGCCGGACGTGGCTTCACCGAGAACATGGCGTAGAAGGTGGCGACGCCGTACGCCTCCGCCGGCGGCACGGTAAGCCGCCGGCACAGGTAGTCGAGGGCGCCCTCGCCGATCCAGCCGATCCGGTCGTTGATCGCGTGCAGCCCCGGCAGCAGCAGGTCGCGCCGGTCCCTGGCCTCGCGGCCGCCGCGCGCCCACCTGAGGTCGGCGGCCCTCATCTCGTCGCGGGCGGCGCCCTCCCAGGAGGACTCCGGAGGGCCGAGCAGCGCATCCACGGCCGCCCGCTCCTCGTTCGTCGGCTTGCTGTCGCCGAAGTGCAGATCCACCAGGTCACCTCACGATGGTCGCGACGGGAAGCTTCTCGATCCGGATGGCCGACGCCTTGAACTCCGCCGTGCCGGCGATCGGGCAATTGGCCTCGATCGTCAGGCTGTTGGTGTCCACCTCGTCGGGGAAGTGCATGGTCATGAAGGCGAGCCCGGGCCGCAGCGCCGGCTCGACCCACACCGGGGCCACGACCGCACCCCGCCGGGAGGAGACCTGCACCTCCTCGCCCACCACGACCCCGTACCGCTCGGCGTCCTCGGGGCTCAGCTCGACGTACTCGCCGCGCCGCAGCGGGGAGGCGAAACCGCCGCTCTGCACACCGGTGTTGTAGGAGTCCAGGCGCCGGCCGGTGGTCAGCCGGAGCGGGTACTCCTCGTCCGTGAGGTCGACCGGCGGATCGTGCTGGACGAGCCCGAACGGCGCGGGCATTCCCCGCCGGTCCGGATCCTTCTCCCACAACCGGCCGTGCAGATAGGTCGGTTCGAGCGCGTCGGTACTGGGGCAGGGCCACTGGATGCCCTGGTGCTCCTCCAGGCGGTCGTACGTCATGCCGTAGTGGTCGGGGGAGACGGACCTGAGCTCGTTCCAGACGGCCTCGGAGTCGGCGTACTTCCAGTCGTGGCCGAGGCGTTCGGCGATCTCGCACATGATGTCGACGTCCTCGCGGGCCTCGCCGGGCGGGGTGACCGCCCTGCGCACCCGCTGCACCCGCCGCTCACTGCTGGTGGTCGTGCCGTCGGTCTCCGCCCAGCCCGCGGTCGCGGGCAGCACCACGTCCGCCAGCTCGGCGGTCCTGGTCAGGAAGATGTCCTGGACGACGAGGAAGTCGAGCGCCTGCATACGGCGGATCGCCTGATCGCTGTCCGCCTCCGACTGCGCCGGGTTCTCGCCGATGCAGTAGACGGCCCGGAGCGAGCCGTCCTCCATCGCCTCGAACATCTCCGTCAGGTTCAGCCCGTAGTGGGGCTCGATGACGGTGTCCCAGGCCGACTCGAACTTCAGCCTGGTCTCGGGGTCGAGGATGTCCTGGAAGCCGGGCAGGCGGTTGGGGATCGCCCCCATGTCGCCGCCGCCCTGCACGTTGTTCTGGCCGCGCAGGGGCTGCAACCCGGCGCCGTAGCGGCCGACTTGGCCGGTCAGCAGCGAGAGGTTGATCAGCGCGCGGACGTTGTCCGTGCCGTTGTGGTGCTCGGTGATGCCTAGGGTCCAGCACAACTGGGCGCGCTCGGCGCGGGCGTAGGCGTGCGCCAGTTCCTTGATGGCCTTGGCCGGTACGCCCGTCACCTTCTCGGCGAGCGAGAGCGTCCACGGCTCGACGAGCTTTTTGTACTCCTCGTAGCCGGTGGTGGCCCGCGCGATGAACGCCTCGTTGGCCAGGCCCGCGTGGATGATCTCGCGGGCGACGGCGTGCGCCATCGGGATGTCGGTGCCGACGTTGAGGCCGAGCCAGCTCTCCGCCCACTCCGCGGTGGAGGTGCGGCGCGGGTCGACGGCGTACATCCGGGCGCCGTTCCTGATCCCCTTCAGCGCGTGCTGGAAGAAGATCGGGTGCGCGAAGCGGGCGTTGGAGCCCCACATCACGATGACGTCCGTGTGCTCGATCTCCTCGTAGGAGGAGGTCCCGCCGCCCGAGCCGAACGCGGCCGACAGCCCGGCGACGCTCGGGGCGTGGCAAGTGCGGTTGCAGGAGTCGACGTTGTTGGTGCCCATGACGACCCGCGCGAACTTCTGGGCCACGTAGTTCATCTCGTTGGTCGCGCGGGCGCAGGCGAACAAGCCGAACGCGCCGCGGTTGCGCTCGAGGCCCCGCGTCACCCGGTCCAGGGCCTCGTCCCAGGTGGCCCGCCGGAGCGGCTCGTCGCGGGAGTCGCGCACGAGGGGGTGGGTCAGTCGGGTGTAGGTCTTCGGTTGCCGCTTCCTCATACGAGACTCCTCATGCGGCGCTCCTCAGCGCGAGCAGGTCCGAGATGGCGTGCACGGTGCGCAGGGTGGGCACGTCGACGCCGGTGATCTCCGCCAACTCGACGACGGCGGCGAGCAGTACGTCGAGTTCGAGCGGCTTGCCGCGTTCCAGGTCCTGGAGCGTGGAGGTGCGGTGGTCGCCGACCTTCTCGGCGCCCGCGAGCCGGCGTTCGATGGAGATGCCGACCTCGCAGCCGAGCGTCTCGGCGACGGCGAGCGTCTCGGCCATCATGGTCTCGATGACCTTGCGGGTGCCGCCGTGCAGGCACATCTGCCGCATGGTGGCGCGGGCCAGCGCGCTGATCGGGTTGAAGGAGATGTTGCCGAGCAGCTTGAGCCAGATGTCGTTGCGCAGATCCGGTTCCACCGGGCACTTCAGCCCGCCGGCGACCATGGCCTCACCGAACTGCGTGCAGCGCTTGGACATGCTGCGGTCGGGCTCGCCGATGGAGAACCGGGTGCCTTCCAAGTGCCGTACGACTCCTGGCTCTTCGAGCTCGGTCGCCGCGTAGACGACGCATCCGACGGCCCGTTCGGGCGCGAGCACGGCACTGACCGCGCCGTCCGGGTCCACGCTCTCGACGCGGTGGCCGTCGTAGGGTCCGCCGTGCCGGTGGAAGTACCACCAGGGGATGCCGTTCTGGGCGGCGACGACCGCCGTGGTGCCGTGCAGCAGTGGCTCGATCAGCGGCCCGCACGCCGCGTACGAGTTGGCCTTCAGGCCGAGGAAGACATAGTCGACGGGGCCGATCTCGGCCGGGTCGTCGGTGGCGTGGGCGCGCGCGGTGAAGTCTCCGCGCGGGCTCAGCACCCGTACTCCGTGCTGCCTCATGGCCGCCAAGTTCGGTCCACGGGCTACTAGATGCACGTCGGCGCCGGCGCGATGCAGCGCGGCTCCGACGTAGGCGCCGATCGCACCGGCGCCGAGGACTGCGACTTTCATGCGAGGGAGCTCCGTTCGGTCGAGGGTACCGAGGAGTTGTCGAACTTCGTCGACTGAATATTGTCTACAGTATGGTGCGGGGGCCAGCAAGGGTTCGCGCACGCTTTGGAAAACCGGTCGGTCCGACCGTTCGTCGCGTCCTGCATACCGTTCACCGCATACGGTCGACCCGTCGCCTTTTCAACAACCGTGCGGCTGCCTACCGTTCGGGATCATGAGTCCCCCCGTCGCACCCGCCGGCTGGAGCCGCTGGCTCGTTCCCCCCGCCGCGCTCGCCGTCCACCTCTCCATCGGCCAGGCCTACGCCTGGAGCGTCTTCAAGCCGCCGCTCGAGTCCGCGCTGGGTCTCAGCGGCACGCAGAGCGCGCTGCCCTTCCAGCTCGGCATCGTCATGCTGGGCCTGTCGGCCGCGTTCGGCGGCACGCTGGTGGAGCGCAGGGGCCCGCGCTGGGCGATGACCGTCGCCCTGATCTGCTTCTCGTCCGGCTTCCTGCTCTCCGCGCTCGGTGCCTACACCGAGCAGTACTGGCTGATCGTCTTCGGCTACGGCTTCGTCGGCGGCATCGGCCTCGGCATCGGCTACATCTCGCCCGTCTCCACCCTGATCAAGTGGTTCCCGGACCGGCCCGGCATGGCCACCGGCATCGCGATCATGGGCTTCGGCGGCGGCGCGCTCATCGCCTCGCCGTGGTCGGCGCAGATGCTGGAGTCGTTCGGCAGCGACAGCTCCGGGATCGCGCTGGCGTTCCTGGTGCTCGGGCTGTCGTACGCCGTGTTCATGTCCCTGGGCGTGCTGCTGGTGCGGGTCCCGCGCACCGTGGACCGCACGGGCACCGCGGGCGCGCCGAGCGCCCCGCAGGGCCCGCAGGTCTCCGCGCGCAGCGCCGTGCGGACCCCGCAGTTCTGGCTGCTGTGGCTCGTGCTCTGCATGAACGTGACCGCGGGCATCGGCATCCTGGAGAAGGCCGCCCCGATGATCACGGACTTCTTCGCGGGCACCTCCACACCCGTGTCGGTCTCGGCCGCGGCCGGCTTCGTCGCGCTGCTGTCCGCCGCCAACATGGCGGGCCGCATCGGCTGGTCCTCGACCTCCGACCTGATCGGCCGCAAGAACATCTACCGCGTCTACCTGGGCGTCGGCGCGCTGATGTACGCGCTGATCGCGCTGTTCGGCGACTCCTCCAAGCCGCTGTTCGTCCTGTGCGCGCTGGTGATCCTCTCCTTCTACGGCGGCGGTTTCGCCACGGTCCCCGCCTACCTCAAGGACCTCTTCGGCACCTACGAGGTCGGCGCCATCCACGGCCGGCTGCTCACCGCCTGGTCCACGGCCGGCGTCCTCGGACCGCTGATCGTGAACTGGATCGCCGACCGGCAGGAGAGCGCGGGCAAGCACGGCTCCGCCCTGTACAGCCTGTCCTTCCTCATCATGATCGGGCTGCTCGTCGTCGGCTTCGTCGCCAACGAGCTCGTCCGCCCCGTCAGTGCCCGCCACCACATCCCCGCCCAGAGGGAGGCCGCCGATGTCGCACGACAGCAGCCAGAGTCCGCCTGACCGGCGCCTGCTGATCGCCTTCTCCTGGCTGTGGGTGGGGGCACCGCTCGTCTACGGCCTCTACGAGCTCGTCCAGAAGGCGACCCAGCTGTTCACCGGGTGAGACGACGCCGGGTGACCGTTCGGCAGGTGTCCGGGTGTCCGAGAGCCTGACAGAATCCGACAACCCGGACGCCGTAATCCTGTCAGCTTGGCTGCCGCCGTACCCGTGAGTCACTGATCAGACTGGTGGATCCGCAACCCAAGGCAACGAGGGGGACCACCGCATGAACGGCTCACGCATCGCCGCCGTCGGCCATTACCAGCCCGCCAGGGTACTCACCAACGAGGACCTGGCGGGCATGGTCGACACCAGTGACGAGTGGATCATGTCGCGGGTGGGCATCCGTACGCGGCACATCGCCGGGCCGGACGAGCCGGTCGACGAGCTGGCCGGCCACGCCGCCGCCAAGGCCCTCGCCGCGGCGGGCCTCACGCCGGGCGACATCGACCTGGTGCTGGTCGCCACCTCGACGGCCGTCGACCGCTCGCCCAACATGGCCGCCCGGGTGGCCGCCCGGCTGGGCATCCCCTCGCCCGCCGCGATGGACGTCAACGTCGTCTGCGCCGGGTTCACCCACGCCCTGGCCACCGCCGACCACGCGGTGCGGGCGGGTGCCTCGGGCCGTGCGCTGGTCATCGGCGCGGACAAGATGTCCGAGGTGACCGACTGGAGCGACCGCACCACCTGCGTGCTCGTCGGCGACGGCGCGGGGGCGGCCGTCGTGGAGGCGTCCGAGGACGCCGGCGTCGGTCCCGTGCTGTGGGGTTCGGTGCCCGAGATGGGGCACGCCGTGCGGATCGAGGGCACCCCGCCGCGGTTCGCCCAGGAGGGCCAGAGCGTCTACCGCTGGGCGACCACCCAGCTGCCGCCCATCGCGCGCAAGGCCTGCGAGCGCGCCGGGCTCGCGCCCGAGGACCTCGCCGCAGTCGTGCTGCACCAGGCGAACCTGCGCATCATCGAGCCCCTCGCCGAGAAGCTGGGCGCCGTCAACGCCGTCGTCGCGCGGGACGTCTGCGAGTCCGGGAACACCTCGGCCGCGAGCATTCCGCTCGCCTTCTCCAAGCTCGTCGAACAGGGCGCGATCTCCACCGGCGACCCGGTCCTGCTCTTCGGCTTCGGCGGGAATCTCTCCTACGCCGGTCAGGTCGTCCGCTGCCCGTGACCTGCGGGTACGGCCGGGTGTGACGCATCCGACTCCCGATCTGACTGGCCGTTGTGCGCCGTAGACTGTAGACGAAAGACAATCCATACTGGCTTTCCGGCTGCAGGTTGCTCCGTGCCGCCAAGGAGGGGGACCGACCGATGTTGTCGACAGGACTGCCGCAGGGCGCGGTACCCAAGCTCGAACGGCCCGGCCCGCTGCGCGACCGCGTCTACGAGGCGCTCCTCGAACTCATCACCACGCGCGCGCTGCAGCCCGGCCAGCATCTCGTCGAGAGCGAACTCGCGGGCCACCTCGGTGTGTCCCGGCAGCCGGTGCGGGAGGCGCTCCAGCGCCTGAACACCGAGGGGTGGGTCGATCTGCGGCCCGCCCAGGGCGCGTTCGTGCACGAGCCCACGGAGGAGGAGGCCGACCAGCTCCTCACGGTCCGTACGCTCCTGGAGGCGGAGGCCGCCCGGCTCGCCGCGGCCAATGCCAACGCCGCGGGCATCAAGGCCCTGGAGGACCTGTGCGCGGAGGGCGAGAAGGCCGTCGCCGCCGACGACGTGGACGGAGCCGTGGGCATGAACGCCCACTTCCACGCCAAGATCATGGAGCTCGCCGGCAACGCCGTGCTGTCCGAGCTGGCCGCCCAGGTGGACCGCAGGGTGCGCTGGTACTACACACCCATCGCCCGGCAGCGCGGCAGTCAGTCCTGGATCGAGCACCGCGCACTGATCGCCGCGATCGTGGAGCGGGACGAGCAGCGCGCCACCCAGCTGATGCGCGAGCACACGGAACACACGCGGCGGTCGTACCACGAGCGCGCGAAGTCGTAACTCCCTCCGGGCCGTTGGGCCGTACGGAGACGCGTGACCGCGTCTTTGTCCTGTCAGTGGAGAAAGTCGGCAGCAATTCGCCCACAGCTTCTTCCCAGGTTCGGCAGCCACTGCTACGTTCCCCTCGAAAGGCCGAACACAGGCGTGGCCGATCGAGGCGGGGAGGGGCTCGTGAGACGTATGACGGCACGACCCGCGAATGCTCACCAGGCCAAGCTGCTCAAGCTGTTGCGTGACGGCGGTCCCAACTCCCGTGCGCAGCTGGGCGATCAGGTCGACCTGTCACGGTCCAAGCTGGCCGTGGAGGTGGACCGGCTGCTGGAGACGGGGCTGGCCGTGGCCGACGGACTCGCCGCCTCGCGCGGCGGCCGCCGCTCCCACAACATCCGGCTCAATCCCGAACTGCGTTTCCTCGGTGTGGACATCGGCGCGACCTCGGTCGACGTCGCGGTCACCAACGCCGAGCTGGAGATCCTCGGACATCTCAACCAGCCCATGGACGTACGCGAGGGGCCGGTCGCGGTCTTCGAGCAAGTGCTGTCCATGGCAGCCAAGTTGAAGGCCTCAGGGCTCGCGGAGGGCTTCGACGGCGCCGGCATCGGCGTCCCGGGACCGGTCCGCTTCCCCGAGGGCGTCCCGGTGGCTCCGCCGATCATGCCGGGCTGGGACGGCTTTCCCGTACGGGAGGCGCTCAGCCAGGAACTCGGCTGCCCGGTCATGGTCGACAACGACGTGAACCTGATGGCGATGGGGGAGATGCACGCGGGCGTCGCACGCTCCGTGGGCGACTTCCTCTGCGTCAAGATCGGCACCGGCATCGGCTGCGGCATCGTCGCCGGCGGTGAGGTCCACCGCGGGGCGACCGGCAGCGCGGGCGACATCGGGCACATCCAGGCCGTGCCCGACGGACGCCCGTGCGCGTGCGGCAACCGGGGCTGTCTGGAAGCACACTTCAGCGGGGCGGCCCTCGCCCGCGACGCCGTGCTTGCGGCCGAGCAGGGGCAGTCGGAGGAACTCGCGAGCCGGCTGGAGGCGAACGGCGGCCTGACCGCCGTCGACGTCGCCGCCGCTGCCGCCGCGGGTGACGCCACCGCCCTCGATCTGATCCGCGAGGGCGGCAACCGCACCGGCCAGGTGATCGCCGGCCTGGTCTCCTTCTTCAATCCGGGCCTGGTGGTGATCGGCGGCGGGGTGACCGGCCTCGGCCACACCCTGCTCGCCGCGATCCGCACCCAGGTCTACCGCCAGTCACTGCCCCTGGCGACGGGCAACCTGCCCATCGTGCTGGGGGAGTTGGGACCGACCGCCGGAGTCACCGGCGCGGCCCGCCTCATCAGCGATCACCTGTTCTCACCCGCGTAAGCACTCGGTTCGTACCAGGCACTCGGCACAGCGCCCTGCTTCGCCCTGCCCTCGACACGGCTGCCCGAAAGCGCCCTGAAACCGGCCCGCACGCCCGCCAAGGGGATCCGCATGGCTCCAGAACCACCGCTGCTCAGCATGTCCGGCATCACCAAGTCCTTCCCCGGAGTCCGGGCCCTCGACGGCGTCGACCTCGACGTCCAGGCCGGCGAAGTGCACTGCCTGCTCGGCCAGAACGGGGCCGGCAAGTCCACCCTGATCAAGGTGCTGGCCGGCGCCCACCAGCCCGGCACCGGCACCATCCGCTGGCGCGGCGAGGAGGTCACGCTCCGCTCGCCGATCGCCGCCATGCGTCTCGGCATCGCCACCATCTACCAGGAACTCGACCTGGTGGAGCATCTGTCGGTGGCCGAGAACGTCCATCTCGGACACGAGCCGACCGCCGCCGGTTTCGTCGTACGGTCGAAGGCGGCCAGGGCCGCGACCGCCGCTCTGCTCAGGCGACTCGGGCATCCGGAGATCGAACCCGCGCGGCTCGTGGGGGCGTTGTCGGCGGCGCAGCAGCAGATCGTGTCCATGGCGCGGGCGCTCTCCCACGACGTACGGCTCATCGTGATGGACGAGCCGTCAGCCGCCCTCGACCCGGACGAGGTCGACAACCTCTTCCGCATCGTCGGCGACCTGACCGCCGAAGGCGTCGCCGTCGTCTACATCTCGCACCGGCTGGAGGAGATCAGGCGGATCGGCGACCGCGTGACCGTGCTGAAGGACGGCCGGGCCGTCGCGGGCGGGCTGCCCGCCAAGTCGACGCCGACCCGTGAGGTGGTCGCGCTGATGACGGGGCGCAACGTGGAGTACGTCTTCCCGAAGCGGCCCGCCTCGGCCCCCGACGGGGCGCCGGTGCTGGAGGTCAGCGGCCTCACCCGGCAGGGCGAGTTCGAGCCCCTGGACCTGGACGTCCACCCCGGCGAGATCGTCGGGCTGGCGGGACTGGTCGGCTCCGGGCGCTCCGAGATCCTGGAGACGATCTACGGCGCCCGTAAGGCGTCCGGTGGTCAAGTCAAGGTCGACGGGCGGGCGTTGAGGACCGGCAGTGTGCGCGCGGCCGTCCGCGCCGGGGTCGGACTCGCCCCCGAGGAACGCAAGGCGCAGGCCCTGCTGATGCTGGAGTCCGTCACCCGCAACGTCTCGGTCTCCTCCATGTCCCGCTTCTCGCGCGGCGGCTGGATCGATCGGCGGTCCGAGACCGGGGCGGCGCGGGCGGCCACCCGCGAGCTGTCGCTGCGGCCCGACAACCCGTCCGCGCCGGTGCGCACCCTGTCCGGCGGCAACCAGCAGAAGGCCGTCCTCGCGCGCTGGCTGCTGCGCGGCTGCCGGGTGCTGCTGCTGGACGAGCCGACCCGGGGCGTGGACGTCGGCGCCCGCGCCGAGCTGTACGCCGTGATCCGCCGTCTCGCCGACGAGGGACTCGCCGTGCTGCTGGTCTCCAGCGAGGTTCCCGAGGTGCTCGGCCTCGCCGACCGCGTCCTGGTGCTCCGCGAGGGCCGTGTCGTGCACACCGCGCCCGCCCGCGAACTCGACGAACACCGCGTACTCGACCTGGTCATGGAAGGAAGCCCGGCGTCATGACGCAGCATGCCTCCCCGCCACGGGACAACACCGACAAGGTGCCACCGGTGGGCCGACCACCGTCCTGGCGCGGCCTGTTCGCCCGCGCCGACGTCCGTACCCTCTCGCTCCTCGGCGTCCTCGCCGTACTGGTCCTGATCGGCGGGATCACCAAACCGGACGAGTTCCTGGACACCCGCAACCTCCAGCTCGTCCTCACCCAGGCCTCGGTGATCGGCGTCGTCACCGTCGGCATGACCTTCGTCATCACCTCCGGCGGCATCGACCTGTCGGTCGGCGCGATCGTCGCGCTCGCCTCGGTCTGGGCGACGACGGTGGCCACCCAGGAGTACGGCTTCGCGGGCATCCTCTTCACCGCGGTGCTCGTCGGCGTCGGCTGCGGCCTGGTGAACGGACTGCTCATCGCCTACGGGGGCATGGTCCCGTTCATCGCCACCCTCGCCATGCTGGCCTCGGCGCGCGGGCTGGCACTCCAGATCACCGGCGGCAAGACCCAGATCGTCACCATCAGCAGCGTCCTCGAACTGGGCGAGCGCGACGCGTATGTGCTCGGCGTGCCCCCGCTCGTGATCGTCTTCGCAGTCGTGACGGTCATCGGCTGGCTGATCCTCAACCGCACCACCTTCGGCCGCCGCACCGTCGCCGTCGGCGGCAACGCGGAGGCGGCCCGGCTCGCCGGCATCGACGTACGCCGCCAGCGCCTCTACCTCTATCTGCTGTCCGGCCTGTGCTGCGGCATCGCCGCCTTCCTGCTGATCATCCTGTCCGGCTCCGGCCAGAACACCAACGGCAACCTCTACGAGCTGGACGCCATCGCGGCCGCGATCATCGGCGGCACGCTGCTCAGCGGGGGTCGCGGCACCATCACCGGCTCCGTGCTCGGTGTCCTGATCTTCACGACGATCACCAACATCTTCGCTTTGAACAACCTGCAGAGCGACGTCCAGCAGATCGCCAAGGGAGCGATCATCGTGGCTGCTGTGCTGGTCCAGCGCCGTACCGCCGGCACGACCTGACGAAAGGGTCAGTACCATGTCACATCCCACCAGTGGTATGTCACATACCACCAGTCGCAGAGGTCTGCTCTTCGGGACCGCGGCCGTGTCCGCCACCGCCTTCCTCACCGGTTGCACCAGCAACGAGACCAAGGACGAGAAGCCGGCCGCGAACGACCAGCCGTCCGCCGACGACAAGCCCGGCAAGCACGTCACCATCGGCTTCGCGGGACCCCAGGCCGACCACGGCTGGCTCAACGCGATCAACGACAACGCCAAGAGCCGCGCCAGGAAGTACTCCGACGTCACGCTGGAGATCACCGAGGGCTCGAACGACACGGCCGCCCAGATCGGCCAGATCGAGACCCTCATCAACAAGAAGGTCGACGTCCTGGTGGTGCTGCCCGCCGACGGCAAGGCGCTCACCCAGGTCGGGCTGAAGGCGATGCGGGCCGGCATCCCGGTCGTCAACCTCGACCGGATTTTCAACTCCCCGCAGGCGTACCGCTGCTGGATCGGCGGCGACAACTACGGCATGGGGCTCAACGCCGGCACGTACATCGGCGAGCAGCTCAAGGACAAGAAGGGCGCCAAGGTCGTCGAACTGGCCGGCCTGGACAACCTGGAGCTGACCAAGCAGCGCACCCAGGGCTTCGACGACGCCCTGAAGAACTACCCCGGCATCAAGAAGGTGGCCCGGCAGGCCGCCGAGTTCACGGTGGAGTCAGGGCAGGCCAAGATGGCCCAACTCCTGCAGGCGCAGCCCAAGTTCGACGCCCTGTGGAACCACGACGACGACCAGGGCGTGGGCGCGCTGCGCGCCATCGAGCAGGCCGGCCGCGACGACTTCCTGATGGTCGGCGGCGCGGGCGCGCTCTCCGCCTTCCAGGCCATCAAGCAGGACAACGGCGTCCTGAAGGCGACCGTGCTCTACCCGCCGACGATGGCCGCGTCCGCGATCGACCTCGCCCGCGCGCTCGGCCAGTCCAAGGGCATCGGCGGCCTCGCGGAGTTCGAGATCCCGGCCTCGCTGACCCTCTACTCGGCCGTCGTCGACAAGGACAACGTTGACCAGTACATGCCCACGGGCTTCCGCTGACCGGACCCGCCCCGCACCCCCCACGGCGCTTTCACCACCAGGACGAGGAGGACATCCGTATGGGACAGCCCCAGCAGCCGGACGGACCGGAGGCCGCGAAGCCGCCGCTGCGCGTCGGCATGGTCGGCTACGCCTTCATGGGCGCCGCCCACTCCCAGGGCTGGCGCACCGTGGGCCGCGCCTTCGAGCTGCCGCTGAGCCCGGTCCTGTCCGTGATCTGCGGGCGGGACGCGGACGCCGTGCGCCGGGCCGCCGACCGGCACGGCTGGGCGGCGGCCGAGACCGACTGGCGGGCCGTGGTGGAGCGGGACGACGTCGATCTCGTCGACATCTGCACCCCCGGCGACAGCCATGCCGAGATCGCGCTCGCCGCGCTCGCCGCGGGCAAGCACGTGCTGTGCGAGAAGCCGCTGGCGAACACCGTCGAGGAGGCCGAGGCGATGGCGGCGGCGGCCCAAGCGGCCGAGTCACGAGGGCAGTTGGCGATGGTCGGCTTCAACTACCGCCGGGTGCCCGCGACCGCGCTCGCCCGGAACATGGTCGCCGAGGGCAGGATCGGCACGCTGCGGCACCTGCGGGTGACGTACCTTCAGGACTGGCTGGTGGACCCGGAGTTCTCGCTCACCTGGCGGCTGCGCAAGGAGCTGGCCGGCTCCGGCGCGCTCGGCGACCTCGGCGCGCACATCGTCGACCTCGCGCAGTACCTGGCCGGCGAGCCGCTGGCGGGGGTGTCCGCGATGACGGAGACCTTCGTACGGGAGCGGCCGCTGCCCGGCGGCGCCTCCAGCGGCCTGTCGGCGGTGCAGTCCTCCGGCGCCGGGGAGGTCACCGTCGACGACGCCGCCCTGTTCACCGGACGCTTCACCTCCGGGGCGCTCGCCTCCTTCGAGGCCACCCGGTACGCGACCGGCCGCAAGAACGCCCTGCGCATCGAACTCAACGGCACACGCGGCTCGTTGGCCTTCGACCTGGAGCGGCTCAACGAGCTGTCGTACCACGACGGCACGGAGCCCGGAACGCACGCGGGCTTCCGCCGCATCCTCGTCACCGAGCCCGACCACCCCTACCTGGACGCCTGGTGGCCACCGGGGCACGGCCTCGGCTACGAGCACACCTTCGTCCACCAGGCCCGCGACCTCGTCCACGCCGTCGCCGAGGGCCGCCGGCCCGAACCCTCCTTCGCCGACGGGCTGCAGGTGCAGCGCGTGCTGGCGGCGGTGGAGGAGAGCGCCGAGAAGAACTCCGTCTATACGACCGTCGCCGTCTGAGAAGGGTTCGAGCACCATGCCGCGCCAGTTCACGCTCTTCACCGGCCAATGGGCCGACCTGCCGCTCGAAGAGGTCTGCCGCCTCGCCCGCGACTTCGGCTACGACGGCCTCGAACTCGCCTGCTGGGGCGACCACTTCGAGGTCGACAAGGCGCTCGCCGACCCGTCGTACATCGACTCGCGCAAGCAGTTGCTCGACAAGTACGGACTGCAGTGCTGGGCAGTCTCCAACCACCTCACCGGCCAGGCCGTGTGTGACGCCATCATCGACGAACGCCACCGGGCGATCGTGCCGCGCGAGGTGTGGGGCGACGGTGACCCGGAGGGCGTCCGCCGACGCGCCGCGCAGCGCATGAAGGACACCGCGCGGGCCGCGGCCGCCTTCGGCGTCGACACCGTCATCGGCTTCACCGGCTCCGCCATCTGGCATCTGGTCGCGATGTTCCCGCCCGCGCCGGAGTCGATGATCGAGCGCGGCTACGAGGACTTCGCCGAGCGCTGGAACCCGATCCTGGACGTCTTCGACCAGGAGGGCGTGCGGTTCGCGCACGAGGTCCACCCGAGCGAGATCGCCTACGACTACTGGACGACTCACCGCGCTCTCGAGGCGGTTGGCGGCCGCGCCGCCTTCGGCCTGAACTTCGACCCCTCCCACTTCGTCTGGCAGGACCTCGACCCGGTCGGCTTCCTGTGGGACTTCCGCGAGCGGATCTACCACGTGGACTGCAAGGAGGCCCGCAAGCGCCTCGACGGCCGCAACGGACGCCTCGGCTCCCACCTGCCCTGGGGCGACCCGCGCCGCGGCTGGGACTTCGTCTCGGCAGGACACGGCGACGTCCCCTGGGAGGACGTCTTCCGGATGCTGCGGTCCATCGACTACCGGGGTCCCGTCTCCATCGAGTGGGAGGACGCCGGCATGGACCGGCTGCAGGGCGCGCCCGAAGCCCTGACCCGCCTGAAGGCATTCGACTTCGAGCCGCCTTCGGCCTCCTTCGACGCGGCGTTCGGCGGCAACGGCTAGATCCCATCCGCCAGACCACACCGACGCGTTCCGGGATGACGGCGCATCCCGGCGTACCGCACCCCACCCGTACAACCTGCCCCCATCGGAGGCATCCGTGCACGGGAACACCCGCATCACCAGCACCGACAGAAACGAGGCCCACGGACACCGCTTCCGCAGGGCCGTCGCCCTCCTCGGCGGCGTGCTCCTCGCAGGAGCCTCACTCTCCCTCACCGCTCCCCAGGCCGGCGCAGCCGTCGCCGACCCAGGGCCGCACCGGCGGCAGCCGCGGCCGAGGACTTCCAGCGGGCACCCTCGCCAAGGGCGAACCGGAGGCCGGCGAGCCCATGTCGCTCGCCGTGCTCCCCGACCGCTCGGTCCTGCACACCTCACGCGACGGCGAACTCCGGATGACGGACGCGGCCGGCAACACCCGGCTGATCGGCAAGCTCGACGTCTACTCCCACGACGAGGAGGGACTCCAAGGCGTCGGCGTGGACCCGGGCTTCGCCGCCAACCGGGCCATCTACCTCTACTACACGCCCCCGCTCGACACCCCGGCGGGCGACGCCCCCGAGACCGGCACCGCGGCCGACTTCGCGCCCTTCGAAACCTGAAGCGCTCAACGAGCCGACTGACCACCGTGGTTGTGGGTGCCGGACTGCCGCTCGGCTATGTCTCGGGACCCGCCTTCTCGCACCCTGGCCCAGCTCAGGCGGCTGGCGAAGAACCACGGCCTGAACCCGATCGGCAGCCACGTCGGCTACTCCTCCGACGACCCTAACGCCTACACCTTCGCCCAGAACCTCACCAAGGTCCTCGACGACGCCGAGGCCCTCGGCCTCAAGCACATCGGCACCGCGTCGGGCCCGAACCGCTACGGCAACACCGTCGACGACTGGAAGCGGGCCGCCGAGGAGTTCGACACCTACGGCGCGGCGGCGAAGGCGCGCGGCATGAAGTTCTACCAGCACAACCACTCCGACGAGTTCGGCTTCGCCACCGACGACCCCAAGGTCCGCCTCTACGACGTGCTGCTCGCCGAGACCGACCCCGGCCTGGTCCATCTGGAGATGGACATCTTCTGGGCCTACGCGGGCCGGTTCCGCTTCTCCAAGCGCCCCGACGGCAGCGCCGCCCCCTTCGAGCCGCTCGACTACGTGCTCAGGCAGCCCCGCCGCTGTCCGCTCTTCCACGTCAAGGACGGCGTGAGCGATCCGTCGAACCAGTTCGGCTACCGCATGGTCGACGTCGGCGACGGCGACATCGACTAGCAGAAGTTCATGTCCGCCGTGACCCGGCTGCGCGGCGAACGCCTCGCCCACCACTGGCAGACCGAACACGACCAGCCCACCGAGTCGTTCACGTTCGCGCGCCGCTCCAGCGAGTATCTGCACAACCTGCGCGCGAAGTGCTGACGGCCCTTCGCGAGCACGGAGCACACGCGTGAGGAGGCCCTCCCCCGCATCCGGGGAGGGCCTCCTCACGCGCGCGTGGCGTCGGTCAGCTCGCGGGCTGCGGTTGCGGAGTCAGCGCGTCCCTGCCGCTGCGCCCGGGCTGCCGCAGGAACAGCGCGATCACCGCCGCGACCATCGACACGCCTCCGGCCAGGGCGTACGCCCCGTTGTAGCCCCAGGCCGCGACCACCATGGAGCCGAGCCCGCCGCCGAACAGGCCGCTGACCAGTTTGCCGCTGTACACCAGGCCGTAGTTGGTGGCGTTGTAGTTCTCGCCGAAGTAGTCCGGGGTGAGGGCGGCGAACATCGGGTAGAAGGCGCCGCCGCCGAAGCCGGAGAGGAAGGCGAAGAACAGGAACAGCCACTCGTTCTTCATGTCACCGGCCCAGATGACGCCGAACTGGGCGAGGCCAAGGACGAGGATGACGAACACCAGGGTCAGCTTGCGGCCCCACAGGTCCGACAGCCAGCCGACCACGGCCCGGCCGACGCCGTTGATGACGGCCATGACACCCATCGAGGAGGCCGCGACCAGCGGGCCGAAGCCCGCCTCCTTGGCGAAGTCGACCTGGAAGGAGATGCCGAAGATCGACACACCGGCCGTCATGACGATGGTGATCCACATCAGCGGGAGCATTCCGGTCCTGATGGCCTCCTTCGGCGTGAACTGCCGCACCGCGGGAGGGTTCTTGGCCAGGCTGTGCGCACTCTTGGTGTTGCCGGAGAAGGACAGCGGGTCGATGTCCGCGGGCCACCAGTTCTTCGGCGGGTCCTTGAAGAAGTAGGCGCAGACGGCCACCGCGATCAGCACGTAGACGCCGATCAGGTCGAGCACCTCGTTGTAGTTCCCGGTGTCGAAGGCGTAGTTGAAGATGAAGATGAACGGCAGCGAGCCGTAGGCGAAGCCGCCGTTGACGAAGCCGGTCTTCGCGCCGCGCCGTTCGGGGAACCACTTGCCGACCATGTTGATGCAGGTGGCGTAGATCAGGCCCGAGCCCAGACCGCCGACCACACCGAAGCCGAGGATGGCCAGCATCACGTTGTCGAGGTGGGACAGGGCCAGGAAGCCGACCAGACACATCGCCGCGCCGGTGTACATGGCCCGGCGTGCGGTGAGGATGCCGCGCTCGCGCAGCCAGCCGGCCGGGAAGGCGATGCCCGCCTGGAAGAACACCCAGATGCTCAGGATCCAGAAGGTGTTGCTCTGCGTCCAGCCGTGCGCCGAGGACAGGGTGTCCTCCGCGGAGCCGTACGCGTACTCGGAGACGCTGATGGCCATCATGGCGGCCCACGGCAGATACACCATGAACTTGCGGGGGTGGCCGAGGATGTCCCTGTCGGTCTCGCCGACGCGGTAGACACGGCCGTGGGAGTCTTTGACCTCTCGGTAGGGACGGTTTGCGGCGCCGGGCTCTGCCGGCGAGCTGCCTGTTGCTATCGGGTCCGCGGTCATGTCAGGGACATCTCCTCGCCGAGCGGGTGCGGGTTGGGGACGATGCGCCGGGCGTTGGGCCTGCCCGGGGATTTCAGGAAGAGGGCCGGTACTGCGGAGGCCAGGCCGACGGAGCCGGCCAGGACGAACGCGCCGTGGTGGTCCCACCTGCCGACGACGAGCGCGGCCACGCCCGAGGCGGCGAGCCCGGCGATCAGCGCCGAGCCGTGGAGCAGTCCATGGATGGCGGCGTTGGCGTTCTCACCGAAGTGATCCGCCGTCATGGCCGCGAACAGCGGGAAGATCGCCCCGCCGCCGAGACCCGAGACCATGGAGCAGAGCAGGAGAAGCGGCATGCTGCCCGCCTGGCCGAAGACCAGCACGCCGAACTGCGCCGTGCCGAGGACGATGCAGACGGTGATGAGTGTGTTGCGGCGTCCCCAGAGGTCGGAGATCCAGCCGGCGACACCGCTTCCGGTGCCGTACGCGACGGCCGTCAGGGCCATCGCCGTGGCCACGAACCCGGAACCGAAGCCGGACTCGTCGCCGAACGGCACCAGAACCGCGATGCCGTGGACGCCGATGCCGGCCGTGCACAGCAGGCAGAGCCACATCATCCACAGCACGGGAGTGCGGACGGCGTCCTTCACGGTGTACTGCCTGACCGCCGGCGGGTTCTTCCGCAGTGCCCGGCGGGTCTTCGGGTCGCCGGTCATCCGCAGCGGATCCACGTGGACCGGCCACCAGTTCTTCGGCGGGTCCACGAGGGGCCGGCCTGCCGCGGCCACCACCAGGCACAGCCCGGTGCCCGCGGCGGCGAGCACGCCCCGGTGGGCGCCCAGGTCGAGGCCCGAGGCAACCAGAACGGCCAAGGGCACGCACCCGTAGGCGAAACCGCTGCTCACGAGGCCCGTCCTGAAGCCCTTGCGCTCCGGATACCACTTGGCGGCCGTGTTCAGGCAGGTCGCCTGCACAAGCCCGGCGCCGATGCCGCCCAGGACGCCGAAGCCGACCTGGGAGACCGCCGCGTCCGGCACGAACGCCAGCCACAGACAGCCCAGCAGCGCGCCGACGGCGCCGCAGGACATCGCCGTACGGGCGGGCAGCCGGCCGCTCTCGCGCAGCAGCCCGGCGGGGTAGGCCGTGGCCGCCTGGAAGAAGACCCAGACGCCCAGCAGCCGGAAGAGGTGCCCGCCGCTCCACGCATGCGCCTCGTGGAGCGTGCCCCCCGCCGACGCGAATGCGAGCTCGGCGGAGCTGATGCCCATCATGCCCACCCAGGGCAGGACGACCATCGATGTGCGTGTTCGGCCCATCAGATCGACATCCGATTCGCCGACCCGATACACGCGGCCTTTGCGGTCCGTCACCTCCCTACAGGGGACGGACGGATGGTGGGTGGTTGTCATTTGCTCAGTGCCCCTTGCGTCGAAAGCTCTGGCCAGCGCCCCCTGTCCAATGCATTTCGCGTGCGCACGGGTCCCGGGGGCCGACCGGCCGCACTGCCGGCCGGCCCCGCGTTCCCTCACCTCATGAACCGCCCCCCAACAGTCCCGCCGCCCTGGCCCAGCGGTACTTGGCGCCGAGCACGGCCACCGGCTTCTCGGTCGTGTACGGGTACGCCACGACCCCGCGCTCGTAGAGGTACTGGCAGGCCTCCTCGACCTCGACGTCGCCCGCGAGCGAGGCCACCACGGGCTTCTCGATGCCGCGCTCCCGGAACTCGGCCACCACGCGCGCGGTGAGCTCCGCGAAGACCATCGGGGGAGTCACGATCGTGTGCCAGTAGCCGAGGACGAGAGCGTGGATGCGCGGGTCCTCCAGACCCAGCCGGATCGTCGCCTCGTACGTCGACGGCGGCTCGCCACCGGTGATGTCGACCGGGTTGCCCGCGGCCCCGAAGGGTGGGATGAACTTCCGGAAGGACGCGTCCAGGTCCTCCGGTATCTCCATCAAAGTCAGACCGTTGTCGGTCACCGCGTCCGACAGCAGCACCCCGCTGCCGCCCGCGCCGGTGATGATCACGACGTTGTCGCCCTGGGGGGCGGGGAGCACCGGCAACGCGCGCGCGTACTCGAGCATCTCGTTCAGCCCGGGCGCCCTGATGACGCCGGCCTGCCTGAGGATGTCGTCGTAGACGGCGTCGTCGCCCGCGAGCGCCCCGGTGTGCGAGCCCGCGGCCTTCGCGCCCGCCGCCGTACGGCCCGCCTTCAGAACCACGACCGGCTTCTTCGGCACGGTCGCGCGCGCGGCCTCCACGAAGGCGCGCCCGTCCTTGAGGTCCTCCAGGTGCATCGCGATGCACTGGGTGTGGGGGTCCTCGCCGAACCAGGTCAGCAGGTCGTCCTCGTCCAGGTCCGACTTGTTGCCGAGGCCCACGATCGCCGACACACCCGTCTTGGTGGTGCGGGCGAAGCCCAGGATGGCCATGCCGATGCCGCCGGACTGCGAGGTCAGCGCCACGCCGCCCTTGACGTCGTACGGCGTGCAGAACGTGGCGCACAGGTCCTGCCACGTGGAGTAGTAGCCGTAGATGTTCGGGCCGAGGAGGCGGACGCCGTACCGCGCGCCGATCGCGACGATCTCCTCCTGGAGTTCGTGCTCGCCGGTCTCCGCGAAACCGGAGGGGATCAGCACGGCGTTGGGGATGTTCTTGCGTCCCACCTCCTCCAGGGCCGAGGCCACGAACTTGGCGGGGATAGCGAAGACCGCCACATCCACCTCACCGGGAACGTCCGTGACACTCTTGTACGCCTTGCGGCCCAGAATGTCATCGGCCTTGGGGTTCACCGGATGGATCTCTCCGGCGAAGCCGCCGTCGATGAGGTTGCGCATCACGGAGTTGCCGATCTTGCCCTGCTCGTTGGAGGCGCCGATCACGGCGACCGAGGCGGGCTGCATCAGGCGCCGCATCGAGGTGAGGATCTCCTCGCGCGTGTACTTCCTGCGCGGGGGCGGCTGCTTCTCGGCGAGGATCACGCGGATGTCGGCGGCTACGGCGCTCTCCGGGGTCGCGATCACCGGGTTGAGGTCGACCTCGGCGATCTCCGGGAAGTCCGCCACCAGTTGTGACACCCTGCGGATCTGCTCGGCGACCGCCCACCGGTCCACGGCCGGGGCGCCGCGCACCCCGTGCAGGATCTCCGCCGACCGGATCGAGTCCAGCATGGACATCGCCTCGTCGGCGCTGACCGGCGCCAGCCGGAACGTGACGTCCTTGAGGACCTCGACGAGCACTCCGCCGAGCCCGAAGGCGACCACCTTGCCGAAGGTCGGGTCGGTCACCGCGCCGACGATGACCTCCTGCCCCTGCGGCAGCAGCTCCTGGACCTGCACGCCCTCGATACGCGCCTGGGCGTCGTACGCCCGGGCGTTCTCGACGATCCTGTGGAACGCGGCCCGTACGTCCGCGGCGCCCTCGACGCCGACGATCACACCGCCGGCGTCGGTCTTGTGCAGGATGTCCGGCGAGACGATCTTCATCACGACGGGCCCGCCGAAGCGCGCCGCGTAGGAGACGGCCTCGTCGACGTCGGTGGCCAGCTCCTCGCCCGGTACCGCGATGCCGTACGCGTCGGCGATCACCTTGCCCTCGGGCGCGGTCAGCGCGGTCCGCCCCTCGGCCCGCACAGTGTCGAGGAGCGACCGCACCCTCAGCTCCCGGTCTTCCGCCATCACGTCAGATCACTCCGTTCGACTTGAGCAGGCGCAGCTCCTCGTCGCCGAGGCCGAGCTCGCCGACGTAGACCTCTTCGTTGTGTTCGCCGAGCAGCGGTGAACTGGTCACCTCGACGGGGGAGTCGGACAGCTTCAGCGGGCTGCCGACCGTGGTGAACTCGCCGCGCTCGGGGTGCGGCACGGTGACGACCATCTCGTTGGCGACCAGCGACCGGTCCTCGATGATCTCCTTGGTGGAGAGGATCGGCCCGCACGGGATGTTGTGGGCGTTCAGCCGCTCCAGCACCTCCCACTTGGGCAGCGTCGAGGACCACTCCTCGATGAGCTGGAACATCTTGTTGAGCTTGGGCAGGCGGGCCTCGGGCGTCGCCCACTCGGGGTCCTCCGCCAGCTCCGGCCGGCTGATCAGCTCGCTGATGGGCCGCCAGCCGACGGGCTGGACGATGACGTACACGTAGTCGTTCGGGCCGCCCGGCGCGCACTGGACCGCCCAGCCGGGCTGACCGCCGCCGGAGGCGTTTCCCGACCTGGGAACTTCGGTGCCGAAGTCCTCGTTGGGATATTCAGCAAGGGGGCCGTGGGCCAGGCGCTGCTGATCGCGCAGCTTCACCCGGCAGAGGTTGAGCACAGCGTGCTGCATGGCCACGTTCACCCGCTGGCCGCGCCCGGTGTGCTCGCGCTGGAACAGCGCCGCGAGGATCCCCGCCACGACGTGGACGCCCGTGCCCGAGTCCCCGATCTGGGCCCCCGTCGCCAGCGGCGGCCCGTCCTCGAAACCGGTGGTCGACATCGACCCGCCCATGGCCTGCGCGACGACCTCGTAGGCCTTGAAGTTGGTGTACGGGCCCTCGCCGAACCCCTTGATGGAGGCATAGACGATCCGGGGATTGATCTCCTGGATGCGGTCCCAGGTGAAGCCCATGCGGTCGATCGCGCCCGGTCCGAAGTTCTCGACCATGACGTCGGAGCGCCGGATCAGCTCGGTCAGGATGTCCTTGCCGCGCTCGGTCTTGGTGTTGAGGGTGATGCTCCGCTTGTTGCAGTTGAGCATCGTGAAGTAGAGGGAGTCGACGTCCGGCAGATCGCGCAGCTGCTTGCGCGTGATGTCTCCGGTCGGCGCCTCCAGCTTGATGACGTCCGCGCCGAGCCAGGCCAGCAACTGGGTCGCGGAGGGCCCGGACTGGACGTGGGTCATGTCGAGGACGCGGACGCCGGCGAGCGCCTTGGTCGGCTGCGAGGTCGAAATGATCTCCGTGGTCATCGGGTCACCTCACTTGTACATGGTCTGGTTCATGGTTCCGGGGGCGTACGCGTCCGGGTCGACCCAGACGTTGATCAGCGACGGCTTGCCCGACTCGCGGGCGCGCCGCAGCGCGGGGCCGATGTCGGCGGGGTCGCGCACCTCCTCGCCGTAACCGCCCAGCATCTGCGCGAACTTGTCGTAGTGGACGTCGCCGAGGGTGTTGCCGATCCGCTCGCGCTCCATGCCGTACTTCTGCGCCTGGCCGTAACGGATCTGGTTCATCGAGGAGTTGTTGCCGACGATGCCGACGAACGGGAGGTCGTAGCGGACGAGGGTCTCGAAGTCCCAGCCGGTGAGGGAGAAGGCGCCGTCACCGAAGAGGGCCACCACCTCCTTGTCGGGCCGCGCCTGCTTGGCCGCGAGCACGAAGGGGACGCCGACGCCTAGGGTGCCGAGCGGTCCCGGGTCCATCCAGTGCCCGGGGGACTTGGGCTGCACGACCTGCCCGGAGAAGGTGACGATGTCGCCGCCGTCGCCGATGTAGATCGAGTCCTCGGTCAGGAAGTCGTTGATCTCGCTGACCAGGCGGTACGGGTGGATCGGTGAGGCGTCCGACCTCAGGCTGGGCAGCCGCTTCTCGATGGCGGTCTGCTCGGCGGCGCGCAGCTCGTCGAGCCACTCCTTGCGCTTGGCGGCCCCGCCGTTGATGCGTCCGGAGGCGGCCTCGGTGACCGACTTCAGGACGAGCCCGGCGTCGCCGACGATGCCGAGGTCGATGTCGCGGTTCTTGCCGACGGTGCGGTAGTCGAGGTCGATCTGCACGACGGTCGCGTCGGGGGAGAGCCGCTTGCCGTAGCCCATGCGGAAGTCGAAGGGCGTGCCGACGATGACGATGACGTCGGCGTTCGAGAAGGCGTAGCGGCGCGACAGCTGGAAGTGGTGCGGGTCGCCGGGCGGGAGGGTGCCGCGCCCTGCGCCGTTCATGTAGGCCGGGATGTTGAGGGTGCGCACGAGGTCGATGGCCGCCTCGGTGCCGCGGGTCGTCCAGACCTGGCTGCCGAGCAGGATGGCCGGCTTCTCGGCGTGCACCAGCAGGTCGGCGAGTTTCTCGACGGCCTCGGGGTCGCCGGCCGAGCGGGTCGAGGCGCGGTAGGCGCCGGCCTTCGGCACGCGCGCCTTGTCGGCCGGCACCTTGGCGTCCAGCACGTCGCGCGGGATCTCCAGGAAGGAGGGGCCGGGCGCGCCGTGGTAGCACTCGCGGAACGCCATCGACACCATGTCCGCGGCGCGCGCCGTATCGGGTACGGCCGCCGCGAACTTGGTGATCGGCGTCATCATGTCGACGTGCGGCAGGTCCTGCAGCGACCCCATCTTGTGCTGGGTGAGCGCTCCTTGGCCGCCGATCAGCAGCATCGGTGACTCCGCGCGGAAGGCGTTGGCGACACCGGTGACGGCGTCCGTCGTCCCCGGGCCCGCGGTGACCACCGCGCAGCCCGGCTTGCCGGTGAGCCGGGCGTAACCGTCGGCGGCGTGCGCGGCGACCTGCTCGTGGCGGACGTCGACGACCTCGATGCCCTCGTCGACGCAGCCGTCGTAGATGTCGATGATGTGGCCGCCGCACAACGTGTAGATGCGGTCGACCCCCTCGGCCTTGAGGGCCTTGGCCACCAGATGACCGCCGGAAATCGAGTCCTGGGTGTCGTCGGGCATGGCGAAGTCCTGTCCCTTCGTAGGGGGTGGAACTGCTCTCGCGGTACATTGCATACAGTCGACGAATACTGTATGAACCTTGTTATCCCGCATCCGGTGGGTGGTGTCCAGGGGGCGTGCGGCACTTTTAAGACAGGAGCCGAAATGGACCTGTACGAGCACCAGGCAAGAGAACTCTTCGAGGAGCACGGCATCGTGGTGCCGAGGGCGGAGGTCACCGACTCGCCCAAGGAAGCACGCGAGATCGCCCGCAGGCTGGGTGGGCGAGTGGTGGTGAAAGCCCAGGTCAAGACGGGCGGACGAGGTAAGGCCGGCGGGGTGAAACTGGCGGCCGACCCGGCTGCCGCGGAGCTCACCGCACGGCAGATCCTCGGCATGGACATCAAGGGTCATACGGTCGGCAAGGTGATGCTGGCGCAGCCCGTGGCCATCGAGACCGAGTACTACGTCTCCTATGTGCTCGACCGGGCGGCGGGCACCTTCCTCGCGATCGCCTCCGCCGAGGGCGGCATGGACATCGAGGAGGTCGCCGCCAGTCGTCCCGAGGCGGTGGCCCGCATCCCGATCGACCCGGCCGAGGGCGTGACCTCGGCGAAGGCGGGCGAGATCGCGGAGGCGGCGGGCCTGCCGCCGCAGACCGTCGACGTGCTCGTACGGCTGTGGCAGGTACTGGTCCGCGAGGACGCGCTCCTCGTCGAGGTCAACCCGCTCGTGCGCACCGGGCAAGGCCAGATCCTTGCGCTCGACGGCAAGGTGACCCTCGACGACAACGCCCGCTTCCGGCAAGCGCGTTGGGGCGCGGAGGGTGTGGAGCACGACGACAGGCTGGAGGCCGCGGCCGCCGCCAAGGGCCTCAACTACGTGAAGCTGGACGGCGAGGTCGGCATCATCGGCAACGGTGCCGGCCTGGTCATGTCGACGCTCGACGTGGTCGCGGGCTGCGGCGCCCGCCCCGCCAACTTCCTGGACATCGGCGGCGGAGCCTCCGCCCAGATCATGGCCGACGGCCTGTCCGTCATCCTCTCCGACCCGGCCGTGAAGTCGGTCTTCGTCAACGTCTTCGGCGGCATCACCGCCTGCGACGCGGTCGCCGACGGCATCGTGCAGGCCCTGGACGCCGTGCAGTTGACCAAGCCGCTGGTCGTGCGGCTCGACGGGAACAGCGCGGCCCGCGGCCGCGCCATCCTCGACCAGCGCGCGCACCCGCTGGTGCAGCAGGCCACCACCATGGACGGCGCCGCCGCCCGGGCAGCCCAACTCGCCACCGCCAACTGAGGAAACGGGACGACATGGCCATCTATCTCACCAAGGAGAGCAAGGTTCTCGTCCAGGGCATGACCGGCGGCGAGGGCATGAAGCACACCCGGCGGATGCTCGCGGCCGGCACGAACGTCGTCGGCGGCGTCAACCCGCGCAAGGCCGGCCGCAGCGTCGACTTCGACGACCGGGCCGTCCCCGTCTACGGGTCGGTCGCCGAGGTCATGCACGCCACCGGCGCCGACGTCACCGTCGTCTTCGTCCCGCCGGCCTTCGCGAAGGCCGCCGTGATCGAGGCCGCCGACGCCGGCATCGGCCTGGCGGTCGTCATCACCGAGGGCATCCCCGTCCACGACTCCGTCGCCTTCCACGCGTACGCGAAGGCGAAGGGCACCCGGGTCGTCGGCCCCAACTGCCCCGGCCTGATCACTCCGGGGCAGTCCAACGCGGGCATCATCCCGTCCGACATCACCAAGCCCGGCCGCATCGGCCTGGTGTCGAAGTCGGGCACGCTCACCTACCAACTCATGTACGAGCTCCGGGACATCGGCTTCTCCACCTGCGTCGGCATCGGCGGCGACCCGGTCGTGGGCACCACCCACATCGACTGCCTGGCCGCCTTCCAGGACGACCCCGACACCGAACTGATCGTCCTCATCGGCGAGATCGGCGGCGACGCCGAAGAACGGGCGGCGGCGTACATCCAGGAGCGCGTCACCAAGCCCGTGGTCGGCTACATCGCCGGCTTCACCGCGCCCGAGGGCAAGACGATGGGGCACGCGGGCGCGATCGTGTCCGGCTCCTCCGGCACCGCGCAGGCGAAGAAGGAGGCGCTGGAGGCAGTAGGGGTGCGTGTGGGCAGCACACCGACGGAGACGGCGAAACTTGTGCTCGCACGTCTCGAAGAGCAGCGATAGGTCGCTCATAGTCGAACTGAGCCACGTATCCCCGCCCCCGACTGTGCACCGAGAGCGGAGCAACCGAATGGCATCGACCCTCACCACCAACTCCCTGACGCTCAAAGCGGATACGTCCTGGCAGGACGCCTGGCAGCGCTGCCTCCGCGTCGCCCCCGAGGCGTTTCGGGACGACCGTGTCCTCAACCTCTGGGGCTCCGGCTGGCAGGCGGACGGCCGGGCGCTGCCCGCCACCAGCCCCGTCGACGGCAGCCCCGTCGACGGCAGCCCCGTCGCCGGCCCGCCCCGCCTGGACCGCGACACCGCGCACCAGGCCGTCCGCGCGTCGCTCGACCAGCACCGCGCCTGGCGGCACGTCCCCCTCGAGGAACGCCGCGCCCGGGTAGCGGCCACCCTCGACGCCCTGACCCAACACCGCGAACTCCTGGCCCTGTTGCTCGTCTGGGAGATCGGCAAGCCCTGGCGGCTCGCGCAGGCGGACGTCGACCGGGCGATCGACGGCGTGCGCTGGTACGTCGACGGCATCGAGCCGATGCTGGAGGACCGGGCTCCGCTGGACGGCCCGGTCTCCAACATCGCGAGCTGGAACTACCCGATGAGCGTGCTCGTCCACGCCCTGCTGGTCCAGGCCCTGGCCGGCAACGCGGTGATCGCCAAGACCCCGACCGACGGCGGCGTCGCGTGTCTCACCCTGGCCTGCGCGCTCGCCGCGCGTGAGGGCATCCCGGCCACCCTCGTCAGCGGCAGCGGAGGCGAGCTGTCCCAGGCGCTGGTGCGGGCGCCGGAGATCGGCTGTGTCTCCTTCGTCGGCGGCCGCGACACCGGCGCCGCCGTGGCCACGGCCGTCGCCGACCTCGGCAAGCGCCATGTGCTCGAACAGGAAGGACTCAACACCTGGGGCATCTGGAACCACTCGGACTGGGACGCGCTCGGCGCGATGATCCCCAAGCTCTTCGACTACGGCAAGCAGCGCTGCACGGCGTATCCGCGCTTCGTCGTCCAGCGGCGGCTGTTCGACGACTTCCTGGCGGCGTACCTCCCGGCGGTGCGCACCCTGAAGGTCGGCCACCCGCTCGCCGTCGAGCGGCCCGAGGACCCGTATCCGCAGCTGGACTTCGGGCCGGTCATCAACGCCGCCAAGGCCAAGGAACTGCACGACCAGATCGCCGAGGCCATCGAGCGCGGCGCGGTCCCGCTGCACCGCGCCGGTGAGGCCGAGGCCCGCTTCCTGCCGGGGCAGGACACCTCGGCGTACGTCCAGCCGGTCACGCTCCTCAATCCGCCGCCGTCGTCGCCGCTGCACCATGCGGAGCCGTTCGGCCCGGTCGACACGATCGTCCTGGTCGACACGGAGGCGGAGCTGCTGGCCGCGATGAACGCCTCCAACGGCGCGCTCGTGGCCACGCTGTCCACGGACGACCGGTCCACCTTCGACCGGCTGGCGCCGCAGATCCGCGCGTTCAAGACAGGACACGGCAGGCCCCGCTCCCGTGGTGACCGGGACGAGCTGTTCGGCGGCTTCGGGGCGTCCTGGCGGGGCGCCTTCGTCGGCGGGGAACTCCTCGTCCGAGCCGTGACGCAGGGGCCGGCGGGGGAGCGGCTGCCCGGGAACTTCCCGGACTACCACCTCATGCCGTGACCGACGCCCGATGGCCGTAACGGCCCGATCACCGCTGGTGACGCGTTTCCTCCGGCCTTCCGCGGTCGGAGGAAACGCGTCACCACGGCGGGGACGCGCACCCGGGAATGCACGCGGATATGCAGGTGAAGGGCACTGCGAAACCTTGGTATTGTTGTGCATGTCGCCCGGGGGAACACCCCGGTCAAGGCGGCAGACACCTGGTCCGGGTGGCGGAATGGCAGACGCGCTAGCTTGAGGTGCTAGTGCCCTTTATCGGGCGTGGGGGTTCAAGTCCCCCCTCGGACACCAGCAAAGACCCCTGTTGATCAGGGGTCTTTCGCGTTTCGAAGACGACCTGCGTGACCCGCTCCGCGCGATCGGAGGGCCGGAACCGATGACCGAACCGGAACAGGGGCCCGCCTCGACCCTGTCGTTCGAGCCGCTCACCCCCGTCTCGTACCTGGACCGGGCCGCGGCGGCGCACGGAGAGCGGATCGCGGTCGTGGACGGCGACCGGCGCTGGTCGTACACGGAGTTCCACGACCGCTGCCGCCGGCTGGCGGGTGTGCTGGCACCTCTGGCGCAGGGCCGGCCGGTCGCGGTGCTCGCGCCCAACACGCATGTGCTGCTGGAGGCGAGCTTCGGGGTGCCGTGGGCGGGCGTCCCCCTGGTGGCCGTCAACACCCGGCTGTCGGCCCGCGAGATCGCCTACATCCTGCGCCACTGCGAGGCGTCGGTGCTGGTGCACGACCCCCTCCTCGACGACCTGGCCGACGCCGCGGTCGCGGGCCTGTCCGAGCCCCCGCACCGGATCCGGGCGGGGGAGCAGTACGAGCGCCTGCTGGCCGAGGCGACCCCCACCGCGATCCGGCCGCAGGACGAGCGGTCGCTGCTGTCGATCAACTACACGTCCGGGACGACCGGACGGCCCAAGGGCGTGATGTACCACCACCGCGGCGCCTACCTCCAGTCGCTGGCCATGGTGGGGCACACCGGGCTGTCACCGTCCTCGGTGCACCTGTGGACGCTGCCGATGTTCCACTGCAACGGCTGGTGCTTCCCGTGGGCGGTGACCGCGGCGGCGGCCACCCACGTATGCCTGCCGAAGGTCGAACCCGCCGAGGTGTGGCGGCTGTTGAACACCGAGGGGGTGACGCATCTGGAGGGCGCCCCGACGGTGCTGTCGATGCTCGCCCACGCACCGGACGCGTCGCTGCTGGCGCAGACCGTGAAGGTCGCGACCGGCGGGGCGCCGCCGTCCCCGGCGATCCTGCGGCGGATGGGGGAACTGGGCTTCGACGTCACGCATCTGTACGGCCTGACCGAGACGTTCGGCCCGGCCATGATCTGCGACTGGCGTCCGGAGTGGAACGTCCTCGACGACCGGGCCCGGGCCCGTCTCAAGGCGCGCCAGGGCGTCGGCAACATGATCTCGTGCGCGGCACGTGTGATCGCCGGGGACGGCTCCGACGTTCCCGCGGACGGGACGACGGTGGGGGAGATCTCGTTGCGCGGCAACAACCTCATGCTCGGCTACTTCAAGGACGCGGAGGCCACCGCGAAGGCCGCACCGGACGGCTGGTTCCGCACCGGCGACCTCGGTGTCCTGCACCCGGACGGGTACGTAGAACTGCGCGACCGCAGCAAGGACGTGATCATCACCGGCGGGGAGAACGTCGCCTCGGTCGAGGTCGAGCAGGTCATCGCCGAGCATCCGGCCGTCTCGGAGGTCGCGGTCGTCGCGGTACCCGACGAGCGGTGGGGGGAGGTGCCCGCCGCGTACGTGAGTCTGCTGGACGGCGCCGAGGCCACCGAGGCCGAGATCATCGAGTTCGTCCGGGCCCGGCTGGCCCGGTTCAAGGCGCCCCGGCACGTGGTGTTCGGGGAGCTGCCCAAGACGTCCACCGGCAAGATCCAGAAGTTCGTCCTGCGCGATCGGGCCTGGACCGGCGCGGAACGCAGGATCCAGTAGCGATCCTTCAGGCGGGGCGACCGGGGCGACCGGGGCGGCCGGGGCGGGCGGGGCGGTCGGCGCTGCCGGGTCCTCAGGAGAGACGTAGCTCCCGCGGGTCCCGCCGGAACGCCCAGTCCATCTTCGGCTCGATCACGAAGCGGAAGATCCGCCGGACCGGCGACGTGCAGAACACGGTCACCACCGTGGCGGCGACGAGCGTGGCGGTGATCTCGCCGAGCGGGCCGTGGATCCAGGCAGGGTCGTACCAGCCCCAGAACTTCGAGCCCTGGGCGATGAAGCCGTGCAGCAGATAGCCGTAGAGCGTGCCCGCGCCCAGAGCGGTGAACCACAGGCGGCGGCCCGGCACCCAGGACAGGAAGCAGGCGACCAGGATCATCGAGCAGCCGAAGCCGGCGAGCGTCATCAAGGGCCCGTACCAGGCGGGCGCACCCAGCTCCTGGGCGCTGTCGCGGTGGAAGAACCAGGCCCCGGTCATGCGCGGGACCGCCCAGTACGACACGGCGAGCGCACCGGCGAGCACGGGCATGGCACAGGCGCGCACCCGCCAGCGGCGCAGCAGCTGGAAGTGCTCCGGGCGCAGGCACAGGCCGACCACGAAGTAGGGCAGGAACTGCAGCACACGCTGGAGGTCGAGGTCGTTGCCGATGGACGGCGAGACGCTCGCCAGCATCGCGATCACGAGCGCCAGCGGCAACGGCCGGCGCACGGTCCTCCAGAGCGGTGTCGTCAGCCGCCAGACGAACAGCGCGATCAGGAACCACGTCAGATACAGCGGGTCCAGCAGCGTGATCGGCCGGTCCGGGACGCCGTCGGTCCAGCGGGTGAAGAGGGTGTACGCCGTCTCGAAGACGACGTACGGCACCAGGACGCCCGTCACCAGGCGCTTGATCTTCGCCGGGCTCGCGTCGAAGCTGCGGGAGAAGTAGCCGGAGATCACTATGAACGCCGGCATGTGGAAGGCGTAGACGAAGTTGTAGAGCGCGGTGACGGTCCGGCTGCCGTCCCGCAGCGGCTCCCATGAATGCCCCATCGCCACCAGCACGATCGCCAGGTACTTCGCGTTGTCGAAGTACGCGTCGCGCCGGGCCGGCCGTTTTTGCCCTTCGCCCCGCGGGGAACCTGTGGTCCCGGGGGACTGTCTTATCCGAGTGGCGGCTGTGGTCTGAGGATGGGACATCCCACGCGCCTGACCGATTCTCTGCCGCGTAAACCCCGGAACACGGGACTCCCCTGTGGTACGCCCTGGTGGGACCTGTGACGCAGGGGCCGGCGAGTGGGCCATCTCACTACGATGGAGCGGGTGTTGAGCGGCGCAGCGCGGTGCCGTACTGGGGAGGCCGGGTGGGACAGCAGGACGGACGCGGCGGCGGGAGCCCGGGAGTGCCGGCTCGCCGGAGGGGGCAGGGCGAACTGGAGGCCCAGGTGCTCGCCGCTCTGCGGGCCGCCCCGGAACCGGTACCCGCGGGCTGGGTCCGCGAGCATCTCGGCGGCACCCTCGCCTACACCACCGTCATCACCATCCTGACCCGGCTCCAGGCCAAGGGCGTGGTGACCCGTCAGCGCGCGGGCCGCTCCTTCGCATGGACCGCGGCGGCCGACGAGGCGGGCCTCGCGGCGCACCGCATGCGCCGGGTGCTGGACGGCGAGACGAACCGGCAGGCGGTGCTCGCCAGCTTCGTCTCCTCCCTTCCGCCCCAGGACGAGGAACTGCTCCGCAGGCTCTTCCAGGAGACCGAGGGGACCGAGGAGACCGAGGAGACCGAGGCCGCCGCGCAGACCGAGGAGACCGCGCAGACGGAGCGCGGCGGCAGTGATGCGCGCGCCGACGGCCGGGAGCACTGAGGCATGGGCGTGTTCGTCCTGCTGCCGCTCGTGCTGCCGCTGACCGCCTGGCCCGTCGCGCGCCTCGCCGAGCACCGGCTGCATCCGCATCCGGCGACCCTGCTGCTGTCGGCGGCCGCCGCCGTGCTCGGCCTGTGCAGCAGTCTGTGCCTGGGACTTCTCGCGATCGTGGGCACCGCACAGCTGCCGGGCAACCCCCTGCCCGACGGCTGGGCCGATCCGCAGGTGCGCGCGGCGGTGCCGCACGACGAGGTGATCGGCAAGGGCGCCGTGTGCGCGCTCGCCCTCGCGGCCGCCGCCTGCACGGCCCTGCTGCTGCGCCACCGCCGGGTACACCGCCGTGCCGCACGGGCGCTGCGCGCACTGCCCGCCACACAGGTCGCCGTCCTGCCGGACGAGGTGCCGTACGCCCACGCGCTGCCCGGGCGGCGCGGCCGGGCCGGGCGCATCCTGGTCTCCACCGGCATGCTGGCCGGCCTGGACTCCCGTGAGTGCCGCGTCCTGTTCGCCCATGAACGCGCCCATCTCACCGGACGCCACGACCGCCATCTGCTGCGGGCGGGACTCGCGGCCCGCGCCAATCCGTTCCTACGGCCGCTGCGGACCGCCGTCGCCTACACCGTGGAGCGCTGGGCGGACGAGGAGGCGGCTCGGGCGGTCGGCAGCCGGCGGGTCACCGCCCGTGCGATCGCCAAGGCCGCCCTGGTCTCCCGGCTGGCACCCGCGCCGACCCTGGCCGCGCTCGCCGCCACGGCCGGACCCGTGCCGCGCAGGGTGGCGGCCCTGCTGGGTCCGGCTCCGGCCGCCCGTACCCTGCCGCCGATGTTCACGGCCATGGGCGTGGCCGTCTGGACGGCGGCCGCGGGTGCCGCCCTCTCCGCCATGTCGTCGGCGAACTCGGCGGTCACCATGTTCCTGATCCTCAAGGCGGCGACCCCGCTGTAGCGCGCTCCAGCGCGTCAGGGGCCAGGCCGCCGCCGGGCCGATCAGAGGTCGAACTCGTGCGGCGGCAGGTCGAGCGTGAAGCACGCCTCCCGCACCACGGCCTGCTCCGTCTTGTCGAAGTCGCCGTCGGCGCCGCCGATGACGATGCCGATCTGGATGACGGCACGGGCCTCGGCGGGCTTCTTCTTCGCCTTGGCGACTTCCTGGAGCACGCTGACCTTGCCGAAGGCGAAGTCGGTCGTCAGCTTGTTCAGGTTCTCCTCGAAACGGCGGCGCAGATCGTCGGCGGGGAAGTTCTGCAGGACCTCGTTGGTGGCGATCAACTGGGCCACGCGCTGCCGCTCGGCCGGGTCGATGGTGCCGTCCGCGGCGGCGACCAGGGCACACATCGCCATGCTCGCGTCGCGGAAGGCGCCGCTCTTCAGATCGTTCTTCTTCGCCACGAGCTGGGTCTGCATCGTCGTCGCGGATTCCTTGATGCGGTCCCACAGGGCCATGAGAACTCCATGTTGTCGGTGGTCGTAAGAGATCTACAGCACCGTAGAAACTAGCGGCGGGACGGATAAGTTCCGTCCGTTCCAGGAAAGTTCATTCACCGCCCACCGCCGGAAAATGCGGTGCCCCGACCGCGTCGCGTTCCCTACACTCGCCACGCACCGTGCGTCGTCGTGACGCGCGCGACGAGTGAGGGGAACGGCCGTGCGTTACCGCACCGATGTCGTCGTCCCCTGCTCGCAGTACGAGGTGATCCTCGTGTCCCCGTCCGTCCGGTGCCCGCTGCGCGGCCGGTACCGGATGCCCGAGACGAACGTCTGACGCGACCTGCCGCACTCACCGGCGCCTCATGGTCGGGCCCGTTCGCCCGGAATCGCGCTGCCCTTTTCCGATCGTCACCGATCACCAGGAAGGCCAACGGGCCATGCGCACCACCATCAATCCCAGCACGCTTGCCGTCGTCCGCAACCACGGCATCCTCGCCCACGTCGACGCGGGCAAGACCACCGTCACCGAGCGGATCCTGTACGCCACCGGCACCACGCACCGGCGTGGCGAGGTGCACGACGGGACCACCGTCACCGACTACGACCCGCAGGAGCGCGACCGTGGCATCACCATCTTCGCCGCGGCGGTCAGTTGTGCCTGGGACGGTCACCGGATCAATCTGATCGACACACCGGGACACGTGGACTTCGCCGACGAGGTCGAGCGCTCGCTCCGTGTGCTGGACGGTGCCGTCGCGGTGTTCGACGCGGTGGCCGGGGTGGAGCCGCAGAGCGAGTCCGTGTGGCGGCAGGCGGACCGGCACGGCGTGCCGCGCATCGCGTTCGTCAACAAGCTGGACCGCGCCGGTGCCGACCTCGACGCGGCCGTCGCCTCGATCCGCGAACGGCTGCATCCGGCGCCGCTGGTCGTGCAGTTGCCCATCGGAGCGGAGGACGCCTTCAGGGGCGTCGTCGACCTCGTCCGCATGCGGTCGCTGGTGTGGGCCGACGACGGCGAGAGGGCCGTGGAGGGGCCGGTGCCGGAGGAGTTGCGCGAGGAGGCGCGGCGGCGCCGGCGGCTCCTGGACGAGGCGGTGGCGGAACTGCACACCGGCGCGCTGGAGGAGTTCTGCGCGCAGTCGGCACTCTCCGCGCCGACGCTGGTCGTCGCCCTGCGCGAGGTGACGCGCAGCGGCGACGGGGTGGTGGTGCTGTGCGGCTCGGCCTACCGCAACCGCGGGATCGAGCCGCTGCTCGACGCGGTGGTCTCGTACCTGCCCTCGCCGCTCGACGTGCCGGCCGTACGGGGCACGCACGACGGTACGGAGCAGGAGCGGGCGGCCGATCCGCAGGCGCCGTTCGCGGCGCTGGCATTCAAGGTGAACGCCACCTCTACGGGGCGGCTGACGTATCTGCGGGTCTATTCGGGAACGATCGGGAAGGGGGACACCGTGTGGGACGCGGGCGCGCGCCGCAGCGAGCGGATCGGGCGGATCCTGCGGGTGCAGGCCGACCGGCACGCGCAGGTGGACCGTGCGGTCGCCGGGGACATCGTCGCCGTGATCGGGCTGAAGTCCGCCCGCGCCGGCTCCACCCTCAGCGATCCCGGGGCGCCGCTCGTTCTCGAACCTCCGGGCGTCACCGAGCCGGTGGTGTCCGTGGCGGTCGAGGCGCGCCGGGCCGTCGACACCGACAAGCTGGTGTCGGCGCTCGCGCGGCTGGCCGAGGAGGACCCGTCACTGGTCGTGCGGACGGACTCCGAGACCGGGCAGACGGTGCTGTCCGGGATGGGCGAACTGCACCTGGAGGTGGCGGCGGAGAAGCTCCGGAGCTCCTTCGGCCTGGAGGTCAACGTCGGCCGTCCCAGGGTGAGTTACCGCGAAACGGTCGGCCGCGGGGTGTCGGGTCTAATCTTCCGGCACGTCAAACAGGACGGTGGCGCGGGGCAGTTCGCGCACGTCGTCCTCGATGTCGAGCCGCTGGAGGACGGGTTCGAGTTCCGCTCGGCCGTCGTCGGCGGCCGGGTGCCGCAGGAGTACGTCCGCGCGGTCGAGGCCGGCTGCCGGGACGCCCTCGCCGAGGGACCCCTGGGCGGCCACCCGGTGACCGGGCTGCGGGTCACCCTCACCGACGGGGCGACCCATGTGAAGGACTCCTCGGAGACCGCCTTCCGCACCGCGGGCAGGCTCGGCCTCCGCGAAGCCCTCCGCGCCTGCGCGATGGTTCTCCTGGAGCCGGTCGTCGAGGTCACGGTGACCGTGCCCGAGGACGCCGTCGGCGGCGTTCTCGGCGACCTCGCCGCCCGCCGCGGCCGGGTCTCCGGCTCCACCGCACGCGGCCGCGCGGCGCTCGTCACGGCCACCGTCCCGCTGGCCGAACTCTTCGGCTACGCAACGCGGTTGCGCAGCCGGAGCCAGGGCCGCGGCACGTTCACGGCCCGCCCGGCCGGGTACGCGCCGGCGCCGGCCGTGGCGTCGGTGCGGTGACCGGCCGCCGGTCGTGAGGCCGGTGCGGTGACCGGCGGGGCGGCCCCGTCCTCCAGTGGACGGGGCCGCCCTCGGCTCACGGGTAGGACACCACCGTGGACGGGGTCGTCGACGTGCCCGACGTCGGCGATCCGGTCTCGTTGATCACGTGCTCGTACTGGCCCTGGCCGCCCAGCGAGACCACCAGCAGGTTGTGGAACTTCACCCCCGGCTTGTTCGGCGCCGCGAAGCCGTTGTGCTGCACGATCGTCGGGTCGACGTTGTAGTAGCAGTAACTGCCCAGCCCCCAGCCCTCGTGCGCGGTGACCGAGTCGCCGACCCTGTAGGCGGCGTAGCCCTTCACCGAGCCGTTCTGGATCGCGGCCTGGTTCGGGGCGTCGTAGGCCTTCTCGTTCTGGAAGAAGATCGTGCGGCCCCGCTGGCCGTTCCACTGCACGTCGTACTTGTTGAAGTGCTCGACGAACAGGCCGGTGGACAGGACGTCGTCGCCGTTGACGACGATGCCGTAGTCGGCCCGGTTGGTGTCCCAGCCGACGCCCGTGCCGTGGTCGGCGCGCCACACCCAGGTGTGGTCGACGATGGTGTGCCGGTTGTTGATGACCATGCTGGTGGTGGCCTTGCCGGCGCCCGCGCCGCCGATGCGGACGAACACGTCCTGGACGGTGGTCGGGTTGGCGGAGTGGTCCTTGGTGGCACCCTTCGGGCCGACTTCCAGCAGAGTCGCGGAGTTGACCGGCCCGGCGTCGATGAGGAATCCCGCGAGGCGTACGCCGTCGACGTCGGCGACCCGCAGGGCCGTGGCCCCGTTGTCGGGTACGAGCGTCGCGTAACCGAGGCCCAGGACCACGGTGTTGGCCCTGTCGACCTGGATCGCCCGGTCGAGGTGGTAGACACCCGGCGTCAGCAGCAGGTGAAGTCCTTGGGCGAGCGCCTGGTTGAGGGTCGCCGCGGTGACGCCCGGCTTGGCGACGTAGAACTGCGACAGCGGCAGCGACGTACCCCTGGGCGTGCCGTTGCCCCAGGTCACCCCGCGGGCGTTGGTCCGCTTCTCCGGAAGGAAGACGCGGTACTCGCTGCCGCTGAGGTACAGGAAGGGCTTCTCGCGGGAGACCGGGGTGGTGTCGAGCGTGGTGTACGGCGGGTTGGGGAAGCTCTGCGCGGGGGCGCCCTCGACGCCCGAGAACACCATGTTCCACACGCCGTTGAGCCAGCTGCCGATCGCGCTGTCGCGGGTGTACCACTGCTGCTGCGAGTACGGGCCGACCTGGCCGTCGATGCGGCTGTCGGCGATGTAGCCGCCGCTGGCCCAACCATAGCCGGTGGGCGAGAGGTTGAGGCCGCCGCGGACGTGCATACGGCGGAAGGGGGCCGCCTGCGCGACCGCCCACCGGTCGGTGCCGTTCGCCGGGACCAGGGCCAGGTTCTCCGCCGAACGCCAGAAGTTCTGCGTGGCGTTGCCGTTGAACCAGCCCGCGTCGACCGTGACGTCGCCGTTGATGGTCGTGTCGTCGGGGGAGAGGCCGAGGCCCGCGATGGAGGTGTAGAAGCCGAGCTGGGCGTTGAGGCCGCTGTACGAGCCGGGCTTGAAGAGCAGGGCGTAGCGGCCGGTGCCGAACTGGGCCGACTCCTGCTGCTTGAAGACCTCGTCCAGCTTGGCCTGGATGCCGGCCGTGGACGGGTCGAAGACCAGGACGTTCGGGCCGAGGTCGCCGCCGCCGGGCAGGAGGCGCGGCTTCTTCGGCCGTTTCTTCGGCCCCGGGGCGGCGGAGGCCCGGGCGGACAGGCCGAGGACCACCGGCGCGGAGGCGGCTGCGGCGCCGAGGACGGTTCTGCGGCCTATGTCAGGCAGGGGCATGTGGCGGCTCTCCTGTTCAGGAAGTGAACGGGGTGGGGGTTTGGGAGCGCTCTCTTGCCGGTGAATGCTTCAACTACCCGAAGGAGTGCGTCAAGAGGTACGACCGGAGTTCCACAAGCGTTGCCGCACCCCTTGACTAGGCCATCTCCTGAGGTTTAACTCACGTCCTAAATTAAGCCATGAGTGCAATCCCTGAAGGGACACCCAGAGCCATGCGCAGCATCCGAGCCGCGGCCATAGGCGCCGTCACCATGTCACTCGCCCTTGCCGCCACGGCCTGCGGAGGCGGTTCGTCCAGCGGCGGCGGTTCCAACGACTCGCCGAAGACGCTCACCTACTGGGCCTCCAACCAGGGCGCGAGCATCGCGATCGACAAGAAGGTCCTGCAGCCCGAACTCGACAAGTTCCAGAAGCAGACGGGCATCAAGGTCAAGCTGGAGGTCGTCCCCTGGTCCGACCTGCTCAACCGGATCCTCACCGCGACCACGTCCGGCCAGGGCCCCGACGTCCTGAACATCGGCAACACCTGGAGCGCCTCGCTCCAGGCCACCGGCGCCCTGCTGCCGTGGGACGCCAAGAACTTCGGCAAGATCGGCGGCAAGGACCGCTTCGTGGACTCGGCCCTCGGCTCGACGGGCGCCGAGGGCAAGGACCCGGCCGCGGTCCCGCTGTACTCGATGGCCTACGCCCTCTACTACAACAAGCAGATCTTCGCCGACGCAGGCATCAGCAAGCCGCCGGCCACCTGGGACGAGCTGGTCGCCGACGGCAAGAAGATCACGGCGAAGGGCAAGTCGCCGCTCGGCGCCGAGGGCGCAAACGTGTCGGAGAACATCCACCACGTCTTCGTCTTCGCCAAGCAGCACGGCGGCGACTTCTTCACCGCCGACGGCAAGCCCGACTTCACCAACCCCAAGGTGGTCGACGCGGTCAAGCAGTACGTCGACCTGATGGCCAAGGACAAGGTCATCCCGACCGGCGACGCCGAGTACGCGCAGAACCAGTCGGTGAGCGACTTCGCCAAGGGCAAGCAGGCCATGCTGCTGTGGCAGTCGGCCGCCGCCAACCTCAAGTCGCAGGGCATGGCCGACGACGCGTACGGCATCGCGCCCGTGCCCGTGCAGTCCGGCACCCCGGGCACCGGCGCCCAGGTCAACTCGATGGTCGCGGGCATCAACCTCGCCGTCTTCAAGAACAGCCACAACATGGACGGCGCCACGAAGTTCGTGAAGTTCATGACCAGCGACGCCGAGCAGAAGATCCTCAACACGGCCTACAGCTCCATCCCGCCGGTCAAGGGCGCCCAGTCGGACGCCGCGTTCAACTCGGCCTCCAACTCCGTGCTGAAGCAGACCCTCGCGACGAGCGCCTCCGCGCTGCCGCAGGTCGCCGACGAGTCGCAGTTCGAGACGGCGGTCGGCACGGCCGTCAAGGACCTGTTCGCCGACGCGGCCGCCGGGCGCGCGGTCACCACCGACTCGGTGAAGGCGAAGCTCGAGAAGGCCCAGCAGCAGATGCCGGCGAAGTGAGCCCGATGACCACCACGACCCTCAAGGAGCCGGTGAGGGGGAGTGCCCCCGGGGCGGAGCCGCGCGAACAGCGTCGCCGCCCCGGGCGGATCCGCCGGATCGGGCTCCCGTACCTGCTCCTCCTGCCCGCCCTGCTTCTCGAACTCCTGGTCCATCTCGTGCCGATGGTCATCGGCATCGTGATGAGCTTCAAGGAGCTCACGCAGTTCTACATCCGCGACTGGGGCTCCGCGCCCTGGACGGGCCTCGGCAACTACAAGGTGTCGGTGGACTTCGACGCCCCGGTCGGCGAGGCACTGCTGCACTCCTTCTTCGTCACCGTCGGCTTCACCCTGCTCTCGGTCGCCCTGTGCTGGCTGATCGGCACGACTGCGGCGATCTACATGCAGGACACCTTCCGCGGGCGCGGCCTGCTGCGGGCCCTGTTCCTGGTGCCGTACGCACTGCCGGTCTACGCGGCCGTCATCACCTGGGTGTTCATGTTCCAGCACGACAACGGCCTGGTGAACCACGTCCTGCACGACCAGCTGCACCTGACGGACAAGCCGTCCTTCTGGCTGATCGGCGACAACAGCTTCTACGCGCTGCTGATCGTGCACGTCTGGAAGGGCTGGCCGTTCGCCTTCCTCATCGTCATGGCGGGACTGCAGAACATCCCCAAGGAGCTGTACGAGGCGGCCGCGCTGGACGGCGCCGGCATGATCCAGCAGATCCGCCGCATCACCCTGCCGTCCCTGCGGCCGGTCAACCAGGTGCTGGTCCTGGTGCTGTTCCTGTGGACGTTCAACGACTTCAACACGCCGTACGTCCTGTTCGGCAAGGCCGCACCCGAGGCCGCGGACCTCATCTCGGTCCACATCTACCAGGCGTCCTTCGTCACCTGGAACTTCGGCACCGGCTCCGCGATGTCCGTGCTCCTGCTGCTGTTCCTGCTCGTCGTGACGGGCGTGTACCTGGTGCTCACCTCACGCGGACGGAGGACCGGAGATGTCTGAGTCGCTGCGGATACCGAAGCCGACGACGCTGCCGAAGTCACGGTCGGCGGCCAAGTCGCCGATGGCGATGCCGAGTTCGTTCATCTGGTCCCGGCGGATCTTCCTCACCCTGCTCACCGGCTTCGTGCTGATCCCGGTGTACGTCATGGTCTCCAGCTCGCTGAAGCCCCTCGCGGACGTCACGGGCAAGTTCCGCTGGCTGCCCAGCGGACTGACCATCCGGCCGTACATCGACATCTGGTCCACCGTGCCACTCGCGAAGTACTTCATGAACTCGCTGATCGTGGCGGTGTCCGCGACGGTCTGCTCGGTGGTGGTCGCGGTGTTCGCCGCCTACGCCGTCAGCCGCTACAGCTTCCGCGGCAAGCGGGTCTTCACGGTCACCGTGCTGTCCACCCAGATGTTCCCGGGCATCCTCTTCCTCCTCCCGCTGTTCCTGCTCTACGTCAACATCGGCAACGCGACGGGCATCGCCCTGTTCGGCTCGCGCGGCGGCCTGATCCTCACCTACCTCACCTTCTCCCTGCCGTTCTCGATCTGGATGCTGATCGGATACTTCGACTCGGTGCCGCGCGACCTGGACGAGGCGGCGCTGGTGGACGGCTGCGGCCCGCTGGGCGCGCTCTTCCGGATCGTCGTGCCGGCCGCGATCCCCGGCATCGTCGCCGTCGCCGTCTACGCCTTCATGACCGCCTGGGGCGAGGTGCTGTTCGCCTCCGTCATGACCAACGACGCCACCCGCACCCTGGCCGTCGGCCTCCAGGGCTACTCCACGCTCAACGACGTCTACTGGAACCAGATCATGGCCGCCTCGCTGGTCGTCAGCGTGCCCGTGGTGGCCGGCTTCCTGCTGCTGCAGCGCTATCTCGTCGCCGGGCTGACGGCGGGGGCCGTCAAGTGACCAACTCCCATCGCTTTGAGAGGACTTCCGTGTCCGACCGCATCGACCTCGCCGCCTTCCCCCACGACTTCCTGTGGGGTACGGCCACAGCGGCGTACCAGATCGAGGGAGCCGCCGCGGAGGACGGCCGCGCCCCGTCGATCTGGGACACCTACTCCCACACGCCCGGCAAGGTCGCAGGCAACGACAACGGCGACGTCGCCTGCGACCACTACCACCGCTGGCGCGAGGACATCGGCCTGATGCGTCAACTGGGCGCCAATGCCTACCGGTTGTCGGTCGCCTGGCCGCGGGTGATGCCGGGCGGCGACGGCCCGGTGAACCCCAAGGGCCTCGCCTTCTACGACGAGTTGATCGACGCCCTGCTGGAGGCGGACATCACCCCGTCCGTCACCCTCTACCACTGGGACCTGCCGCAGGCCCTCCAGGACCGCGGCGGCTGGCCCGAGCGGGACACCGCCCTCGCGTTCGCCGAGTACGCCGCGGTCGTCGCCGAGCGCCTCGGCGACCGCGTGTCGCAGTGGGCCACGCTCAACGAGCCCCTCTGCTCGGCCTGGATCGGCCACCTGGAAGGCAGGATGGCCCCGGGCCTGACCGACCTGACGGCCGCCGTCCGCGCCTCCTACCACCTGCTGCTCGGCCATGGCCTCGCCGTGGACGCGATCCGCGCCGCGGTCCCGTCCGCCCAGGTCGGCATCGTCACCAACCTCTCCACGGTGCACGCCGCCACCGACCGCGACGAGGACGTCGCGGCCGCCCGCCGACAGGACGGCCACATCAACCGCTGGTGGCTGGACCCGGTGTACGGCCGCGGCTTCCCGGCCGACATGCGCGAGGTGTACGGCGTCGAACTGCCCGAGCGGGAAGGCGACTTGTCCAAGATCGCCGCACCTCTCGACTGGCACGGCCTGAACTACTACATGCCGTCCACGGTCGCCGACGACCCCTCGGCGCCGGCGCCCCACGTGCGCTCCGTGCGCCGCCTCGGCGTCCCGCGCACCGGCATGGACTGGGAGATCGACGCGAGCGGCATCGAGGCGCTCCTGCTGCGCCTGACCGACGAGTACCCCGTCCGCCGGCTGTACGTCACCGAGAACGGCTCCGCCTACCCGGACGTCGTACGCCCCGACGGAACCGTCGACGACCCGGAGCGCCAGGACTACCTGGAGCGCCACCTCGCCGCCTGCGCCTCAGCCATCCGCAAGGGCGCGCCACTGGCCGGCTACTTCGCCTGGTCGCTGCTCGACAACTTCGAGTGGGCGTACGGCTACGACAAGCGGTTCGGGCTGGTCCACGTGGACTACCGGACACAGGTCCGCACGATCAAGGGGACCGGGTACCGGTACGCGGACATCATCCGCACGCACAGGGGACGGTCTTCGCGGGCTGCCTGAACCGTCGGGCGGGTGGCTCAGCACCGACCTGAGCCACTCGCTCACTTGAGGTCACCCAGGGAGACGACGGCTTGGTCACCAGGAGGACGGAGGTGAGGTTCGGGTGACCACGGCTGGAAGCTGCCCGCTTTCGATCACCTGCCGCGGCAGTGACAGGCCGAAATGCTCCCCGACGACCTCCAGCACCCGGCGCTTCTCCTCGGCAGGTGGCAGCTCCTCGTCCGCGCCCAGCAGGTCATCGAGGGCGTCCTCCGGCGGGACGACTCCGGCCGCTTCCAGCGCCGGACGCAGCAGGTCGGGCTGGGCGCCGGCGGGGTCGTAGCCGAACCCCAACTCGAAGTGCAGCTGCAGCTCGCCGTCGGCGAGGTAGCGGAAGAAGGAGGGCGGGTCGTCCGGCCGTGGGTCGAAGACCAGTACCTCGGCGCCGTCCCTCGACACCGCCGGGTCGAGGGACCAGCCCTCGCTGGCCCCGCACTCGACGACGAACGACCAGTCGCCGCTCCGTCCGATGCGGCCGACGCAGTAGACCTGCGTGAGGTCGACCATGCGGGACGCTTCCTGGATGGTGAGGTCGGGCCCGATCTCCACCGGCTCATGGTCGGCCATGCGCCCGGCCAGCCGCTCGGGGCTGAGGCCGCGGGCGCAGGTGATGTACAGGTCGGTGGCGTTCAGGTGCGCGCTCCGCCAGGCATCGGCGATCCATGCGAGGTTGTCGGGCATTGCCGAATTCTCCTCCCGTGCACGAGTGCCGTGCCGGTCAAGGTCGCCGGCGGGTCCTTGCCGCGCCGATAAGGTCCCCACCATGAAGATCGAAGTGGAGGCTGCCCAGGAGGCGGATCAAGAACTCGTCGACGCCTTCCGGCGGTTGCTGCCTCAGCTGTCCGTGCGTGTGAGGCCGCTGGATGCCGACGCGGTGGGGCGCGTTCTCGGCTGCGATGCGAACACCGTGCTCGTCGCCCGTGCCGATCGGGTGATCGTCGGCACCCTCACCCTCGTCATGTTCCCTCTGCCGACCGGGCTGCGGGCGCGAGTCGAGGATGTCGTGGTCGACGAGTCGGCGCGCGGGCACGGGGTCGCAGGGCTGCTGATCGAGGAGGCCCTGCGGGTTGCCCGGGAGGCCGGGGCCCGGACCGTCGATCTCACCTCGCGGCCGGACCGGAAGGCCGCCAACCGGCTTTACGAGCGGCTCGGGTTCGAGGTGCGGGAGTCGGCCGTGTACCGGATGGCCTGGGAGGGCTGAAGGCGGGCGGAAGTCCTTTAGGAGGCCACCGTCTCGCGCTCCGGCGACAGGCTCAGGATCTCCTCCACCTCGGCGTCCTGGACGCGTGAGGTGCGGTGGAGCCACAGGACGTCTCGGCCGAAGGACCAGGTCAGGGAGGTGAGGGCCAGTATCGCGACGCCGAGGGACACCATGTGCGGCAGGTAGCCGGACGCGGCCAGCAGCAGGCAGATGCCCTGCATCGCGGCCACCGTCTTGCGGGCCATGCTCGGGGGGAGTTCGGCGTTGAGCCATGGGTATGCGCGCGCCGCGCCGACGAAGGCGTAGCGCATGCCGCCGATGAGCAGGACCCAGGGGCCGAGCTGCATGGAGACGTAGACGCTGAGGACCAGGATGAGGAACGCGTCGACCTCCATGTCGAAACGGGCGCCCAGCGACGTGGAGGTGCCGGTGGCGCGGGCGACCTTGCCGTCGACGCCGTCCAGGATCAGGGCGATCGCCGTGAGGCCGACGAAGAGCGTGACCGGCGGGGAGCTCTCGAAGGAGTCGGCGACCAGGGCCGTGACGCCGCCGACCAGGGTCGCCCGGCCGAGGGTCACCCGGTTGGCCGGGCCGAAGGATCGCAGCCGGGACCGGTGCAGCGCCCGGGAGAGCACCGCCCAGCTGGCGACGGCGAAGGCCAGGCCGGTCAGCCAGCCCGCCGGCCCCATGCCGATCGCCGTGCCGAGCAGGGCCAGCAACAGGATCTGAACGCCCGCTCCCACAGCGGTCTCCTGCTGGACCAGCCTTGCGTCGTAAGTGTTGTTCAGGGCCACCGCACACCCTCCGGCCGTATGACAGAGTCGATCAACGCCGCGTACTGTGCGCGGCCTGTGCACACCTCGGTACGTGAACGGCTTCCCGATCGTTCAGGAGGACACCCGATGAACCGCATCGCTCGAGCGTTCTGGCTCAGTCGTCCGGGTCTGGGCGAGATACGGACCGCCGACCTGCCGGAACCCGCGGAGGGCGAGGTCGTGGTGCGCTCGCTCTACTCCGGCATCAGCCGTGGCACGGAGACGCTCGTCTTCCGCGGCGGTGTTCCCGGCAGCCAGTACGCGGCCATGCGGGCGCCCTACCAGGAGGGCGAGTTCCCCGCGCCCGTGAAGTACGGCTACCTCAATGTCGGCGTGGTGGAGGAGGGGCCCGGTGACCTGGTCGGGCGGACCGTCTTCTGTCTGTATCCGCACCAGACCCGGTACGTCGTTCCGGCCGCCGCCGTCACCGTCGTACCGGACACCGTGCCCGCCGAGCGGGCCGTCCTCGCCGGCACCGTCGAGACCGCCGTGAACGCGCTCTGGGACGCCGCGCCGCTGGTCGGCGACCGGATCGCCGTGGTCGGCGGCGGCATGGTCGGCTGCTCGGTCGCGGCGCTGCTGGCGCGCTTCCCGGGGGTACGGGTCCAGCTCGTCGACGCCGATCCGGGCCGCGCCAAGGTCGCCCGGGCCCTCGGCGTCGACTTCGCCACGCCCGCGGACGCGCTCGGCGACCGTGATCTCGTCGTGCACGCCAGCGCCACCGAGCAGGGCCTCGCGCGTGCGATGGAGCTGCTGGCGCCCGAGGGCACCGTCGTGGAGCTGAGCTGGTACGGCGACCGGAAGGTGAGCCTCCCGCTCGGCGAGGCCTTCCACTCCCGGCGGCTGACCATCCGCAGCAGCCAGGTCGGCACCGTCTCCCCGGCCCGCGCGAACCGGAGCTACGCCGACCGTCTCGCCCTCGCCCTCGATCTGCTGGCCGACCCGGCGCTCGACGCGCTCATCACCGGGGAGAGCACGTTCGAGGAGCTGCCGGAGGTGATGCCGAAGCTCGCCTCCGGCGAGATTTCCGCCCTGTGCCACCGTGTGCGGTACCCCGAAACGGCCTGACCTGAGAAAAGGGTCTGAGAGGGCTGAACACGGGGAAGCCAAGAGCCGTACTAAGGGCATCCCCCGGCAGGTATCAGCCGGGGGGCCAGACGCGCCGCACCTGGAGGGTCGTCCGTTGTTCAGTGTCACCGTCCGCGATCACATCATGATCGCCCACAGCTTCCGCGGCGAGGTCTTCGGGCCCGCGCAGCGCCTGCACGGAGCGACGTTCCTGGTGGACGCCACGTTCCGGCGCGAGCAGCTGGACGACGACAACATCGTCGTCGACATCGGACTCGCCACGCAGGAACTGGGCGCCGTGGTCGCCGAGCTGAACTACAGGAACCTCGACAACGAGCCGGAGTTCGCCGGAACCAACACGTCGACGGAGTTCCTGGCCAAGGTCATCGCCGACCGGCTCGCCGCCCGGATCGAGAAGGGCGCACTCGGCGAGGGCGCCAAGGGCATCGCGGGGATCGGCGTGACCCTGCACGAGTCGCACATCGCCTGGGCGAGTTACGAGCGTGCCCTGTGACCGACGTGACCTTGGAGAAGGTGGAGAAGAAGAATCGCCGGACGGCGGAGCAGACGACGTTCGGCTACGTGCCCGTCCAGCACTCCGCCCTGGAGAACGCCGAGATCATTCCCATGTCCCTGCGCTCCGTGCACTTCGTCATGCCGGGCGGTGTCGACGACCCGGCCGCGCCGAGCGGCGGCAACGCCTACGACCGGCGCGTCAGCCTCGATCTGCCCGGCTTCGGCTGGCAGGTCCACAAGCACGCCGTGGCCGGTGACTGGCCCCGGCCCACGGCCGCCGCCGGTGCCGAACTCGGCCGTATGCTGCGGGAGTTGCAGGACGACTCGGTCGTCCTGCTGGACGGCATCGTGGCCTGCGCCGTCCCGGAGGTCGTCGTCCCGGAGACCGAACGGCTGAGCCTCGCCGTGCTGGTGCACCTGCCGCTCGGCGACGAGACGGGCCTCGAGCCCGCCGTGGCAGCCGAGTTGGACGCCAAGGAGCGGGACGTGCTGCGGGCGGTGCCCGCCGTGATCGCGACCAGCGACTGGGCCGTACGGCGCCTCGTCTCGCATCACGGGCTCGCGCCCGAGCGGGTCCATGTCGCCGCGCCCGGCGCCGACATCGCTCCTCTCGCCTCCGGCACCGACGGTGTCTCCCGGCTGCTGTGCGTCGCCGCCGTGACCCCGCGCAAGGGGCAGCACCGGCTGGTGCAGGCGCTCGCCGCGGCGGCCGACCTGCCGTGGAGCTGCGTGTGCGTCGGCGGACTCGGACACGACCCCGATTACGTCGCCCAGCTGCGGCTGCTGATCGAGCAGAACGGTCTCCAGGACCGCATCGAGCTGGCCGGCCCGCGGGCCGGTGCCGCGCTCGACGCCAGCTACGCCGCCGCCGACCTGATGGTCCTGACCTCGTACGCGGAGACGTACGGCATGGCGGTTACCGAGGCCCTGGCGCGCGGTATCCCCGTGCTGGCCACGGACGTCGGCGGTCTGCCGGAGGCGCTCGGGCGCGCCCCCGACGGCGGTGTGCCCGGCATCCTCGTGCCGCCGGAGGACCCCGCCGCGCTCGCCGCCGAACTGCGCGGCTGGTTCGGCGAGGCAGACGTACGACGCCGGCTGAAGGCCGCCGCACGGGGCCGACGGGCCGCCCTGGACGGCTGGGCGACCACGGCCCGCAGTCTCGCCGGAGTACTGGGCCGGCTGCCGAGCGAACCCAGGAGGGCGGCATGAACAGGACCGCAGAGATCGGTGGGAAGATCCCGGCACAGCCCGGGTCGCGCGACGACTCCGGATCGGTGGGCGCCATGATGACCGGTTCCGAACCAGCGGACTCCGTGATGCCCGGCTCCGGTCCGGCCGACTCCGCGCTCCCCGGCGCCGGTCCCGCCACCGGCCCCGGTGAGCGTGCCACAGTCCGGCTGCGGGACGACGGGCCCGAGGAGCCGCCCCGGTACGCGCCCGAGTGGCTGGAGCTGCGGGAGCCCGCCGACGCCGAGGCGCGGGCGCACGACCTGCTCGACCCGCTGCGGATCCGGCTGGCCAACCTGCCCGGCAAGGGCGGCCTCGTCATCCACGACCTGGGCTGCGGCACCGGCTCCATGGGCCGCTGGCTCGCGCCCCGGCTGGACGGCGCTCAGCACTGGGTCCTGCACGACCGCGACCCCTACCTGCTGCACTTCGCCGCCGTCGGCTCCCCGCGCTCCGGTGCCGACGGCAGCCGGGTCAGCGTGGAGACGCGGCGCGGAGACGTCGCCCGGCTCACCGCGGACGCCCTGCGCGGCGCCTCCCTGGTGACCGCCTCCGCGCTGCTCGACGTCCTCACCCGGGAGGAGATCGAGACCTTCGCGGACGCCTGCGCCGGGGCCGGCTGCCCGGCCCTGCTGACCCTCTCGGTCGCCGGACGGGTCGAATTCGGCCCGTCCGACCCGATGGACGAGGAGATCGCCGAGGCGTTCAACGCCCATCAGCGCCGGGACGGCCTGCTCGGCCCGGACGCCGTGACGGTGGCGTGCGAGATCTTCTCGGAGCGGGGCGCGACGGTACGGGTCGACCCGAGCCCCTGGCGGCTCGGGCCGGACGAGGCCGCGCTGGCGGCCCAGTGGCTGCGCGGCTGGGTGGGCGCGGCCGTCGAGGAGCGGCCCGAGCTGAAGGCGCGTGCGGAACGGTATCTGCGAGAGCGCCTGGCCGCCTGCGCGGCCGGCGAGCTGCGCGTCACCGTCCACCACAGCGACCTGCTGGCGCTGTCCCGGCCGACGGGCGGGGCGTCATGAGTGTGGACACGGTGCGGGCGCCGGTGGTGCGGCGCGAGTCGCACGGCGGGGCGCGGACCGACGTGCCCACGGCGGCCACGCCCCGGCGGCGCAAGGCGCCGGCCGTGGTCAACTCCCCGGCCGTACGCACCCACTTCGGAACCGTCGCCGGCGTCGCCATCCTCGGCGGGCTGCTGTGGAAGCTCGGTACCGGTGTCCTGCTGGACGGCCTGCGGCGCATCGACGCGACGACACTGCTGATCGCGCTCGTCGTCGGCCTGGTGACGACCGTACTCAGTGCCTGGCGCTGGGCGCTGGTGGCCCGCGGCCTGAAGATCCGGCTGCCGCTCGCGACGGCCGTCGGGGACTACTACCGCTCGCTGTTCCTGAACGCCGCCCTGCCCGGTGGCGTCCTCGGCGACGTGCACCGGGCGGTGCGGCACGGGCAGAGCGCCGGTGACCTCGGCCGCGGTGTGCGCTCGGTGGTGCTCGAACGGGTCGCCGGGCAGGTCGCGTTGACGGTCGTCGGGGCGGGGATGCTGCTGACCATGCCGTCGCCGGTGCGGGCCGAGGTGCGCCACTTCGCCCCGCTGGCCGGGCTCGCCGCTCTCGGCGCGCTCGCCGTCGTCGTCGCGCTGCGGATGAACAAGGCGCCCTCCCGGCGCGGACGGGCGCTGCGCGCGACGCTCAGCGAGGCGCGGGAGGGGCTGCTCTCGCGCCGCAACTGGCCTGGTGTGACCCTGTCTTCACTGCTGATCCTGGCCGGCCATTTCGCGCTGTTCGTGCTCGCCGCCCGGGTCGCCGGCTCCGGTGCCTCCGTCGTCGTACTGCTGCCGCTGGCCGTGCTGGCGCTGGTCGCCATGGGGCTGCCGCTGAACGTCGGCGGCTTCGGGCCCCGCGAGGGCGCCACCGCCTGGGCGTTCGGCGCGGCGGGCCTCGGCGCGAGCAGCGGTGTGGCGGTCGCCGTGGTGTACGGCGTGCTCAGCTTCGTGGCCGCGCTGCCCGGCGCCGTCGTCCTCGTCGCCCGCTGGTACACCGGCCTGCGCGCGGGCTCCGGGACGGCCGGGGCGGCCGCGGGTCACGGCCGCCCGTCCGCCGAGGTGATGAGCGAGAAATACGTGCCGAAGGAATCCGCGAGGCTCGCCAGCAGTTCCTTCCCCTTTTCCGCCGAACCCAGCGAAGGGCGCCCGATGACGCCCGAATCGGTATAGCCGGACATACCGAGGGTCTGGAGATGACGCCGGTCGTCCGCGACGAAATCGGAGGTCTCATAACCGGGCCGAAGGAATTCGGGGTGAGCGTGCAGAAGGATGGAGGTCTCGATTTCTCCCGCGTGCATGTCGGTCAGCAGCGAGGTGGTCACCCCCGCCCGCTGCCGCGCCGCTTCCCAGTCCTCCGCGGCCGGGAACAGCGCCATTCGCTCGCCGCGGGCGGAGGATTCCTGAACGACGTTGCCCAGTACGTAGTTTCCGCCGTGCCCGTTGACCACCACCAGGGCGTCGACGCCGGAGCGGCGGAGCGAGGCCGCGATGTCCGACACCACCGCATGAAGGGTCACCGAGGAGATGCTGACCGTACCGGGCCAGGCCGCGTGCTCGTGCGAGCAGGAGATCGTCACCGGGGGGAGGAGGTGCACCGCGTACGCCGCGGCGATCTCCCGGGCCACGGCACATGCTACGAGCGTGTCGGTCGCCAGCGGAAGGAACGGACCGTGCTGCTCGAAACTTCCGACGGGAAGCACCGCGACCTGCGTTGAGACACTCGCGGCCCTGGTCCGTACCTCTTCCGTAGTGTCCGCCGGCACCAGCCCGTCCGCCGCCGTACGCGCGCCCGAAACACTCATTTCTTCACGGCCCTTCGTCTCTGCTTAGGAATCAGATCATGACAGAAAAAATCGGCGTCCTCGGCAAGAAGTCTCCACAGCGCACGGGTGTGGAGCGGATCGTGAATGCGCCATTGCCCACGGTGTACGGGCAATTCCGCGCGGTGGGTTACCTGGATCACGATCGCGGTGATGAGCAAGTGGCCCTCGTGCACGGTGACATCGGCGCGGAAGGCGTTCTCACCCGGCTGCATTCCGAGTGCCTGACCGGTGACGCGTTCGGTTCGCAGCACTGCGAGTGCGGGGATCAACTGGCGTCCGCGCTCAAGGCCGTGGTCGCCGAGGGCAGCGGCATCGTCGTGTACCTGCGCGGCCACGAGGGCCGCGGCATCGGGCTGCTGGCCAAGCTGCGGGCGATGGCGCTGCAGGCGGAGGGCCTGGACACCGTCGAGGCGAACCTGGCGCTCGGGCTGCCGGTGGACGCCCGCGACTACGGCGTGGCCGCCGGGATCCTGCAGGACCTGGGCGTGAACTCGGTGCGCCTGATGTCCAACAACCCGCGCAAGAGGGAGGCCTTGGTGCGGCACGGCATCGAAGTGGCCGAGACGGTACCGCTGTTGATCCCTCCGTGCGAGAGCAACATCACCTACCTGCGCACCAAGCGGGAGCGGCTCGACCACGTCCTGCCGCACCTGGACGCGGTGGCACACCTGTCCTGAGCACGCCTTCCCACCTCGCCGCCGGTGTCTGCAGGGGAATCTACCGTCGGCGAGGTGGGCCGTGGCCCGGCCCTCCCGAGCGCCTACCCGATGACGGCCTCGTGGACCAGGCGCCGGAGCTCCGGGATGATCCTGAGCGAGGTCTTCGGGCGGACCTGGGTCATGAACTGCACGGTCAGGTCGCGGCCGGGGTCGACCCAGAAGGTCGTCGTCGCCGCGCCGCTCCAGCCGAAGGTGCCGGCCGCCGTCGGCGACTGGGTGCGCTCGGGGTCGACGACGACCGAGACCCCGAGGCCGAAGCCGACGCCGTCGTTGTTGGGCTCGTCGTGGGCCGGGCGGCTGCCGTAGGCGCGCAGGTCGGCGCCGCCGGGCAGGTGGTTGCGGGTCATCAGGTCCACCGTCCCCGGCGCGAGCAGGCGGATGCCGTCGAGCTCGCCGCGGCGGCGCAGCAGTTCCATGAACCGGTGGAAGTCGTACGCGGAGGCCACCATGCCGCCGCTGCCGGACAGGAAGCGGGGCCGCCCGCCGCGCAGCGGCAGCCCGGGGACGGGCTTGATCCCGCCGTCGTCGCTCTCGCCGTACAACTCGCAGAGCCTGGGCGCCTGTTCGTCGGTGACGTGGAAACCTGCGTCCGCCATGCCGAGGGGCCCGAGGATCCGCTCGGCGAAGAACGCGTCGAGCGGCTGCCCGGACACGACCTCGATCACCCGGCCGAGCACATTGGTGGAGACCGAGTAGTTCCACTGCGTGCCCGGCTCGAACTGCAGCGGCATACGCGCGTACACGTCGACCGTCCGCGCCAGGTCCGTGCCCGGTATCACCGAGGACTCCAGGCCGGCCTCGCGGTACAGGGCGTCGACGGGGTGGCTGTGGTAGAAGCCGAAGGTCAGGCCGGAGGTGTGGGTCAGCAGGTGGCGGATCCGTATCGGCCCGTCGGCCGGGCGCGTCCGCACGTCGTCGCCCTCACCGCTCTCATACACGCGCGGGTTCGCGAAGGCCGGGAGGTAGCTGTCGAGCCGGTCGTCGAGCGAGAGCCGGCCCTCCTCCACGAGCATCAGCGCGGCGACCGAGGTGACCGGCTTGGTCATGGAGTAGATCCGCCACAGGGTGTCGGACTCGACGGGCAGGTCCGCCGCGACGTCGCGCCGGCCATGGGTGGTGAGGTGCGCGACGCGTCCGCCGCGGGCCACGGCCACCAGGAAGCCGGGCAGGCGTCCTTCGTCGACGAAGCGGGCGCACGCCTGGTCGAGCCGGTCCAGCGCCTTCACGTCCAGCCCGGCCTCGTCCGGTTCGACCTCTTGCCGCAGCGTTGCCATCGCTCTCCTCCGAATGCGCTCGTCGAGGTGTGGTCCGGCGGTACTCCCGCCGGGACGGCCTCAGACCTCATCGTCGCGCAGGAACCTCGACCTGGTCCCCCTCTCGGCGAGGATTGATCGTTTGAGCGGAACGTTTTGGCAACGCGCGGCCCGCCACCGCTCCCACCCCGGCCACCAGGGCCAGGACCCACAGCGCCGGCCCGTACCGTTGTCCCGGCCCCAGCAGCGTGGTCGCGAGGGCGACGCCGAGCGCGGGCCCGACGTTCAGCGCGGTCTGCTGCAGGCCGCCCGCCACCCCGGCCGACCCGACCGCGGCCCGGCGTACGACGACATGGGTGGCCGCCACCATCACCGTGCCGAACCCCGCCCCGAGCAGAGCGAACCCGGAGCACAGCGCGACCGCGCCCGAGCCCCGGCCCAGCACCAGGATGCCGGCGGACAGGACGGTCATCGCCGTGACGGTCGTACTGCGGGCCCCGATCCGGTGCAGCAACAGCGCGGAGCCCGGGGCGGCGAGGATCATCAGCGCCGCGAGCGGCAGGCCGAGCAGGGCCATGTGCAGGGGGTCGTAGCCGAGGGTGTCCTGGAGCAGGAAGGTCGCGACGAACAGCGCGCCGTGCAGGGCCGCCGACGCGGCGACCAGCATGCCGAGCGCCGAGCGGACGGCCGTCGAGCCCACGACGTCCGCGGGCACCAGTGGGCTCGTGGTCCGCCGCTCGTGCCGTACGAAGGCGGCGCCCGAGAGGACGGCCAGGACGAGGCCCGCCCCGCTCACGGCCGTCCAGCCGTGGTCCGGCAGCCCGGCGAGGACGTGCACCAGGCAGGCCAGGGTCACCGCGAGCAGCATCGCGCCGGGCACGTCCAGGCGGGCGGGGGAGGGCTGTGGGCGCGGGCCGCGCATCGTGAGGGCGAGCAGGCCGAAGACGAGGGCCGGCACGACGTTGAGGAAGAACACCGCCCGCCAGCCCGGCCCCGCGACCAGCGCCCCGCCCAGCACGGGACCGGCCGCGGCCGCCAGCCCGATCGCACCGGTGCGCACGGCGATCGGCATCCGCAGCCGGTCGGGCGGGTACGCGGCCCGCAGCATCCCGAGCGTGGCGGGCTGCAACAGCGCCCCGAACACGCCCTGGACGACCCGCAGGCCGATCACCCAGCCGATGCCGGGCGCCAGCCCGATGCCCGCCGACGCCGCGCCGAAGCCCAACATGCCGATGGCGAACAGCCGTTGATGGCCGTACCGGTCACCGAGCCGTCCGGAGAACACCAACAGGCCGGCCACCGCTATGAGATAGCCGGTGCTGGTCCACTGGACCTGTGCGAAGGTGGCGCCGAGGCCGTGCTGCAGGGTGGGCTGGGCGACGGTGAGGACCGTGCCGTCAAGGGCGACGATCACGGCCCCGGCGACACTGCTCGCGAGCGTCCATGCGCGCCGGTGGCTCATGCACCGTCCCCGAGGTGCGCGTCGAGAGCCGACCGCAGCAGAGGTGTGAAGTCCTCCGCGCCGGTGGCGAGTTGGAGGCTGCCCCAGCCCCACAGCTGGGCGACGCCGTGCAGGTTGGCCCACAGTGCGCCGGCGACGAGCCGGGCGTCCGCGTCCGGCCGGACCTGCCCGACCAGCTCCACCAGGCGCCCGAACAGCGGCAGGCTGGTGTCGCGCAGGCCGAGATGGCCGCTCTCCAGTAGGTCGTGACGGAACATCAGCTCGTACATGCCGCGGTTGTCGAGGGCGAACTGGAGGTAGCAGCGCCCCAGTTCGGTCAGCTGCTCGCGCCCGGGGGCCGAGCCGTGGCCGGGCGCCGCCGTCGCCCGCTCGGCCCGCTCGGCCAGCTCGGCGAAGCCGCGGCGCGCGATGGCGGACAGCAGCTCCAGGTGGGTGGGGAAGTAGCGGCGGGGCGCGCCGTGCGAGACGCCTGCCCGGCGGGCGATCTCCCGCAAGGTCAGCGCCTGCGCGCCCTCACCGGCGACCAGCTCCACCCCGACGTCGACGAGCCGGGCCCGCAGCCCCGTTTCCCCGGCCGTGTCCGTGTCCGCGCTAGTGGCCGCGTTTGTGGCCGCGTTTGTGTCCGATGCGTGCATAGACATTGTCTACCAGCCGAGAGTAGACAGTGTCTACCCATGCTGACCATGCGGGAATGCGCGGCTCGGCCCGGCGGGTTGATCCTGGTATGACTCAGGACGCACTGCTCGAGCTGCTCTCCGAAAGCGGCGGCGGGGTGCTGGTCACCCTCAAGCGCGACGGCCGGCCCCAGTTGTCGAACGTCGGCCACCGCTACTACCCCGACGAACGCGTCGTCCGGATCTCGGTCACCGACGACCGGGCCAAGACGCGCAATCTGCGCCGGGATCCGCGGGCGTCGTACCACGTGACCACCCCCGACCGCTGGGCCTACGCCGTCGTCGAGGGCACGGCCGAGCTGTCGCCCGTCGCGAAGGACCCGTACGACGACACGGTCGAGGAACTGGTCCGGCTCTACCGCGACCTCGCGGGCGAGCACCCCGACTGGGACGACTACCGCGCCGCGATGGTCCGTGACCGGCGCCTGGTGGTGCGGCTGAGGGTGGAGCACGCGTACGGCATGCCGAAGGGGGCCAACCGGGGCTGAGAGCAGCCCCGGCGCACCCCGGACCACGTGCTCCGGCCGCCCCTGAATCCGGCCGGAGCACGCGCCGCTACCTCATGATTACCGCAGTGCGCGCAATGCCTCAACGGCGCCTTTCGCATGAAGGTTCACGAAGGCCGGTGTCACGGTGAGGGGAGTGGCGTACGCCTTCAGGGTCGTGGGGCCCTTGATCGTCGTACGGCGGTTGACGTCGTACCACCTGCCCGGCGGCAGCTGGATGTCGCGCGAGGACGCGGCCGTCAGGTTGGGCGCGGAGAGCACCGCCGGACCGAGCATCCACTCGTCAGCGACCGTGTAACCGGCCTTGTCCTGCGGGAAGTCGAAGAACAGCGGCCGGACGATCGGGTCGCCGGTCCTCAGCGAGTTCTGCACCTGCGCCCAGATGTACGGAGCGAGCCGTTCGTGGCGGGCGATCGCCTCGCGGTACAGGTCGACGGTCTGGCGGTCGTAGTCCACCTTCTGGCCGGTCGTCGCGTCGATCGTGTCCACGGGGGAGGTGGAGGCGTACATCAGCGGCATGTACGAGGCCGTCTGCGCCCAGCGGACCAGGACCTCCTTCGTCGGCGCGGGCCGGCCGCTGGAGCCGCCGATCATGTCGGTCTCGACGAACGGGTAGCCGATCGTGGACAGGGCGAGGTTCTGCGAGACGGCGGCCCGCAGGGAGTCCCAGCCGGTGCCCTTGTCGATCTGGCGCACCACGAAGCCCGCCTGGTGCGCGGCGCTGCCCCAGTGGACGCGGATGCCGGCGCCCTGGAGGTCGTAGGAGTCGGCGAGTTCGGAGCCCAGGCGCTGGTAGTCGGTACGGGTGTTGCCGTCACGCCCTGCGCAGTGGTCGTCGAAGAACCGGGTGTCGAACTTCAGGCCGTCGACGCCGTAGGTGTCCATCAGCTTCTTCTGGTTGCCCTGGTACCAGGCCTTCGCCTCGGGGTTGGCGAGGTCGACGATGCCGGCGGTGCCGTTCCACCAGGTCACGGTGCAGGGCTTGGTGGGGTCGGCGGCGTCGTGCAGCAGGTAGTCGTGGTCGGCCGCGTACCGGTAGTTGGCCGAGTCGAGGTTGATCCACAGAGTGACCCAGAGGCCGAAGTCGTAGCCCATGGCGTGGATCTGGTCCGACATCGCCTTGGGGTCGGGGTAGGCCTTGGGGTCGAAGGTCATGTTCCCGTAGTTCGACTCCCACTTGTCGTCGAGCTGGATGGTGTGGCCGTCAACTCCGTTCGCGTGCAGGTCGGTTGCGTAGTCGAGCAGCTTCTCCTGGTTCACGTTCGTGTAGAACTGCGCCCAGGAGTTCCACAGCGGCTCGGCGTACTGCTCGTAGGTCGCGTCGCTCTTGCCCGGCCTGCCGACGATGCCGATGTAGTCGCGGTAGACGTCGCGCGGCGTCGACTCGACGAAGACGGTGGCCCGGTAGGTGCTCCCGGAGCCGACCGTGAAGCGGCCCAGGCCGTCGCCGGACTTGTTGAGGGAGACGTCCATGGTGTCGCCGGTGTCGACGTACAGCCCGGCCGAACTCTGCGTGTACCAGAAGGGATCGACCATCTGGTACGAGGCCGCGCTGAAGTCGTCCTGCTCGACCTGCCCGGCGTCCAGCGGCCAGGGCTGGTCGGTGTACGGACCGCCCGAGGGGGTGGTCGTCTCGCCGTGGCCGTACCAGTGCCCGGCGCTGTTCAGTCCGTAGGTGAGGCCGAGCGATGCGGCCTGAACGCCCTTGACGTCCCAGTCCAGTCGGTAGCGGTCGGCGACCGGGGTCACCCGGGCCTCGACGCGGGCCCCGGCGAGGGTCGTGTCCGCGGTCAGGGTGAGCACGCCGTCGCGCCAGCTCCAGCCGGTGAGTCCGCTGGCGTGCTGCCAGGCGCCGCCCGCCCGGAAGCGCAGGGCGTCGGTGCCGGTGGCGAGGACGGTGTGCCCGGATCTGACGGTGGTGAGGGCGAGTCGGCCGCTGCGCGGGACGGAGACCGTGTAGCCGGGGGAGTCACGGGTGGCCGGCACGTCGAGGGTGACGGCGCTCGCGGACTGCGAGACGCGCGGTCCCGGCGCGGTGGCCGACGCGTGGGCCATGGAGGGGAGGAGCGCCACCGTCAGGGTGGCGGCGAGGAGACAGCCGGACTTGCGGGAAAGGATGCGCACCACTCATGTCCTTCTGCGGGAGAGGGGGGAGCCATGGGGTTGCTGTGCCTTGCCGTGCAGCGGTGCTGTTCATTTCTGCTCGTTCCGGCCGATGTTCTTGCTGAAAACGTCATCTGTCAACGGGGGCGGGGTGCTTCGGGAGACCTAGGGCCCGGGGTGCAGGGCGGATGGCCGATGGTCCGGGGATCGTCGGCTGCCTAGGGTGCGGGGGTCGGATCCGTAGTTCGGAAAGAGGTCAGCATGTCTGTCGACGCCCGTAGTCACATCCGTGTCGCCCGGCCGTCCCGGGACCTCGCGGCCGCCGAGCGGTTCTGGGTGGGCGGGCTCGGGCTGAGCGTGGTGTGGCGGACCGAGGGCGGCACGGAACCGGGTGAGCACGATCTGCTGATGGTCGGCTGGCCGGACGCGGGCTGGCATCTGGAACTCGTCCACGAGCCCGGGCGGCCCGTCGAACCACGGCCCACCGAGGAGGACCTTCTCGTCGTCTACGTCGACGGGCCGGTGCCGCAGGACATCGTCGCCCGTCTGGAGGACCACGGCGGCAAGCGGATGGCTTCGCCGAATCCGTACTGGAACCGGTGGGGGGTGACGGTCGAGGACCCGGACGGGTACCGGCTGGTGCTGTGCGAGCGGGGCTGGTCCAACGCATAGCTCCCACGGTGCTTGCCGCGAGCGGCCCCCGCGCATACTCTCCGCGCGTGATCAATGGGGCCCACGTGGTGATCTACAGCAATGACGCCGAGGCGGACCGGGTGTTCTTCCGGGACGTTCTCGGCTGGGCGCACGTCGACGCAGGGCATGGGTGGCTGATCTTCAAGGCGCCACCGGCCGAGGTGGCCTTCCATCCGGCCGACGGTGAGCCGTCGCACGAACTGCTGCTGATGTGCGACGACCTCGACGCGACGACGGCCGAACTCACCGACCGGGGCGTGGAGTTCGCACGACCGCTGCAAGAGGCGCGCTGGGGCCGGGTGACCGGGTTCCGGCTGCCGGGCGGCGCCGAGGTCGGTCTCTACGAGCCGCGCCACCCGAAGCCGTAGACGGCGAACCCCGGCCTCCGGAGCCGTAGGGCGTCCGGAGGCCGGGGTGGTCGTGGGGCGGTGGGACCGTCAGGCCGTCACCGTCTCCCGCTGTGACGCGTTGGCGGGCGAGGGCTCGCCCAGGTGTTCCGTCGGGACCTTGTGGGTCTCGCGGGCCGAGAGCGCGGCGATGACCGGCGGCACGCACAGGGCCGCGGTGAACAGCGCCACCGAGGACCAGTCGGTGCCGTCGGGGCCCGCGATCTGCGCGGCGAACGTCACCGCGAAACCGGCCACGGCGAAGCCGATCTGGGTGCCGATCGCCATGCCGGACAGGCGGACGCGGGTGGAGAACATCTCGCCGTAGAAGGAGGGCCACACGCCGTTCGCGGCGCTGTAGACCACGCCGAAGGCGACGATGCCGAGGATCAGTGTCAGCGGGTAGTTGCCCGTCGAGATCGCCCACAGGTAGAGGAACATGGCGATCGCGCTGCCGGCGGCCCCGATCAGGAACACGGGGCGGCGGCCGATGCGGTCCGACAGCGAGGCCCACAGGGGGATCGCGGCGAGTGCGACGAGGTTGGCGAGCGCGCCCACCCACAGCATGGAGGACCGGGACATGCCGACGGAGTCGCTGGTGGCGTAGGCGAGGGCCCAGACGGTGAAGATCGTGGAGACCGAGGCGACCAGGGCGCCCCCGATCACCCGCAGCACGTCGGCCCAGTGCTCGCGCATCAGCACGGCGAGCGGCAGCTTGGCCACGCCCTCGGTGGCCGCCTGTTTGGCGAAGGCCGGGGTCTCCTCCAGCCGGCGGCGGATGAAGTAGCCGACGGCGGCGACCACGACGCTCGCCCAGAACGGGATCCGCCAGCCCCAGGTCAGCAGCTGGTGCTCGGGGAGCGCGGCGACCGGGATGAAGACCAGGGTGGCGATGAGCTGGCCGCCCTGGGTGCCGCCGAGGGTGAAGCTGGTGAAGAAGCCGCGCCGGTTCGACGGCGCGTGTTCGAGCGTCATGGAGTTCGCGCTGGCCTGCTCGCCGGCGGCGGAGATGCCCTGAAGGACCCGGCACAGCACCAGCAGCACAGGGGCGAGCGTGCCGACCTGGGAGCGGGTGGGCAGACAGCCGATCAGGAAGGTCGACAGGCCCATCAGGAGCAGCGTGAAGATCATGATCTTCTTGCGGCCGACCTTGTCGCCGAAGTGCCCGAGGAAGAGCGCGCCGACGGGCCGGGCCGCGTACGCGACGCCGAACGTGGCCAGCGACAGCAGGGTCGCGGTGGCGGGGTCGGACTCGTCGAAGAAGACCTTGGGGAAGATCAGCGCGGCCGCGCTGCCGTAGATGAAGAAGTCGTAGTACTCCAGGGCGCTGCCGATCCAGGCGGCTGCGGCGGCCTTTTTCGGTTGCCCGACGGCTTCGGCGGGGACGGACACGGCGATGCTCCTTCGAGGGAACTCCAACGTAGGCGGAGTGAGCGGCGGGGGAGAAGTGCCGGATCCCTGGGGTGACGGGACGGCCGAGCCGGGCGCTGTCCGGCTAATTAACCCACTGGGTAGTTAGTAGTGGTTGGCTACGGATGTTGCGCCCACGTTTCCCGCGTGTCAAGGGGTACCGCGGTACGGGTTCAGTCCGTCGCGCGCTCCGCCGTCAGGTAGGCGATCACCATGTCGCCGAGCATGGCGCGGTAGTGCTCGCGCTGCGCCGGGTCCACCAGGTCGCGGCCGAACAGGGCGCCGAAGGTGTGCCGGTTGGCGACCCGGAAGAAGCAGAAGGAGCTGATCATCGCGTGCAGGTCGACCGCGTCGACGTCGGCCGTGAAGAGGCCGGACTCCTGCCCGGTGGCCAGGATGCGGCGGATCACGTCGAGCGCGGGGGAGCCGATCTTCCCGAGCTTCTCGGAGCCGGCGATGTGCGCGGCGCCGTGGATGTTCTCGATGCTGACCAGGCGGATGAAGTCGGGGTGCTGCTCGTGGTGGTCGAAGGTCAGCTCCGCCAGGCGCCGGATCGCCGCGACCGGGTCCAGGTGCTCGACGTCCAGCTCCTGCTCGGCCTCGCGGATCACGCCGTACGCCCGCTCCAGCACGGCCGTGAAGAGCTGCTCCTTGCCGCCGAAGTAGTAGTAGATCATCCGCTTCGTGGTGCGGGTGCGGGCGGCGATCTCGTCGACGCGGGCGCCGTCGTACCCGGCCCGGGCGAACTCCTGTGTCGCGACGTCGAGGATCTCGGCCTGGGTGCGGGCGGCGTCACGGATCCGCCCGTTCGGTCGTGCCGGTTCGTCGACGCTGGTCATCGGGTTCCTTCGGGAGTGCGGCCAGTGCCGCAGATTGTAGAAGGCGGGCCGGGCGGCGCCGCCCGGCCCGCCCGGTAGGCGGTTCCGGGGCTTCTCAGGGAGCGGCACGGCTGATATAGCTAACGTACTGGTTCGTACATTAGTGTTCAGCTCAGGAGGTCCGCGTGGCCAAGGACTCGTATCTCGTCGGACTGATCGGTTCGGGCATCGGCCCGTCGCTCAGCCCGGCGCTGCACGAGCGGGAGGCGGACCGGCAGGGTCTGCGCTACCTGTACCGGATCATCGACATCGATGTGCTCGGCGTGCCTGCGCAGGCGGTCGGCGATCTGGTGCGGAGCGCCCGCGACCTGGGCTTCGACGGGCTGAACATCACCCACCCGTGCAAGCAGCTCGTGATCGAGCACCTGGACGCGCTCGCTCCGCAGGCCGAGGCGCTGGGCGCGGTGAACACCGTGGTCTTCGAGGACGGCCGTGCCGTCGGGCACAACACGGATGTCACCGGGTTCGTGGCCTCGTTCGCGCGGGGACTGCCGGACGCCTCGCTGGAGCGGGTGGTGCAGCTGGGCGCCGGCGGCGCGGGGGCGGCGGTCGCCCATGCGACGCTCACGCTCGGCGCGGAGAGGGTCACCGTGGTCGACGCGCTGGCCGAGCGGGCGGTCTCCCTGGCCGGTCAGCTGAACCGGCACTTCGGGGCGGGGAGGGCTGCCGCCGGCTCGCCGGACGAGCTGGCTGGACTGTTGTCGTCCGCCGACGGGGTCGTCCATGCGACTCCCACCGGGATGGCCGCGCACCCCGGGTCGCCGTTCGCGGCGGACCTGCTCCGGCCCGAGTTGTGGGTGGCCGAGGTCGTCTACCGGCCGCTGGAGACGGAGCTGCTGCGGGTGGCCCGGGCGGGTGGCTGCGCCACGTTGGACGGGGGCGGGATGGCCGTGTTCCAGGCCGCGGATGCCTTCCGCTTGTTCACCGGACGTGCACCGGACGCTGCGTCGATGCTTGCGGACATTGCCGAGTTGGCCGGTGTGGCGGAGAGCTCGGTCGGTTAGACCGGGCCCCTGAAAGGAGTTGGGCCGTGCGTACGTCCATCGCCACCGTTTCGCTCAGTGGGTCGCTCACCGAGAAGCTGACCGCCGCCTCGCGGGCCGGGTTCGACGGTGTGGAGATCTTCGAGAACGACCTGCTCGCGAGCCGGCTCGCGCCCGAGGAGGTGCGGGAGCGCTGTGCCGACCTCGGGCTGAGCATCGATCTCTATCAGCCGATGCGGGACATCGAAGGTGTGCCCGAGGAGGAGTTCGGGCGAAATCTCCGGCGGGCGCGGCACAAGTTCGAGGTGATGCGGCGGCTCGGTGCCGGTACGGTGCTCGTCTGCTCCAGCGTGCATCCGCTCGCGGTCGACGACGACGATCTCGCCGCCCGGCAGTTGAGCCGACTCGCCGACATGGCGCAGGAGTTCGGCGTCCGCGTCGCCTACGAGGCGCTCGCCTGGGGGCGGCACGTCAGTACGTACGACCATGCCTGGCAGATCGTGGAGCGGGCGGACCATCCCGCTCTCGGGACCTGCCTCGACAGCTTCCACATTCTCTCCCGCGCGTCCGATCCCAAGGGGATCGAGGACATCCCGGGCGAGAAGATCTTCTTTCTGCAGCTCGCGGACGCGCCGCTGCTCGCGATGGACGTCCTGCAGTGGAGCCGCCACTACCGCTGCTTCCCGGGGCAGGGCGGATTCGACGTCGCCGGGCTCGTGGGGCATGTGCTGCGGGCGGGGTACGACGGACCGCTCTCGCTCGAGGTGTTCAACGACGTCTTCCGCCAGGCCGAGGCCGGTCCTACGGCCGTGGACGCGCACCGCTCGCTGCTGGTGCTCCAGGAGGCGCTGGGACTGGCCGACCTGCCGGGTGCTGTCGTGCCCACCGGCGTGGCCTTCGCCGAACTGGTCACGCCCGATGCCGAGCCGGTGTCCGAGGTGCTCGGCGCTCTCGGGTTCGCCCGTACCGCGCGGCATCGCAGCAAGCCCGTCGACCTGTGGCAGCAGGGTGAGGCGCGCGTCCTCGTCAACACCGGGCCGGCCGCACGGCGCGAGGGCACCGGCCTCGCCGCGATCGGCCTGGAGTCACCGGACCCGGCCGGTGCCGCCCGCCGCGCCGAGGCCCTGCTGGCGCCGGTGCTGCCGCGCCGGCGCGCGGCCGACGACGTGCCGCTGGACGCGGTGGCGGCCCCCGACGGTACGGAGCTGTTCTTCTGCGCCACCGGGTGGCCCGAACTCCCGGACTGGCGCGGGGACTTCGAGGACCTCAGGCACACCGCGACGGACTCGGGCGTGATGCGGGTGGACCACCTGGCCCTGGTCCAGCCGTGGCACCACTTCGACGAGGCCGCCCTCTTCCACCGCAGCGTCCTCGGCCTGTCCGCGCAGGAGAGCGTGGACGTCGCCGATCCGTACGGGCTGCTGCGCAGCCGGGCCGTCACCAACGCCGACGGGAGCGTGCGGATCGCGTTGTCCGTGGGCGCGGCCCCGAGCGACGACACGGTGCACGCGCAGCACATCGCCCTCGCCACGGACGACGTGGTGGCCGCGGCCCGCCGCTTCCTCGCGGCGGGCGGGCGGCTGCTGCCGATCCCCGCGAACTACTACGACGACCTGGCCGCCCGGTTCGAGTTCACCGACGGGGAGCTGGAGACGTATCGCGAACTCGGCATCCTCTACGACCGGGACGCACACGGGGAGTTCCGGCACTGCTACACCCGGACCGTCGGCCGTGTCTTCTTCGAGCTGGTCCAGCGCGACGGCGGCCATCGCGGCTACGGCGCGCAGAACGCGCCCGTCCGGCTGGCCGCCCAGCACCTCACTGGCGGCTGACGCTCCTGGTCACGCCGGTGACGACCGTCGTGGCCAGGATCCAGCCGGTGATGATCAGGGCGTAGGCGAGGTACTGGTACCAGCCGTCCGGCGCGAAGGCGTCCTCCTGGCCGAAGGAGATCACCGGCAGGAGCAGGTCCAGCGTGTAGAAGACCGGGTTGAAGTGCGGGGCCTCGGACGCCTTGAGCGGGTGCGGGTGGTGCAGGGCGTAGGCGATCGAGCCGGCGGCGAGCAGGGAGAGCAGCCAGACGGCGGCGCGCAGCGGGCGGAAGCCGTAGCCGACGGTGGCGTCCTGGACGTATCCCCACAGGCGGCCGTACCAGGTGCGGGTGGCGCGCAGACGGCGCTGCTTGGCGAGTTGGACCAGGCGGGCGGCGTAGTCGTCCCCGACGCGGCGGTAGGCGGCGGTCAACTGCTCGTAGGCGTACGGGACATAGCCCTCGGCATCGCGCTCCAGCATGGTCAGGCGGTGCTCGGCCGGCACGTGCGGGGTGAGGGCGGTGTAGGTGAGCTCGTTGACGTAGACCTGGTCCGGCAGGGTCGCCGGCTCCAGGGTGAGCAGGTCGATCTGGGAGCGCCGCAGGTTGAGGGCGCCCTCGATGCGTTCGTCCGGGCGCAGCCACAGTTCGCCGATGACGCAGCTGCTGGCCCGCAGTGCCGTGCCGCCCGGCTGGGAGAGGCGGGAGTGCAGCAGGTCGAGGCAGCCGGGTATGCGTGAGCCGCGGAACTCGACCCGGCCGCGCGCCGTGAGGCACGGTGCCCGGACGTCGGATCCCACGGTGAGGTTCTGCGCGTCGAGCGCGGTGCCGGACGGCAGCTCGAACTCGGTGTCGCGGAAGTTGACCGCCCCGGCGACGGACGCTCCGGTGAGCCGGACCTGACCGCGGGCCCGCAGCCCCGGCGCCCACAGGTCGTCGCCGATCGCGACCTGGTTCAGCTGCAGCGCCGGCTCGTCGGCGTCCGGCGCCTCGAAGTTCGCGCGGTCCATGAAAAGCGCGCCGGCGATGTGCGCCCCGCCGAGCCGCACCGGTCCCCGAAACCGGCAGTCCGTCAGCCGCAGCACGCCCTCCACGCGGATGGTGGCGGCCGTCAGGCCGGGCAGCACCGAGTCGCTGAGGTTGAGCTGGCGCACCCGCCAGCCGTACAGCTGCGGCACCTCGTCGAAGCGGCAAGCGCTGAGCCGTACGGCGTGGTCGGTCTGCGCGTACCGCAGGTCGAGCTCGCCGGTCACGCGCGCGCCCGACAGCTTGAGGGCGGCTATCTCCCCCGGTTTCTGCGGCCCGTTGATCAGCAGGTGACGCAGCACGGTGGCGCGGACCGAGCGCTCATGCCCCCAGTCCGTGCCGTCCGCCACGTCCTCGTCGCCCCGCGGGCGGAAGTCGACCGCGGTCCCCGTCGCGAACGCCCGCCATACGCGCTTCTCGGCCGGCGTCAGTTGGTTGATCTCCACAAGCCGGGAACTCTAGTCCCACAACTCCGCGTGCCGCCGGTGCGTTTCGCCAGCCCCGGGTGTTTGTCGGGCGTGGTTATTCACGCCCCCCGTCGACGCCCTCGTCGCCCGTCGGCCGCACGGTGCGCCACGGTGCGAACGCGCTCGCCCCGCGCGGCAGCAGCGCCGCCAGCTCCGGGCAGTGCCGCAGGATCACCGAGTTCATGCCGCCCCGCTCCACCCAGTCGATGCCCAGCGGCGTGTACACCTCGGGCCGGTAGTCGACGTTGAGGAAGCGGTCGGACTGCAGGCGGCGGCTCGCCATCAGGATGAAGATGCGGAACGCCGTGTCGCTGAAGCCGAACCCGGAGGGCGGGTTCTCCCCGAACAGGCCCACCACGGTGTCGATCTCGTCGACCGAGCGGTAGACGTCCTTGAGCCGGGCGAGCGTCTCCGCGTTCTCGGTCAGCTCCTCGAAGGAGCGGATGCGCTCCTTGTGCAGGCCCGCGCGGAAGTCGTTGTAGCGCGGCACACCGCGCCGCCGCGTCCGTGCGAGGTCCACCACCGACATGTCGATGATCTCCCCGTCCCGCTCGAAGCGCTGGAGTGCGCGCGGGTAGTTGTGCAGGGTGATGGCGCCCGGGTGGGCGATGCCGAACGAGTACAGGGTGTTCGTCAGGCCCGTCTTGCGGATCTGCGTCTGCGCCGCGCCGCCCTGGATGTCCATGAATCCCACCGTCTCCAGGCGCTGCCCGAAGTGGTGCTCGCGCAGCTCGAAGTCGTCGGGGATCAGCGGGTGCATGCGGTAGACGGTGACGAAGTCCTCGGTGAGCGAGTACGGCGCCGTGTGGTGGTCGGGAAGGGTCTTCGGGATGCCCGTCAGCGAGTGCGCCTCGAACAGCCACAGGCCCAGCTGGTTGAGCCACTTCTTCGGCGGGCCCTGCCAGTTGGTCTTCAGCGCGATGTCGATCGCCTCGGTGGCGAGGATCGCCGGCGTCCACTCCACCGTGTGGATCTTGGCGATCAGGGCCGAGACGACGAGACGCGCCGTGTGGTAGATCCGCTCCTCGCTCATCGTGGGGTACTGGTCGCGCAGCGCCTCGCACACCGCGTTGTGCTCGCGGGCGAACAGGGTGTGCATGCAGCTCAGGCCCATCCACCAGCTCTCGTTGAAGCCGGTCAGCGGGACGTGGCCGTTGCCGCCGCCGGGCAGATGGCCGTCCTCCAGACGCAGTTCGGCACGTCCGTCGGCCTCGCGCAGGAAGCGGGAGGTCTGCTCGTCCTCGCCGTACACCTCGGAGCCGTCCCACCAGTGCGAGGCGGTGTTGCCGAACAGGATCGGCGGGCGGCCGGGCACCTCGATGCCCTCGTTCTCGGCGAACCGCATCACGTTCTCGTCGGGCCCGCCGGGCGTGTTGTGCCACGGCCCGCTGCCGGGCGGCAGCGGCACCTCGACGCTGCGCTCGCCGGGCTTGTGGCGGCGGTGGTTGACCCAGTCGTGCACCTGGAACTGGATCCAGGCCGCGGCCAGCACGTTGAGCGAGGTCGCGGGCACGAAGCTCTCGCGGTACAGGAGCCGGCGGCTGACGGTGACCGGGTTGGGGGTGTCGAAGAGGTCGGGCCGGTAGTCCGGCTCGAGGTTGCGGCCGAAGGCGGCGCCGACCGCCCCCATCTTCGGCGCCGACAGATCGTTGTACGTCCCGTCGTAGGACCGCTCGCCGCGCAGCCGTTCGGGGATCGGTGCCGGGACCTGCTGCGCCTTCGGCGGCGCCTCGCGCTGCTCGGTGTCGATCAGGTTGAGCCGGCGCAGCACCTTGCGCAGGAACACCAGGTTCAGCAGGCTCAGCTGCAACGGCAGCCGGTGCCAGGGCACATACCGGTTCAGCAGGGCGAAGCCCGCTTCCATCGGGCGGCCCAGGACGCGGTTGCGCAGGGGTTCCTCGGTGACGAACCGCAGCCCCAGCCGGTGGGCGCTCGCGGCCTGGTAGGCGGCCTTTCGGGCCCGGTTGATGTTGCCGAGCGGGCGGAAGTCGTCCGTGGTGTACCAGGGGTTGAAGGCGAGGTCCTCGACGCGGCCGGCGGCCGCGCGGGCCTCGGCGGTGGTCAGGTCCTGGCTGGACAGGGTGAGCCGGGCGATCGCGATCGCGGGCGAGACGGCGTCCTTCCATTCCACCGAGGCATCCTCGACCGGGGTGCGCCGCTCGTCCACGAACCGCTGCACGCACAGGTCGTAGCTGACGTCTCCCTGAGCCAGCCGGCGCGCGAACTCGCGGCGCAGGGCGTCCGGGTCGCGGGGGTCGGGCGCGGCCGCGGAGGGGGTGCCGGGCGCGGGCCGGAACAGGAACCGGACGGGTCCCGCCTCGCCCCACAGGATCGCGCCGCGACTCCAGAAGGTCTCGTTGGCAAAGGAGCTGACGGTGTGCCGGGTGGCCGCCCGGACGTTGCGGCGCATCCGGTTCGCGGTGCCGAGACCCACCGCCAGCGGCAGCTTCACCAGCAGCCCGAACGCCTTCCGCACGGGGCCGCGGGCCCCCGCCATGGCCTTGGCGAAGGCCACGAACTCCCGTGCGTCACGGGCGTGGGAGACCGGATGGCCGGTCGCCAGCAGGTCGTGGCTCTCCTCCTGCGACACCTGCACCCGTACGGCCGCACCGCGCAGGTCGGGCGAGCCGTCGCCCTGCCGGATGCCGCTCGCGTTGGACAGCCGCACCACCGCCGGATACTCGGCGCCCGGCTGGGCGAAGCCGACGCGCAGCGCCGCGGGGAGGTCGTCGTGGAAGCGCAGCCGGGCGTTCTCCACGGCCACCGGTGCCTTGGCGTGGAAGGTCCGGGCGATGCCGCCGCCCCCGGCCCGCGCGTTCTTGACCTGCACCTTCATCAACTCGGCGGCCAGCTGCTCGAACACCAGCCGTTCCGCCTCGGGACTGCCTCCCGCGTACCGCTCGTACCGCGGTTCTTGCTGCCCGGTCTCGGCCATCGGTCTTTCCTCACGTACGGATACGTACGGGACAGGGCCCTGCACGCTACCGGCGGCCGGGGGGACTGACAGCGATGGTTCGCGCCGTTGTGCGCCATCTTGCGCACGATGCGAACAATTGGGTGACGTTTGGCATTTGAGCCGGTCAGCCGGGCGGGTGCGGCGGGGGTGACGGCCCGTGGCCGCACCGCACGCGCCTCCGTTTCCCAGCAACCCCATCCGCCGCCCCCGCCGTGGCCGGGGAACGACTCCCACTTGGTTGACGGCCCACGGGGCCGGTGGTGTGCTCACCACCCGCACCATCCCGGGGGAGGTCCCACATGCGGGACGAATACGTCAAAGGGCCCGCCTACAGCGCGCTGCGCCCGTGCAAACCGGAGACCGATCCGAGCAGTTTCCCTGTCTACCCCGACCTGGTGGAACGGCTCGTGGAGGACAAGCACCAGCCCGATCCGGAGGGAATCCTCCCGCACGTCCTGGCGACCTGCTCGGCCTACTCGTACGCCGGGTTCGAGCAGCACAGCGACCCGGACACCGTCGCCATGATCATGACGCGGCTGGGCCTGGAGGAGAACGAGGTCCGGGTCTTCGAGCAGCGCGTGGACGCCATGTACATCGCGTCCGCCGCCTATCTGATCCTCGACAAGGACCGCCGGGTCGCGATCCTCTGCTACCGCGGCACCCAGCCCGAGGACATCATCAGCATCCTCACCGACGCCGACGTACGCCCGGAGATGCTCGCGGTCGAACTGGAGGGCCGCCGCTACGAGGTGCACGCCGGCTTCTACCGCAACGTGCGCGCCACCCGGCCTCTGGTCGTCGAGGCCCTGGAGCGGGCCGTGCGCGGCGAGTCCCTGAATCCCGCGGAGGAGGGCACCCGCGGGGACGGCCTGGAGGCCCTCTACATCACCGGGCACAGCCTCGGCGCGGCGATGGCCGCGATCATGGCGGTCACGCTCGTCCACGAGCCCCGCTACCGGCACATCGCCGAGCGGCTCAAGGGCGTCTACACCTTCGGCCAGCCGATGGTCGGCGGCCCCGACCTGGCCCGCGCCTGCGAGGAGACGCCCGGCCCGCGCGGCACCTGTCTGCTGCGCGACCGGCTGCTGCGCTACATCTTCGACCGGGACGTCGTGCCCGCCCTGCCGCCCCGGCCGGTCGGCCCCTACGCCCCCTTCGGCCGCGAGTTCCACTACCGAAGGCGGCACGGTCCCGTCGACGCGACGCTCACCTTCGCCGCCGACTCGGCGATCGAGGCCCTGACCCTGCCGAGCGACGTGCTGCGCACCGTCGCCGACCGGGACTGGGGCGGACTGATGCTCCGGGTCACGGAAGGGGTACGCCGGTCGGTACGGCCCCTGCTGCGCGGCGGCGCGAACGTCGGCTGGACAGAGATCGACGAACCGGGCCTGAACTACCCGCAGATGGACAGCCTCGCGGGCCTCGCCGTCGTGGCGCCGCTGGCGTTCTTCGCCACCCGCCTGGCGCTGACCCGCACCATCCCCTTCAAGTACTCCTTCGACGACCACGGCCCGGGCCACTACGTCAACGCGCTTGCCCCACCGGGGGTGTCGAGCGAGTTCGGAGACGTGCTGTAGCCCGGGCCGGTACCGCTAGGGCCGGGTGTTCCATTCGGCGATCACCGGGCGGTCGTGCTCGGTCGACAGCCGGCTGACGGTGCCCGTCGCGAGCTGGAAGAGCCGGCCGTCCGCCGGTGCGAGCCCCAGCCGACGGGCCGTCAGAACCCGTAGGAAATGGGCGTGGGCCACGAGAATCACATCGCCGTCCGGGAGGGCGGCGTCCACCCGGGACAGCACCCGGTCGGCACGCTGCCCGATCTGCTCGGGCGACTCGCCGAGGTGGCCTTCGGGACCGGGCGGTACGCCGTCGGTCCACAGGTCCCAGCCGGGTCGGGTGCGGTGGATGTCGACGGTGGTGACGCCTTCGTAGGCGCCGTAGTCCCACTCGTGCAGGTCGGGTTCGACCGACGCCCCGGTGATGCCCGCGAGTTCGGCGGTGCGTATCGCGCGGCCGAGTGGGCTGGTCAGGGCGAGCGTGTAGGTCCGCCGCGAGAGGAGCGGAGCGAGGGACTTGGCCTGCCCCTCACCGTGCTCGGTGAGGGGCAGGTCGGTGAAGCTGGTGTGCTGTCCCGAGACGCTCCACTCCGTCTCGCCGTGGCGGACCAGGAGAAGGTCCCCCACGGCGGGCCTACTTCGACTCGACGGCGTGCCCGCCGAACTGGTTGCGCAGCGCGGCGATCATCTTCATCTGCGGCGAGTCGTCCTGGCGGGACGCGAACCGCGTGAAGAGGGAGGCCGTGATCGCGGGCAGCGGCACGGCGTGGTCGATGGCCGCCTCCACCGTCCAGCGGCCCTCGCCTGAGTCCTGCGCGAAGCCCTTGAGCTTGTCCAGGTGCTCGTCGTCGTCCAGGGCGTTGACCGCGAGGTCCAGCAGCCAGGAGCGGATGACGGTGCCCTGCTGCCAGGAGCGGAAGACCTCGCGGACGTTGTCCACGGAGTCCACCTTCTCCAGCAGCTCCCAGCCCTCGGCGTAGGCCTGCATCATGGCGTACTCGATGCCGTTGTGGACCATCTTGGAGAAGTGCCCGGCGCCCACCTTGCCGGCGTGGACATAGCCGTACGGGCCCTCCGGCTTGAGCGCCTCGAAGATCGGGTGGAGCCGCTCGACGTGCGCCTTGTCGCCGCCCACCATGAGCGCGTAGCCGTTCTCCAGGCCCCACACACCGCCGGAGACACCGGCGTCCACGAAGCCGATGCCCTTGGCGCCCAGCTCCGCGGCGTGCTTCTCGTCGTCCGTCCAGCGGGAGTTGCCGCCGTCGACGACGGTGTCGCCGGGGGACAGCAGCCCGCCCAGCTCGTCGACGACCGACTGGGTGGCGGCGCCGGCCGGGACCATCACCCAGATCACGCGCGGCGCCTCGAGCTTGCCGACCAGGTCGGCGAGGCTCTCCGCGTCGGACAGGTCGGGGTCGCGGTCGTAGCCGATGACGGTGTGGCCCGCGCGGCGGATGCGCTCGCGCATGTTGCCGCCCATCTTGCCGAGACCGATGAGACCCATTTGCATCGCAGTCATGTCAGTGCACTTCCTTGAGCTCGCGGTACGCGGCCACGAGAGCGGTGGTGGAGGGGTCGAGACCGGGGACGTCCGTGCCCTCGGTCAGGGCGGGCTCGACGCGCTTGGCGAGGACCTTGCCGAGCTCGACGCCCCACTGGTCGAAGGAGTCGATGTTCCAGACGGCGCCCTGCACGAACACCTTGTGCTCGTAGAGGGCGATCAGCTGGCCGAGGACCGACGGGGTCAGCTCGCGGGCCAGGATCGTGGTGGTGGGGTGGTTGCCCAGGAAGGTGCGGTGCGGCACCTGTGCCTCGGGCACGCCCTCCGCGCGCACCTCCTCGGCCGTCTTGCCGAAGGCCAGCGCCTGGCCCTGCGCGAACAGGTTGGCCATCAACAGGTCGTGCTGCGCCTTGAGATCGTCGCTCAGCTCGGCCGCCGGACGCGCGAAGCCGATCAGGTCGGCGGGGATCAGCCGGGTGCCCTGGTGGATCAACTGGTAGTACGCATGCTGGCCGTTGGTGCCGGGCGTGCCCCACACCACCGGGCCGGTCGCCCAGCCCACCACCTGGCCGTCGCGGTCCACCGACTTGCCGTTGGACTCCATGTCCAGCTGCTGGAGATAGGCGGTGAACTTGGACAGGTAGTGGCTGTAGGGCAGCACGGCATGGGACTCGGCGTCGAAGAAGTTGCCGTACCAGATGCCCAACAGCCCCATGATCAGCGGGGCGTTGGCCCCGGCGGGTGCGTTCCGGAAGTGCTCGTCGACGATGCGGAAGCCGTCCAGCATCTCGCGGAAGCGGTCCGGGCCGATGGCGATCATCAGCGACAGGCCGATCGCCGAGTCGTAGGAGTAGCGCCCGCCGACCCAGTCCCAGAACTCGAACATGTTGTCCGGGTCGATGCCGAACTCGGTCACCTTCTCCGCGTTGGTCGACAGCGCCACGAAGTGCCTGGCGACCGCCTTCTCCTCGCCGCCGAGCCCGGCGAGCAGCCAGGAGCGGGCCGACGTGGCGTTGGTGATGGTCTCGATGGTGGTGAAGGTCTTGGAGGCGACGATGAAGAGCGTCTCCTCCGGGTCCAGGTCGCGTACCGCCTCGTGCAGGTCGGAGCCGTCGACGTTGGAGACGAAGCGGAACGTCAACTCCCGTGCCGTGAAGGTGCGCAGGGCCTCGTACGCCATCGCGGGACCGAGGTCGGAGCCGCCGATGCCGATGTTGACGACGTTCCTGATGCGCTTGCCGGTGTGACCGGTCCAGGCGCCGGAGCGGACGCGGCCGGCGAAGTCGCTCATCTTGTCCAGGACGGCGTGCACCTGGGGCACGACGTTCTCGCCGTCGACCTCGATCACTGCGTCCCGGGGCGCCCGCAGTGCGGTGTGCAGCACGGCGCGGTCCTCGGTGACGTTGATCCGCTCGCCGCGGAACATGGCGTCACGCAGCCCGAACACGCCGGTGGCGGCGGCCAGTTCCTGGAGCAGGGCGAGGGTGTCGTCGTTGATCAGGTGCTTGGAGTAGTCGATGCGCAGGTCGCCGACGCGCACCACGTACCGCTCGGCGCGGGCGGCGTCCGCCGCGAACAGCTCACGCAGCCGCGGGCGTTGCAGGGCCTGCGCGCGGTGGTCCTCCAGAGCGGCCCACTCGGGGCGCCGGGTGAGCCTGGGGGAGTCGGCCGAAGAGTCGGGCATGTCAGACGGTCTCCTTGGTGGCTGCCTCGCCCCGCAGGGCGACGGCGTACATCTCGTCGGCGTCGAGGCGGCGCAGTTCCTCGGCGATGAGCTCGGACATGGTGCGGACCTTCAGCGCGAGGGTGCGCGGCGGCTGGTCCGGCAGGGTCAGCGTGGCCAGCGGGCCCTCGGGACGGTCGATGACGATGTCGCCTCCGGCGGTGCCGAGGCGGACGGCGGTGACGACCGGGCCCTCGGTGACCACGCGGTCGATCTTCACGTTCAGCCGGGCCTCCAGCCAGCGCGCCAGCAGCTCGGCGGCCGGGTTCTCGGCCTCGGCCTCGACGGCGCCCGAGACGATCTTCGTGCGGGCCTGGTCCAGGGCCGCGGCCAGCATCGAGCGCCACGGCGTCAGCCGGGTCCAGGCGAGATCGGTGTCACCGGGCGCGTAGGAGCGGGCCCGCTGCTCCAGTGCGGCCAGCGGGTCCCCGACGGCGTACAGGTCGGTGATCCGGCGCTGGGCGAGGGCGCCGAGCGGGTCCTTGGCGGGCACCTCGGGCGCGTCCACCGGCCACCACACGACGACCGGCGCGTCCGGCAGCAGCAGGGGCAGGACGACCGAGTCGGCGTGGTCGGACACCTCGCCGTAGGTGCGCAGCACGACCGTCTCGCCGGTGCCGGCGTCGGAGCCCACCCGCACCTCGGCGTCCAGCTTGGAGGCGACGCGGTCGCGCGGGGTGCGGGCCTGCCGCCTGATGACGACCAGGGTGCGCGAGGGGTGCTCGTGCGAGGCCTCCTCGGCGGCCTTGATCGAGTCGTAGGCGTTCTCCTCGTCCGTGACGATCACCATCGTCAGGACCATGCCCACAGCGGGTGTGCCGATGGCGCGGCGCCCCTGCACCAGCGCCTTGTTGATCTTGCTTGCCGTGGTGTCGGTGAGGTCGATCTTCATGGCCTGCGCCAGCTCCGTCCGTCTCGTGCGAGCATCTCGTCGGCTTCCTCGGGTCCCCAGGAACCCGATGCGTACTGCGCGGGCCTGCCGTGGTCCGCCCAGTACTTCTCGATCGGGTCGAGAATCTTCCAGGACTCTTCCACTTCCTGGTGACGGGGGAACAGGTTGGCGTCGCCGAGCAGCACGTCCAGGATGAGTCGCTCGTACGCCTCCGGGCTGGACTCGGTGAAGGACTCGCCGTAGGCGAAGTCCATCGTGACGTCCCGGATCTCCATCGAGGTGCCCGGCACCTTGGAGCCGAAGCGGACCGTCATGCCCTCGTCGGGCTGGACGCGGATGACGATCGCGTTCTCGCCGAGCTCCTCGGTGGCGGTGGAGTCGAAGGGGGAGTGCGGCGCCCGCTTGAAGACGACGGCGATCTCCGTGACCCGGCGGCCCAGGCGCTTGCCGGTGCGCAGGTAGAAGGGGATGCCCGCCCACCGCCGGTTGTCGATCCCGACCTTGACGGCCGCGTAGGTGTCGGTCTTCGACTTGGGGTCGATGCCCTCCTCCTGGAGGTACCCGGCCACCTTCGCGCCGCCCTGCCAGCCCTCGGCGTACTGCGCGAGCACCGTGCTCCTGCCCAGGTCGTCGGGGAGCCGCACCGACTTCAGCACCTTGAGCTTCTCGGTGAGCAGCGCATCGGCGTCGAAGGCGATGGGCTCCTCCATCGCGGTCAGCGCCATCAGCTGGAGCAGGTGGTTCTGGATGACGTCGCGGGCGGCGCCGATGCCGTCGTAGTAGCCGGCCCGGCCGCCGATGCCGATGTCCTCGGCCATGGTGATCTGCACGTGGTCGACGTACGACCGGTTCCAGATGGGCTCGTACATCTGGTTGGCGAAGCGCAGCGCCAGGATGTTCTGGACGGTCTCCTTGCCCAGGTAGTGGTCGATACGGAAGACCTCTTCCGGTTCGAACACGTCGTGCAGGAGCGCGTTCAGCTTCCGGGCGCTCGTCAGGTCGTGCCCGAAGGGCTTCTCGATGACCGCCCGCCGCCAGGCCTCCCCCGGGGCCTTGGCCAGTCCGTGCTTCTTCAGCTGCTGGACGACCTTCGGGAAGAACTTCGGCGGTACGGAGAGGTAGAAGGCGTAGTTGCCGTTGGTGCCGCGCGCCTTGTCGAGCTCGTCGACGGTGCTGCGCAGCAGCTCGAACGCGGTGTCGTCGTCGAAGTCGCCCGGGATGAACCGCATGCCCTCGGCGAGCTGCTGCCAGACCTCCTCTCGGAACTCGGTCCGGGAGTGCTCGCGCACCGCGTCGTGCACGACCTCCGCGAAGTCCTGGTCCTCCCAGTCCCGGCGGGCGAAGCCGACGAGCGAGAAGCCCGGCGGCAGCAGGCCGCGGTTGGCGAGGTCGTAGACGGCCGGCATCAGCTTCTTGCGGGACAGGTCACCGGTGACGCCGAAGATGACGAGACCGGACGGGCCCGCGATACGGGGCAGCCGCCGGTCGCGCTCGTCGCGCAGCGGATTGGTCCAGTCGAGATCCGCTTCTGCTACAGCCTGTTCGGTCATTCTGCGTCGACCCCCTTGCGGTCCAGGGACTTCGTCACGGTGTTCAGCAGGTCCTGCCAGGCCGCCTCGAACTTGGCGACGCCCTCGTCCTCGAGCTGCTGGACGACCTCGTCGTAGGAGATGCCGAGCGCCTCGACGGCGGCCAGGTCCGCGCGGGCCCGGTCGTAGCCGCCGGTCACCGTGTCCCCGGTGATGCCGCCGTGGTCGGCGGTGGCGTTCAGCGTGCCCTCCGGCATCGTGTTGACGGTGCCGGGCGCGACGAGCTCGTCGACGTACAGGGTGTCCTTGTACGCCGGGTCCTTCACACCGGTGGAGGCCCACAGCGGGCGCTGCGCGTTGGCCTGCGCGCCGGCGAGGGCGGTCCAGCGCGCCGACGGCCGCGTCGGGCCGGCGACGGAGCCGAACACCTCTTCATAAGCCTCGTACGCGAGCCGGGCGTTCGCCAGCGCGGCCCTGCCCTTGAGGGCGAGCGCCTCGTCGGTGCCCAGCACGGTCAGGCGTTTGTCGGTCTCGGCGTCGACGCGGGAGACGAAGAAGGAGGCGACGGAGTGGACGGTGGCCAGGTCCAGGCCCCTGGCCTGTGCCTTCTCCAGGCCGGCCAGGTAGGCGTCGATGACCTCGCGGTAGCGCTCCAGCGAGAAGATCAGCGTGACGTTGACGCTGATGCCGAGGCCGACGACCTCGGTGATCGCCGGGAGGCCGGCCTTCGTCGCCGGGATCTTGATCATGACGTTGGGGCGGTCGACCAGCCACGCGAGCTGCTTGGCCTCGGCGACGGTGGCCCTGGTGTTGTGCGCGAGGCGCGGGTCGACCTCGATGGAGACCCGGCCGTCTCGGCCGCCCGTCGCGTCGTACACGGGCCGCAGGATGTCGGCGGCGGCGCGCACGTCGGCGGTGGTCATCATCCGTACGGCCTCGTCGACGGTGACGCCCCGCGCCGCGAGGTCGGCGAGCTGCTCCTCGTAGCCCTCGCCGGAGCCGATGGCGGCCTGGAAGATGGACGGGTTGGTGGTCACGCCCACCACGTTCTTGTTCTCGACGAGTTCGGCGAGGTTCCCCGACTCGATCCGCCTGCGTGAGAGGTCGTCCAGCCAGATGGAGACGCCTTCGCCGCTGAGGCGCTCGAGCGCTCCCACCGCGGTCGCGGTTGCTTCGGTCACAGTGATCATCTTCTTTCTGGCGATCGGATCAACCGCGGGTGGCGGCGAGGGATTCCCGGGCCGCGGCGGCGACGTTCTGGGGGGTGAAGCCGAACTCGGCGAACAGGGTCTTGGCATCGGCGGATGCGCCGAAGTGCTCGAGGGAGACGATGCGTCCTGCGTCACCCGTGAAGCGGTACCACGTCAGGCCGATGCCCGCCTCGACCGCAACGCGGGCCTTCACCGACGGCGGAAGGACGCTCTCGCGGTACTCGCGCGGCTGCTCCTCGAACCACTCCACGGACGGCATCGACACCACGCGCGTGCCGGTGCCCTCGGCCTCCAACTGCTCGCGTGCGGCGACGGCGAGCTGGACCTCGGAACCGGTGGCGATCAGGATCACGTCCGGCGTCGCGGTCGAGGACTCCTTGAGGACGTAACCGCCCTTGGCCGCATCGGGGTTGGGGGCGTAGGCGGGCACGCCCTGACGGGTGAGCGCGAGGCCGTGCGGGGCCGGCTTGGTGGAGTGCCGCCGGAGGATCTCCGCCCAGGCGATCGTCGTCTCGTTGGCGTCGGCCGGGCGGACCACGTTCAACCCCGGGATGGCGCGCAGGGAGGCCAGGTGCTCGACCGGCTGGTGGGTCGGGCCGTCCTCGCCGAGACCGATCGAGTCGTGCGTCCAGACGTACGTCACCGGCAGCTGCATCAGGGCCGCCATGCGGACGGCGTTGCGCATGTAGTCGGAGAACACCAGGAAGGTGCCGCCGTAGATGCGGGTGTTGCCGTGCAGGGCGATGCCGTTCATCTCCGCGGCCATCGAGAACTCGCGGATGCCGAAGTGGACGGTGCGGCCGTACGGGTCGGCCTCCGGCAGCGGATTGCCCTCCGGCAGGAACGACGAGGTCTTGTCGATGGTGGTGTTGTTGGAGCCGGCCAGGTCGGCGGAGCCGCCCCACAGTTCGGGCAGGACCCCGCCGAGCGCCTGCAGCACCTTGCCGGACGCGGCACGCGTGGCGACGGCCTTGCCCTCCTCGAAGACCGGCAGGGCGTCCTGCCAGCCCTCCGGCAGCCGCCCGGCCACGACGCGGTCGAACAGCTCGGCCCGCTCCGGGTCGGCGCCGCGCCACTTGTCGATCTGCTTGTCCCAGGCGGCGTGCGCCTCGGCGCCGCGGTCGAGGGCCTCGCGGGCGTGGGCCAGGACGTCGGCGTCGACCTGGAAGGACTGCTCGGGGTCGAAGCCGAGGACGCGCTTGGTGGCGGCGATCTCGTCGGCGCCGAGCGCCGAGCCGTGGGAGGCCTCGGTGTTCTGCGCGTTGGGTGCGGGCCAGGCGATGATCGTGCGCATCGCGATGATCGAGGGGCGTCCGGTCTCGGCCTGCGCGGCCTTCAGCGCCGCGTGCAGCGCGGGCACGTCGACGTCGCCGTTCTCCGCCGGCTCGACGCGCTGGGCGTGCCAGCCGTAGGCCTCGTAGCGCCCCAGGACGTCCTCGGAGAACGCGGTCGCGGTGTCGCCCTCGATGGAGATGTGGTTGTCGTCGTAGAGGAAGACCAGGTTGCCCAGCTTCTGGTGGCCTGCCATCGAGGAGGCCTCGGCGGAGACGCCCTCCTCCAGGTCGCCGTCGGAGACGATCGCCCAGACGGTGTGGTCGAAGGGGGAGGTGCCCTCGGGGGCCTCGGGGTCGAACAGGCCGCGCTCGTAGCGTGCGGCCATCGCCATGCCGACGGCGTTGGCGACGCCCTGGCCGAGCGGTCCGGTGGTGGTCTCCACACCGGCGGTGTGCCCGTACTCGGGGTGTCCGGGCGTCTTCGAACCGTGCGTCCGGAAGGCCTTCAGATCGTCCAGGCCGACCTCGTAGCCCGCCAGGAACAGCTGGGTGTAGAGGGTGAGCGAGGTGTGGCCGGGGGAGAGAACGAAACGATCCCGGCCGGTCCACTCAGGGTCCGCGGGATCGTGACGCATCATCTTCTGAAAGATCGTGTACGCGGCCGGGGCCAGGCTCATCGCGGTGCCCGGATGGCCGTTGCCCACCTTCTGCACCGCGTCGGCCGCCAGCAGGCGGGCAGTGTCGACCGCGCGCCGGTCGAGTTCGGTCCATTCGAACGTGTCCGGTGTCTGCGAGCTCATCTTCAAGAAGTCCTCGATCGAAGCGGTTCTACTGCTCGGATGCCTTCAAACCTAAAAGTCTGACTTTTGAGCCGGAAGGTCGCTGTGTGTCAGCCTGTGGTGAAAGTGGGACACCGGCGGCGCGACCTAGGCGGCACGAGACGGACATGGCGGGCAGAACCATCCAAGGCGGGGGCGATGACGGCGTGGTGGACGGCATCCGAACGTTCCCTTTCCCGGTCGAGCTGAGCGTGGGCGGAGTCGGCATGCAGGTCGGCCCGATGGAGGCGGGCCGCACCTGGCATGCCCAGGCACCGCTGGAGCGCGTGCACCGCATCGACTTCCATGTCGTGATGCTCTTCGACGGCGGCCCGGTCCGCCACATGATCGACTTCGCCGAGCACGAGGCGTCCGCCGGCGACCTGCTGTGGATCCGTCCGGGCCAGGTGCACCGCTTCTCGCGGACGAGCGAGTACCGCGGAACCGTGCTGACCATGCAGCCCGGCTTCCTGCCGCGCGCCACGGTGGAGGCGACCGGCCTCTATCACTACGACCAGGCGCCGCTGCTGCGCCCCGACGCGCCCCGGCTCGCCGCCCTGCGCGCCTGTCTCGCCCAGCTGCAACGCGAGTACGAGGACACCGAGACGCTGCCGCTGAGTCTGCACACGGCGGTGCTGCGGCACTCCCTGACCGCTTTCCTGCTGCGCCTGGCCCACCTGGCGGCCAGCTCGGCGGAGGCGGCACGTGGCCAGGCAGACACCACCTTCACCCTCTTCCGGGACGCCGTGGAGCGGAACTTCGCCACCAACCACAGCGTCAGCGCCTACGCCGACTCCCTCGGCTACTCCCGCCGCACCCTCGTGCGCGCCGTCCGCGCCGCCACCGGCGAGACACCCAAGGGCTTCATCGACAAGCGGGTCGTGCTGGAGGCGAAACGGCTGCTGGCCCACACGGACATGCCGATCGGCCGGATCGGCGCGGCGATCGGCTTCCCCGACGCCGCGAACTTCTCGAAGTTCTTCCAGCAGCACACGGAGCAGACACCGGCGGCGTTCCGGGCGGAGCTGCGGTAGGTCCGGTGGACCGGCATGCGTGATGCCCCGCGAGGAGATCCGCGCGGGGCATCGTCAAGTGCCGGGTCAGTGGCCGAAGTCGAACCAGTTCAGGTTCACGAAGTCGGCCGGCTGGCCGCTGGTGAAGGTGAGATACACGTCGTGCGTGCCGGTCACCGAGCTCATGTTGGCCGGGACGGTTCTCCACGACTGCCAGCCGCCGGTGCCGGACAGCGCGAAACTGCCGATCGGTGCGTTGCTGCGGCTGTCCAGACGCACCTCGACCAGACCGCTGACGCCGGCCGCAGCGCCGCTCGCCACCCGCGCGTTGAACTGGGTGGCCGCGGTGGAGCCGAAGTTGACGCCCTTGTAGAGGGCCCAGTCGCCGTTGGCGAGGTAGCCCATGTCCTGTCCGCCGCCGCTGTCCGTGGTGCTCTCGGTGGTGACGCCGGACTGGCTGTCGTAGGACTCGGCCTGGATGGGGCTGTAGGCGTCACGGTTGCCGCTGGGCGGTGGGGTGGTGCCACCGCCGTCGCCACCGCCGGACGAGGACGAGAGGACCTGGACGTAGTCCACGACCATCGGGTGGCCGGACTCCGTGGCGCTGGTCGGGCCGCCGCCGAAGGCGTCCGGGAAGCCGCCGCCCATCGCCACGTTAAGGATCACGAAGAACCCGTGGTTGGTGGCGTTGGCCCAGGTCGTCGCGTCCATCTGACCGGCCGTCACGGTGTGGTAGTTGACGCCGTCGACGTAGAAGCGGATCGCCTCGGGGCTGACCGAGCGGTCCCACTCCATGCTGTAGGTGTGGAAGCCGGACTGGCAGGTGCTGCCCGGACAGGCGACCGAGTTGCCGATGCCCGTCGTCTCGTTGCAGGGTCCGCCCGGGTTGGTGCCGCAGTGCATGGTCGCCCAGACCTTGTTCATGCCCTGGACGTTCTCCATGATGTCCAGCTCGCCGACGCTCGGCCAGTTCTGGTAGTTGCCGCGGTAGGGCGCGCCCAGCGCCCAGAACGCCGGCCAGTAGCCCGCCGCCGCGTTGCCCGTGACGTCGGGCATCTGGATCCGGGCCTCGACGCGCAGCTTGCCGCCCGCCGGGGGCTGGAAGTCGGTGCGGTTGGTCTCGATACGGCCGGAGGTCCAGTGGCCGGAGGAGTCGCGCACCGGGGTGATGCGCAGGTTGCCGTTGCCGTCGAGCGCGACGTTGCTGGTGCTGTTGGTCATCGTCTCGACCTCGCCGGTGCCCCAGTTGGCGGCGCCACCGGGATACGAAGTCCCGGTGTCGTACTGCCAGTTGGAGGTGCTGACGCCGGTTCCGGCCGAGCCGTTGAAGTCGTCGAGGAAGACCTGGTTCCAGCCCGACGTGGGAGTCGGGGCGGAGGCGCTGGCGGACTGGGTGGTGATGGTGGCGGCGGCCGCCACCAGACCGAGGGTGCCGACAGCGGCGACGAGTGCCCGCCGCAGCGGGCGCCGTCTGTGATGCGTGCCGGAGGTGTCACTCATGCGGGGGTGCCTCCCGGGGACGGAGTGAGATGCGCATGGAAGCCATGTACGTGAGTGTCTGAGAGCGCTCTCAGAATGGCCCCAATGTGCTCCCGGGTACTCCGGTCGTCAAGAGTTGAAGCAGGCAAAGTCTTTCTGCGGAAGGCGAGTTCACCCCATGAACGGCATATGTGCTAAAGAGCGCTGCCCGACTTCCACTCCGCCCACGACAGGTTCCAGCCGTTGAGCCCGTTGTCCGGTTCTACGGTGCGCTCGCCCGAGTTCTTGACGACGACGACGTCGCCGAGCATCGAGCTGCTGTAGAACTTGTAGCCCGCCACCGAACTGTCGCCCGCGCCCTTGGCGTCGTGCAGGCCCACGCAGCCGTGGCTGGTGTTCCGGTGGCCGAACACCGCTGTGGACGCCCAGTAGTTGCCGTGCACGAAGGTGCCCGAGGTGGTCAGGCGCTGGGCGTGCGGGACGTCGGAGATGTCGTACTCGTCGCCGAGTCCGACCGTCGAGGACTCCATGCGGGTCTGCTTGAACCGCTCGCTGATCACCATGATCCCGGACCAGGTGGTGTGGTCGGAGTCGCCGCCGGAGACCGGGTAGGTGGCGTACGTCGCCCCGTCCCGCTTCACCACCATCTCCTTGGTGGCGAGATCGACCGTGCTGATCTGCTCGCGGCCGATGTGGAAGGTGACGTCCTTGGACTGGGTGCCGTAGACGCCGTCCGCGCCCTCGACGTCCTTCAGCCGCAGGCTGAGGGTGATCTCCGTGCCGGCCGCCCAGTACGTCTCGGGGCGGAAGTCGAGCCGGGTGTCGCTGAACCAGTGGCCGACCACCTCCACGGCCGGCTCGGCGGTGACGGTGACGGCCTTCTGGACGGCGGCCCGGTCCTTGACGGCGTGCGTGAAGTTGACCGACACGGGCATGCCGACGCCGGACGTGGAGTCCGCCTCGGGCGTGAAGTAGCCGACGAAGGTCTCGCCGGGCGACTTGGTGGTGAAGCTCGCCGTCTGCGCCGAGGCGCCCTCGGGGGTGGCCGAGACCGTGTACTTCGTGCCCGAGTACGGGTTTTCGGCCGAAGTCCACCTGGTCCTCGCCGCGTTGAGGGAACCGGCCAGGGTCGAGCCGTCGTTTCCGGTGACCTTCACCGAGGCGAGCGTACCGTCGGTCACGGTCACCTCGACGGGGCTGGAGAACCCGGCCTTCCTGGTGCCGTCCGCGGGCGTGACCGAGATCGTGGGCCTCTTCGCCGCGGCCTTCGTGGTCGTCTTCGCCGCCCCTTCCGAGGCGTCCGCCGAAGCGCTGCACCCGCTCAGTACGGCGGCGGCCGGCGCGACGCCGAGCACCGTCAGCAGCCCGCGCCGGGACCACTTCCGCGACGACTGCTCGGACCGGTTCGATATGTGCGCAGCGCCCACGGCAGGCCTTCCTGAGATGTCCACCTTTTCCTGGTGCATCCTGCGCCGCGTAACTTTGTTGATCCTTTGAATTCACGGGCCGATTCCTGAGATTCCTGTGAGGAACCGTGCGGAGAAAGCCTGAAAGCACGGTTGTCCATGCCTCGGGGTTTGTGAACAGAGTATGAACGGCCCGACCGGGGCCCTGAGTATCCGATGAGTTCCACGGCCTGGCATGGCTTCCCCACCTCCCGGTCGGAACAGTTCGAGAGCGAGAGCGACCGACCACCGCACGGAGGTACCACGTGACCGAAGTCCGCGAGCCGCACACCGTGGCCGTCGTAGGAGCGGGCGCGGCAGGCACGCTGACCGCGATCCAGCTCTGCGAGACGGCGACGCGCCGCCGGACACCGCTCGACCTGCTCCTCGTGGACCCGTGCCCGGAGGCGGGCCGCGGCACCGCGTACGGCACACGCGACCCGCGCCACCGCCTCAACGTGCCCGCGGGCGGCATGAGTGGCTACCCGGACGACCCCGGCCACTTCACCCGCTGGCTGTGCCGGCACGGCGAACCGTCCGTAGGCGGCGCCGACTTCGCCACCCGCTACCGCTACGGCGCCTACCTCGCCGACACCCTCGCGCAGGCCATCGTCCGCGCCCAGGGGACGGTCTCGGTACGGCGGCTGCGCACCCGCGCCGAGCGCTGCACCGACGACTCCGGCGGCCGGGTCGACCTCCACCTCGCCGACGGGTCAAGGCTGACCGCCGACAGCGCGGTCCTGGCCACCGGTCCCGCGGCCCCCACCGCCGGCTGGGCGCCGCCCGCCCTGCGCGGCTCGGCCCGCTTCGTCGCCGCGCCCTGGAGCACCGGCGCCCTGGACGGCCCGGGCTCCGGCACCGCCGACGTCCTCCTCGTCGGCACCGGCCTGACCGCCGTCGACCTCGCGCTCACCCTCGACCGCCCCGGGCGCACGGTCCACGCCCTCTCCCGCAGCGGCCTGCTGCCGCAGCCGCACGCGCTCACCCCGGCCGGCCCGATGCCGGCGCCGGACGGCCTCGACGACACGTCCCTCAGCCGCCTGCGCCGGGCCGTCTACCGCCACATCAGCCGCTCCGTGCGTACCCACGGCGACTGGCGCCCCGCCCTCGACAGCCTGCGCCCGCACACCGCACGGCTGTGGCACAGCCTCACCCCCACGGAGCGCGCAGAGTTCGTCGCCCGCGAGGGCGCCCTGTGGAACACGCACCGACACCGCATGCCTCCCGCCACCGCCGAGTCGCTCTCCCGGGCCCGTACAGCCCGCCGGCTCGCCGTCCACACCGGCGCCGTGACCGACGCGGTCGAGCACGAGGGCCGACTCGCGATCACGCTCTCCGACGGCCGTACGCTGCACGTCGGTTGGGTGATCGACTGCACCGGACCTGGCCGCCGCTTCGACGACCCGCTGTGGCGCTCCCTGTTCGCGTCGGGTGCCGCGGTCACCGGCCCGCTCGGCATGGGTGTGGCCACCCGCGACGGCCGGCTGCTGGACGCCGAAGGGCGCGCCGACCGCGCGCTGTTCACGCTGGGCGCCCCGCGCCGCGGCGAGCTGTGGGAGACGACGGCGATCCCCGAGATCCGCGTGCAAGCGGCCGAGCTGGCAGAGCAGTTGCTCGCCCCGCTAACCTCCGCCACGCGCCGCCCCTCCCGCCGACCGGTCGACGGGCACGGCCTCGCCCTGAGCACGCACGCCGAGGCGGCCGCCGCCTACCGCGGCGGCCTCGACCGGGTCCTCAAGGTCCGCGCCGGGGCCGAGGACGCCTTCGCCCGCGCGGTCGCCCTCGACCCCGGGTTCGCCCTCGGCCATGCGGCGCTCGCACTGCTCGGGCACGAGAGCGGGGCCGCCGTGGACGTACCGCGGACCCTCGCGGAGGCCCGGCGCAGCGCCCGCGAGCGGGCCGACGAACGGGAGCGCTCCTTCGTGGACGTGGTGACCCGCCGGATCCACGGCGAGGAGGGGGACACCGCTCTCGTACGGCACCTCGAAGCGCACCCCGGCGACGCGCTCGCACTCGCCGCCGCCGTGCCCACGATCGCCTTCTCGGGCGTCACGGACCTCGACGACGAGCATGCGCTGCGGCTGGTGGAGCGGACGTCGCCCGCGCACGACGGCCACTGGTTCCACACCTCGCTGCTGGCGTTCCTGCGCCAGGGGCAGGGCCGGCTGCACGAGGCCGGTGAACTCGCCCGCCGCGCCCTGGCCGCCGAACCCGCCTCAGGGCACGCCGTGCACGCGCTCGCACATGTCCACTACGAGTCCGGGGCGCACGAGGCGGGGCGCGACTGGCTGGACGGATGGGTGGCCGGGCAGGGCCGCGGCGCGGTCCACCGGGCCCACTTCTCCTGGCACATCGCCCTGCACGAACTCGCCCTGGACGACCCGGCGGCGGTGCGCAGGCGCTGGTTCGCCCAGCTCGCACCCGGCCGGGTGGTGACCGGGGTACGGGCCCTGGTCGACTCCGGCTCCCTGCTGTGGCGGGCCCGGCTCAGCGACAGCTGGCAGGGCGAACTGCCCACCGGGGACCTGCTGGAGACGGTCGAGCGGGACGTCCTGGAGCGCCCGGCGACCGCCTTCACCGCCCTGCACGCCGCCGTCGCCCTGACCGCCGCGGGCGACCTCCCGGCCCTGCACCGGCTGCGCGACCACGCCCTCGGCGCCGACGAGGTGCAGCGCGAGGTCATCGCCCCGCTCTGCGAGGCCTTCGCCGCACTCGTCGAGGAACGCTTCCCCGAGGCGGCCCGCGGCCTCGACGCCCTCCTCCCGGTCCTGCGCCGCGTCGGCGGCAGCGCGGCCCAACGGGAGGTCGTCGAGGAGACCTTGCTCTACGCCCTCGTCTCGGCGGGCCGCTGCGAGGCCGCCCGCCGCCTGCTGGACGCCCGCCTGGAACGCAAGCACGCGCCGCGGGACCGGCGGCTGCGGGCGGGGCTGGTCGGCTGAGGCGGCCTGTGGACCGCCGGAAGAAACAGGTGACGTCCACGGCCCGGCCGCGGACGTCACCGAACCTCACACGTACGTCGTCACGCGTTCGTCGTCGCCCGCTCCCGTGGCGCCGGCTCCTCGCTCAGCCCGAATCGTTCGTGCGCCCGGCGGAGGGGTTTCGGTGACCACCAGGCGCGGCGGCCCAGGAGGGTCATCGTCGCCGGGACGAGCAGCATGCGTACGACGGTCGCGTCGATCAGCACCGCGAGGGTGAGGCCGAGGCCGATCTGGAGGATGGGGGAGAAGCCGCCCGTCATGAAGGCGCCGAAGACGACGGCGAGGAGGAGGGCGGCGCAGGTGACGACCCGGCCCGAGCGGCGCAGTCCGGTGACCACCGCCTCCTGGTGGTCGCCGGTCGCGAGCCATGCCTCGCGCATCCGGGCCAGGATGAACAGCTCGTAGTCCATGGCCAGTCCGAAGGCGATGGCGACGATCAGCGGGGGTGCCGTGAGGCTGAGCGCGCCCAGCCCCTCGGCGCCCAGCGCGCCGGCCAGATGGCCCTCCTGGAAGACCCACACCACCACGCCGAGGGCCGCGCCCAGGCTGAGCAGCGTGGTCACGATCGTGCGCAGCGGAATCAGCACCGACCCGGTGAAGGCGAAGAGCAGGACGAAGATGCCGGCCAGCACGGTCACGGCCGCCCAGGGTGCCCGCTCGGAGAGCATGGCGCGGAAGTCGACCAGGCGGGCGGCCGGGCCGGTCACCTGCACCGGCCGGTCGCCGCGCAGGCCGCGGACCTGTTCGACCAGGGCGGTGGCCCGTGCGCCGTCGACCCGGCCGGGCGGCTGAAGGTTCACGACCGTTGCGCCGCCCGGCAGTTCGCGGGTCTCGGCGCTCGGGGAGAGGGCGCGGATCCGGTCGGCGGTCGCGGTGTCGGTGCCGGGCCCGAGGAGGACGGTGACCGGTGAGACGCCGGTGCCGGCGGGGAAGTGCGCGTCGACGGTGTCGTACAACTGCCGTGCCTCGGTGCTCGTCGGGAGCTGCGTGGCGTCGCCGATCTCGATCTTCATGCCGGTGACGGGCAGGGCGAGGACGAGCAGGGCCGGTACGACGGTGACGAGTACGGCGACACGGCGGCGGGCCGCGAAGCGGGCGACGCGGGCGAAGAAGCGGCCCTCCTCGCCCTCCTGGCGTTCCTTCGCCGGGGCGATCTTCGCGCCGAACTTCACCAGCAGCGCCGGGAGAAGCGTCACCGCGGCCAGCATGTCGATGACGACGACCGCCGCCACGGCCAGCCCCATGCTCCGCAGGAACACGCTGGGGAAGACCAGCAGTCCGGTCAGGCTGACGGCCACCGTGAGCCCGGAGAACATGACGGTCCGGCCGGCCGCGGCGACCGTCCGGTGCACCGCCTCCACGACGTCCGAGGTGTGCCGGCGCTCCTCGCGGAAGCGGACCAGCATCAACAGGGCGTAGTCCACGGCCAGTCCGAGACCCAGCATGGTGGTCACCTGGATCGCGTAGACGGAGATGTCGGTGACCTGGCTGAAGCCGAACAGGGCCAGGAAGGCGCCCGCGACCCCGCTGGCCGCGATCACCAGCGGCAACGCGGCCGCGCGCAGTCCGCCGAACACGACCAGCAGCAGGGCCAGTACGACGGGCAGCGAGATCAACTCGGCGTTCTTGACGTCCTGCTGGGCCCGTTCACCGAGCTGCTTGCCCAGCAACGGGCCGCCGCTGACGTGGACCCGGGGTGCCTCGATCTGCTTGATGCGGTCGGTGGCCGCGTCCACGGCCCGTTCCTCGGCGTCGTCGCCGAGACCGCCCTTGAGCGTGACGGGGAGGATCAGCGCCCGCCCGTCCTCGGCGGTCAGGCCGCGCGTCGTGTACGGGTCCGGCACCGCGGCGACCCCGGCGATGCCGCGCACGTCCGCGACGGCCCGCTCGACCTGGCGGCGCAGCGCGGGGTCGGAGACCGCGACGCCCGCGACGACGCTGGTGATCGACTCACCCGTCGGGTCGGTGCGGTCCAGGTACTGGGCGGCGTGCTCCGACTCGGTGCCCGGCACCTCGGGCACGTTGTCGGAGAGCCGCGCGAAGACGCCCGTCCCCAGCCCGAAGCCGAGCAGCAGGAAGAGCACCCACAGAAGGATGACGGTCAGCGGGCGGCGGGTCGCGGCCCGGGCGAGGCTGGAGAGCACGGTCCCTCCCGAAGGGGCGATGAGCAGCGAGTGGTCTGTTCTCAACGCCCCCAGGCTCGTCCCGGCGGGGGTGGTACCGGATCGCCGGAGCGAGCGGTTTCGAGGCCTCGGCCGTACGAGGGAGTCCGGGGCCCTTCTCCCCCCTGAGAGGGAGAAGGCGGGAATCGCGCGGACCCTTGGCGCAGTTGACCGGGCAAGGTACCCGCGATTCCCGAGGAGCCCGTATGTCCGACGAACCGGCCGTCCGTGAACTCCGCCTGGTGGTCACGGCCGCCGACTACGACGAGGCGCTGCGCTTCTACCGCGACGTGCTGGGCCTGCCCGAGCGCGCCGCGTACTCCTCGCCCGGCGGGCGGGTCACCATCCTCGAGGCGGGCCGCGCCACGCTGGAGCTGACCGACCCGGGCCACGCCGCGTTCATCGACGACGTCGAGGTGGGGCACCGGGTGGCCGGGCACATCCGGATCGCCTTCGAGGTGGGCGACTCGGCGACCGCGACGGCGAAGCTGGCCGCCGCGGGCGCCGAGGTGCTCGCGGAGCCCAGGCGCACCCCCTGGAACTCGCTCAACTCCCGGCTGGAGGCGCCGGGCGCCCTGCAGCTCACCCTCTTCGAAGAGCTCGACACCCCCTAGGAGGCGCCCGGCGCCACCAGCCCCGTCTCGTACGCGCAGATCACCGCCTGCACCCGGTCCCTGAGTCCGAGCTTGCTCAGGACGTTGCTGACATGGGTCTTCACGGTGTGCTCGCTGACGAACAGGGTCGTCGCGATCTCGGCGTTGGACAGGCCGCGGGCCAGCATGCGCAGCGTCTCCACCTCGCGGGCGGTCAGCGCGTCCAGCCGCTGCGGGGTCACCTCGGCGGCGGCCTCCTCCCGGCGGCGCCGCACGATGTCCGCGACCAGCCGCCGGGTCACCGTGGGCGCGAGCAGGGAGTCGCCGGCCGCCACGACGCGCACGGCGTGCACGAGGTCGTCGCGGCGCACGTCCTTGAGCAGGAAGCCGCTGGCGCCCGCGTAGAGCGCCTCGTAGACGTACTCGTCCAGGTCGAACGTGGTCAGCATGACCACCTTGCATGCGGACTGCGCGCACACCCGCCGGGCCGCCTCCAGCCCGTCCATCACGGGCATGCGGATGTCGAGGAGCAGCACGTCGGGCGCGTGCCGCTGCACCGCCGCGACCGCCTCGGTGCCGTCGCCGGCCTCGGCGACCACCTCGATGTCCCGCTGCGCCTCCAGGATCATGCTGAAGCCGCTGCGGACCAGTTCCTGGTCGTCGGCGACGACCACCCGGATGCTCACCCCAGGGCCGCCTGCCGGCCGGCGGTGGCGGGCAGGCGTACGACGACGCGGAAGCCGCCGTCCGGCCCGCGCCCGGTCTCGGCGCTGCCGCCGCACACGGTGGCCCGCTCCCGGATGCCGATCAGGCCGTGCCCGCCGCCCGGTCCGGTCGGCCCACGCCCGTCGTCCGTCACGGTCAGGGTCAAGTGGTCCTCCGCCCAGTCGAGTTCGACGCTCGCGCGGGAAGCGTACGCGTGCTTGACCGTGTTGGTCAGGGCCTCCTGGGCCACGCGGTAGGCGGCGACCTCGGCGTCCGGCGGCATGGCGTACGGCTCGCCCTTGGTGCGCAACTCGACGCGCAGGCCGGTCGATTCGGCGACCTGGTGGACGAGGTCGGGCAGGCCCGCGATGCTGGGCTGCGGTGAAGTGCCGCTTCTCTGCTCCTCCTTGAGCACCCCGAGGATGCGCCGAAGCTGTGCCATGGCGTCCCGCCCGGCCGCGGCGATCGCCTCGAAGGAGGCCTCCGCGCGGTCCGGATCGCTGCGCACCACGACCGGCCCGGCCTCCGCCTGCACCACCATCAGGCTCACCGCGTGGGCGAGGACGTCGTGCATGTCGCGGGCGATACGGGCGCGTTCCTGCGCGAGGGCCCGCGCGGTGTCGGCGGCGCGCTCCCGTTCCAGGCGCCGGGCCCGGTCCTCGACCGCGGTGGTGTAGGCGCGCTGGACCCGGGCGAGCGTGCCGAGGCCGTACGCGCACAGCACGGTCAGCAGGTGGAAGGCGTACTCGAAGGGGTGGGCGTTCTCCTTGTGCTGCATGGTCAGGGTGGCGCCGACGAGCCAGCCCGCCAGCATCAGCCGCCGCTGCCAGACGGGGGAGCGGGCCGCCAGTGTGTAGAGGACGACCAGGCCGCCCCAGACCACGTCCGGCGGGGGCGCGTGGTAGACGGCCATGGCCGGTGTCGCGGCGGAGACGACCCACGCCGTCGCGAAGGGCCATCGCCGCCGCCACACCAGCGGCACGGCGGTCGCGGCCCCCAGCAGCCAGCCCTGCCGGCTCAAGGGGTCGTCCCCCTCGTCGGGGAACATCCACTGCAACGAGACCGCGAACAGCACGAGTGCGGCGAGCGCGGTGTCGACGGCGTACGGATTGGCCGTGCGCAGACGGGCGGCGGCCTGCGTGAACCAGGACTGCGGGGACATGGGCGGCTCCTCGGGGCAAGGGCAACTCCAGTATCACGAGGGCCGCGCGGGCCGGCCTCGCCGGTGAGAGGGATATCCGGGGCCGGTCGGCGGCGCGCAGCGAGCACCCCCGGTCTTGTCGCCCTTCACCTATCAGCGCTCACCTGCGGATCCGTGACCTCGCGGCTCCTGTCACCACGCACAAGGGACGCTCCGAGGTGATGAAACACAGCGCGACGAGGAAGCCGCACCACCGCGGAGCCGCACCGATCGCGGCCGGGGCCCTGCTGGGCGGACTGCTCGCGCTCGTGCCGGCCGTGACCGCGACGGCCGGCACGAGCGCGAGCGGCGAACCGCTGAGCCGGCCTCACGGCTCCTTCGCCGGCCGCCAGCCCATCGCCCGCGAGATGCCGAGTGCCGCGAGCCGCACCGCGGGAGCCAGCACCGGTACCTGTGCGTCGGTCTGCGGTACCACCACCGACACCGCGGCGACCACCGCCCCGCCCCGGCCGCGCACCGGGGCCGCCACCGACAGGGCGTCGTCGGTCACCTGACGGCTGCTCACCGCGACTCCCGTGTGCCGCACCTCGGCCAGCACCCGGCGCAGCCGCCCGGGGTCGGTGATGGTGTACGGCGTGAAGGACGCGAGCGTGCCCGCGCAGTACTGCTCCTGGAAGTCCGGATCGCCGTGCGCCAGCAGCACGAGCCCCACCCCGGTGGCGTGCAGCGGCCAGCGGGCGCCGACGCGGATGTGCACCCCGACCGCGGAACGCCCCGAGATCCACTCGGTGTAGACGACCTCGTCGCCGTCCTGCACGGCCAGCTGCACGTTCTCGTGGGTGGCCTCGTACAGGTCCTCCAGATACGGCAGGGCGAGCTGGCGCAGCGCCAGTCCGCGCGGGGCGAGTGTCGCGATCTCCCAGAGCCGGAGCCCGACGTGGTAGACGCCGGACTCGTCCCGCTCCAGGGCGCCCCAGTCGGTGAGGGCGCCCACGAGCCGGTGCGCGGTGGTGAGGGTGAGCCCGGCCCGCCGGCTGATGTCCGTCAGGGACAGCGCGGGGTGCTCGTGGTCGAAGGCGGCGAGCACGGCCAGCAGCCGGTCGGGCGCGGTGGGAGCGGTCATGGGCGGGGGTCCTTGGGGTGTGCGTCCTCCGGGCGGGCCAGGTCGTAGCGGCGGGCGCTCGACGGACCCGTGCGCGGCATCAGGCCAGTCCGTCCTCCGCGATCCGCAGCAGCAGCGCGTGCAGCGTCTCCCGTTCGGCCGGCTCCAGCGGGCCGAGCAGCTCGTTCGTCACCCGCAGGCCCGCCTCGTCGGTGTCGCGCAGGAAGACGCGGCCCGCGGCGGTGAGGACGACGATGCGGCTGCGGCGGTCGTCGGGGGAGGGGCGGCGCTCGGCGAAGCCCAGCTTCTCCAGGTCGTCGACCAGGCCGACGATCGCGCTCGGGTCATAGCCGAGCCGGACGCTCAACTCGCGCTGCAGCGCGCCCTCGGAGGTGGCCAGGAAGCGCAGGACCGCGTAGTGGCGCAGGCGCAGTCCGGACTCCTGGAGGAACGTGTTGAACAGCTGACCGGAGCGCAGGCCGAGGCGGTACAGGAGATAGCCCGTGTCCGCGTGGAGCCCGCGCATCCACGGCTCGTCCGCGTCGATGGGCTGCGGGGTGGCGTGCTGGCGTGTGATGGCGGGCTCCCTGTGCTCGGTGCGTGGCGGTGACTCCAGCATGGCGCACCTCCCGGTCGCCAACAACTATTGACGTCAACAATTATTGCTCTTAGCTTCGATCTCGTAGCCGCACCCAGCAAGCAGAAGTGAAGGGACCCATCCGTGCCCAGCATCGATCTCACCGGCAAGGCCGCCGTAGTCACCGGCAGCGGCCGGGGCCTCGGCCTCGCCTACGCGCACGCCCTGGCCGCCCACGGCGCGTCCGTGGTCGTCAACGACGTCGACGAGGCCGTGGCCGAGGCGGCCGTGAAGACCATCACCGAGGCCGGCGGCACCGCCGTCGCCGAGGTGGTACCGGTCGGCACGAGCGAGGCCGCCGACCGGCTGGTGGCCCGCGCGGTCCAGGAGTTCGGCCGGCTCGACGTCCTGGTCACCAACGCCGGCATCCTGCGCGACAAGGTGCTGTGGAAGATGACCGACGACGACTTCGACGCGGTTGTCACCACCCACCTCAGGGGCACCTTCACCTGCGCCCGCGCCGCCGCCGTCCGCATGCGCGAGCAGGCCGAGGGCGGCACGCTGATCCTGGTCGGCTCACCGGCCGGCCAGCGCGGAAACTTCGGGCAGACCAACTACGCGGCCGCCAAGGCCGGCATCGCCGCCATGGCCCGCACCTGGTCGATGGAGCTGGGCCGCGCGAACATCACCGTCAACGCGATCGTGCCGGTCGCCGCGACCGCGATGACCGAGACCATCCCCGCCTTCGCCCCGTACATCGAGGCCAAGCGGAACGGCGAGCCCCTGCCGGACCTCCTGCGCAAGGGCGAGGGCTTCGGCACCCCCGAGGACTGCGCCGCCCTCGTCCCCTTCCTCGCCTCGGAGGCCGCGCGCGGCATCACCGGCCAGGCCATCGGCATCGGCGGCGACAAGGTGGCACTCTGGTCCCATCCGCAGGAGGTCAGGACGGCGTACGCCGACGGCGGCTGGACCCCCGGCACCCTGGCCGAGGCCTTCCCGACATCCGTGGGTGCCGAGCTCCAGTCGGTCGGCATCCCCGCGCCCAAGCTTCCGGAGGCGTGATGGCTCCCTCCATGAACTCCTCCACGAACGCCTCCGCGACCCCCGCCATGAACCTCGACGACCTGGTCGCGATCGACGTCCACACCCACGCGGAGGTCTCCTCCAAGGGCGGCCACTCCTCCCTGGACGACGACCTGCACGAGGCCTCCTCCGCCTACTTCAAGGTCCAGGGCAAGCGGAAGCCCACCCTGGAGGAGACGGCCGCCTACTACCGCGAGCGGAAGATGGCCGCCGTGATCTTCACGGTGGACGCCGAGTCGGCGACCGGCACCGCGCCCGTACCGAACGAGGAGGTCGCCGAGGCCGCCGCCGCCAACGCCGACGTCCTCATCCCCTTCGCCTCCATCGACCCCTTCCGCGGGAAGGCGGGCGTCAGGCAGGCCCGCCGCCTGGTCGAGGACTACGGGGTGAGGGGCTTCAAGTTCCACCCCAGCATCCAGGGCTTCTTCCCGAACGACCGCTCGGTGGCGTACGGCCTCTACGAGGTGATCGAGGAGACGGGCACCATCGCCCTCTTCCACACCGGCCAGACCGGCATCGGCGCCGGCGTCCCCGGCGGGGGCGGCATCCGGCTCAAGTACTCCAACCCGCTCCATGTCGACGACGTCGCCGCCGACTTCCCGCACCTGAAGATCATCCTGGCGCATCCGTCCTTCCCCTGGCAGGACGAGGCGCTCGCCGTCGCCACCCACAAGCCGGGCGTGCACATCGACCTGTCCGGCTGGTCGCCGAAGTACTTCCCGCCGCAGCTCGTGCAGTACGCCAACACGCTGCTGAAGGACAAGGTCCTCTTCGGCTCCGACTTCCCCGTCCTCACCCCCGACCGCTGGCTCGCCGACTTCGGGAAGCTGTCGATCAAGGACGAGGTCAAGCCGAAGATCCTCAAGGAGAACGCCGCCCGGCTGCTCGGGCTGGCCAAGCCGTAAGGGGCCGTAGATGCGCAATGAGGGACTGGGGTCGTGGCCCGCACGCCGGGCCCGCAAGACACCGCACCGCACCGCCCTGATCCACGGCGGCACCTCGCTCACGTACGCGCAGCTGTACGTCCGCACCACCCGCCTCGCCCACGCGCTGCGCGCCTGCGGCATCCGCCGCGGCGACCGCATCGCCTACCTCGGCCCCAACCACCCCTCCTACCTGGAGACCCTGTTCGCGGCGGGCACGCTCGGTGCGGTCTTCGTCCCGCTCAACACCCGCCTCGCGGGCCCGGAGATCGCCTTCCAGCTCTCCGACTCCGGTGCGAAGGCACTCGTCCACGGCTCCGCGCACGCCGGCCTCGTCGCCGGACTGCCGGGCGACACCGACGTACGGACGTATCTCCAAGTCGGCTCCGAATACGAGGAGTTGACGGAAGCTGCTGCGGACGAGCCGATCGACGAACCGGTCGTGCCCGACGACACCTGCATCATCATGTACACCTCGGGGACCACCGGCCGCCCCAAGGGCGCGATGCTCACCCACGCCAATCTGACCTGGAACGCGCTCAACGTCCTCGTCGACACCGACCTGTTCGCCGACGAACGCGCCCTGGTCTCCGCGCCGTTGTTCCACACCGCCGGCCTGAACATGCTGACGCTGCCGGTCCTGCTGAAGGGCGGAACCTGCGTCCTGGTGGAGGCCTTCGACCCCGAGGCGACCTTCGACCTGATCGAACGGCAGCGGATCACCTTCATGTTCGGGGTGCCGACGATGTTCGAGCAGCTGGCCCGGCACCCGCGCTGGCCGGACGCGGACCTGTCCAGCCTGCGCATCCTCACCTGCGGCGGCTCCCCGGTCTCCACCCCGCTGATCGCCGCCTACCAGGAACGGGGCCTGACCTTCCTCCAGGGCTACGGCATGACCGAGGCGTCCCCCGGCACGCTCTTCCTGGACGCCGAGCACGCGGTGAGCAAGGCGGGTTCGGCAGGCGTTCCGCACTTCTTCAGCGATGTCCGCGTCGTACGTCCGGACTTCACACCGGCCGGCGTCGGCGAGACCGGCGAGGTCGTGGTCCGCGGCCCGCACGTGATGCCCGGCTACTGGGGGCTGCCCGAGGAGACGGCCCGCACCTTCACCGACGGCTGGTTCCGCAGCGGGGACGCGGCCCGGCTCGACGAGGACGGCTACGTCCACATCGTCGACCGCATCAAGGACATGATCATCTCCGGCGGCGAGAACATCTACCCCGCCGAGATCGAGGATCTGCTGCTCTGCCACCCGGACATCGTCGAGTGCGCGGTCATCGGCGTACCGGACGACAAGTGGGGCGAGGTGCCGCGCGCGGTCGTCGTCCCGCGCGAGGGCGCCGCGCTCGACCCCGACGAGGTGCTGGCCTCCCTGTCCGGCCGCCTCGCCAAGTACAAGATCCCGAAGTCGGTGGCGCTCGCGGACGAACTCCCGCGCACCGCCTCCGGAAAGCTCCTGAAGTCCCGGGTGCGCAAGCGCTACGGCACTCCCCGACTCCCGTAAGGAACAAGGCTGCTCATGAGCGTCACCGTCAACGGCATCGACGAGCTGAAGAAGCTCGCCGGCAGCGACCTCGGCACCAGCGACTGGATCGAGGTCACCCAGCAGCGCATCGACACCTTCGCCGACGCCACCGGCGACCACCAGTGGATCCACGTGGACCCCGAGCGCGCCAAGGAGGGCCCCTTCGGCGCGCCCATCGCGCACGGGTATCTGACCCTTTCCCTCTTCATCCCCCTGTTCACCGAACTGCTCGACGTCCAGGGCGTCACGACGAAGGTCAACTACGGCCTGAACAAAGTCCGTTTCCCCTCACCGGTGAAGGCCGGCTCCCGGATCCGTCTCGTCGGCAGGCTCGCCGGGGTCGAGGACGTGCCGGGCGGGGTGCAGATCACCGTGGACGGCACGATCGAGATCGAGGGCGGCACCAAGCCGGCCGCCGTGCTGCAGAGCCTGTCGCGCTTCTACGCCTGATCGGGGCGGACCGGCACCAGGTCGAGAAGGCGTTGCGCGGCCTCGCGCGCGAGCGGGGTGAGCCGGTCGTGCACCGTCCGGAACGTCTTCTCGGCCCGCTCCGCCGGCCAGTCGTCCGGCAGGTGCTTGACCGGCAGACGCGGGTCGCCGCGGATGATCCGCAGCCACTCGGTGTGCAGCCGCAGCCGCAGCACGAGGGCGTCCTCGGGCTCCGGCAGCGGGCTTTCCCGGCCGGCCCAGCGCTGCGCGAACTCCTCGTAGCGCGAGGCCAGTTCGGGCAGCTCCCAGGTCTCTTCGATCATCGCGCCGATGTCCATGCCGAGGTCGGCGTGGGCGCGGAAGACCTTCACATGGGCGGACAGGCCGAGTTCGGCCACGAGCCCCGCCACGTCGATCTCGCCCGGCGCGATCCACAGGCCGCTGAACAGCGGGCCGAAGCCGCTCCAGGTGAGCTTGGAGCGCAGGTCGTGCCGCTGCCGCTGCCAGGACTCGGGGAGGGAGAAGCCGAGCAGGGTCCAGGTGCCGTCCCAGTCGCGGTTGACCGCGCCGGTGTGCCAGATGCGCCGCTCCCCGTCGTGCAGCACGGCCCGCGCGTGCTCGGTCAGACCGAAGTACATCCTGCGGCCCTCGCGCTGGCGGCGCAGCAGCCCCCGGTTGACCATCCGGGTCAGGGTCGAGCGGGTCGCCTGCTCGCCGACTCCGGCGCGCTCGAACACGTCGATCACGCTGCCCGAGTACACGCAGACGTCCCGCCCGAGCACCTGGTCGCCCAGGAACGTCAGCAGGAGGGACTGGGGCCGCAACGACTCCTCACCGGTCATGCGGCCCACCGTACGACGACTCCGATCAGTTCGTGACCTGGCGGTACGAGTACACGGTCGTCGCGAGCGCGCACACCCCCGGCGGGACGACCTCCGCACGCAGTGTCCCGCTGTTCACGTCGTAGTCGACGCCCTCCGCCTCGAACGTGCCGTCCTTGCAGATGCTCTGCTGCGGCAGGCCGAACAGGGCCTTCACCGAGCCGGTGACGGGCTGCCCGTCCAGCTTGTGCGGGAGGTCGACCTGGAGGAGCGGGCGGCTTTCGGGGAAGAGCTGACCCGACGCGTCGTCCGAGGCGCACACCAGGCGGGTGCCGGTCACGAAGTCGCAGCCCTGGATGTCGCGCACCGGCTTGTCCAGGGTGATCTGCCAGGCCTCCTCGAGCTCGCCGCCCTGCTGCGGGGTGGACGGGTTCAGCAGGGGAGCCGGAAAGACCTGGAGCCGGTTCTGGTCGCCCCACTCGCCCGACACCAGCCACTGCGCGTCGGGCGACACGGCCGCGAAGGAGTTGTTGACCTTCTCGCCCGGGTTAAGCCGGTGCACGTACTCGTAGCGCTTCCCGGCCGGCGTGGTGACCGCGTACATCTTGGACGTGGCCGTGTCGGCGCCCTGGTAGGCGTCGAAGGTGTAGCCGCGCGCGACGTCCGGGTCGCCGACGTGGTTCCAGCCCTTGACTCTCAGGCCCAGCGGGATGTCCGCGAGACCGCGGTACAGCACCGAGCCGTCGGCGCGGCTCGCGAGGCCCTGCCCGCCGCCCAGCGAGTCGGTGTACGACGTGCCGGACTGCACCCAGTGCGGCTCACCGGAGGCGAAGGCGCTCGGGGCGCCGAGGGCGAGAGCGGACGATAATGCGGCCACAGCGACGAGTTGACGCTTCATCAGGCACCTGCCACGTCTACGAAGATGGGGTTGGAATAGAACCACGTATCGGCCCACGGGTCACCGTTTCCGGGCTCGTGCGGAATCGGCCCGTTCGGGTCGACCGTGGTGCCCAGGTAGCCGGCGCCGTGGCGGTTGCCGTCGCTGCCGCGCAGCCGGACGTAGAAGGACTCGTCGCCCGCGGTCAGCGGGATGCGCAGGGTGTACGCGCTCTTGCGGCCGGACACGTCCTCGGTGCGCACGACCTTGGTGGCCGGGGCCTGCCAGGTGTCCCGGTCGCTCGCCGGGCCGCGCACCGCGCCGCGGATCACGTCCACATGTGCCAACTGCGGCAGGATTCCACGGGGGTTGGCTCGGGAGGCCGTCGTCACCGTCACGTTAAGGGTGATCTTCTCGCCGTTGCGGACCCGCAGCCGTCCGCCCAGCGTGACGCCGCGTCCGTGGTCGCAGTCCCGCTTCAGGCGCACGTCGAGCCCGTCGAGCAGATGCCCGTGGTCGAGCCAGACACGGCCCGCGCGCAGGCCCGCCATCACCGCGCGGTAGCCGTAGCGGGTGACGCCGACGTGGGTGCGGCTGAACTCGCCGGGCCAGAAGTCGCTGCCCGGCTGCGGGGTGTCGGTGTTCACCGGGTCGGGCAGCCTGCCGGTGTTGTCGAAGTTCTGCCCGGCCGGCCAGTCGCCGTTCTTCCAGGTGTCGAAGACCGTGCGGTGGTTGTCGGAGTTGGTGGTGATCGTGAAGAGACGGCCCTCCGACAGCATCGCGTCCCACAGGCCGCCCACGGTCGCGGTCGCCCAGTCGAAGCCGCCGTAGGTGAGGTAGGCGTCGGCCGGATAGCCCGCCCAGGACTGCGCGGACGGCTTGTTCTCGTACTCGCCGCGGATGGACGTGCTGCCGCGCAAGGCCGGGATCGCCGCGCCCTGGGCGCCGGGCGCGCCCTCCATGCCGATCATGATCTCGGGGGCGGCGTCCCGCCAGTTGCGCATCTCGTGCGGGGAGTCGATGCCCAGCCGCAGGGGGTGGTTGGCGAGGACGAGGACGTCGTCGATGTAGCCCGAACGGCGCTGCTCCGCCAGCCACTTGATCGCCTTGACGGCGTGCGCCTCGTTGCGGGCGGTGTCGGCGTCGGCGGCGCCGCCCTTGTCGTAGCCGAGCAGCTTGCCGTCGTAGGCGAGCTCGAACCGCGTGAGCAGGTCGGTCTCGTGCGAGCCGGGCGCGGCGAACACGGTGCAGTGCTCGGCGGCCGGGATGTACCACTCCAGGCCCTGGAAGATCAGCTGGCGCGGGTTCTGCCGTCTGGCCTTGACGATCTCGGCGTGCTCCAACTTCGCGCCGTAGTGGGCATGCCCGAAGTTGGAGTGCTCGTTGAACACCATCCAGTCCAGGCCGTACGTGGCGGCGGCGCGCGCCTGCTGGGAGAACGTGTACTTCGCGTCGTGGCTGTAGACGGAGTGCACATGGTGGTCGCCGACGAGGTAGGCCAGGCGCGGATCGTCGCCGCCGAAGCCGCGGCCAAAGGTGGCCTCGGCGGCGGAGGCGGGTTCGGCGAGGGCCGGTCCCGCCGCCGCACCGAGCGTGAACGCGGCGCCGAACAGGCCCGCGCGGCGCAGGAGTTGGCGCCTCGACACGCCTTGGGCGTCGAGGTCGCCGGGCGAGACGGACGGGTCGGCCCAGACGGGTAGCTGCTGCTCGGTCATGGTCGGGTACGTGTCCTGTTCGGGTCCGAGGGGCGTCAGTGGGTCATGAAGGAGGTGACGGGCAGCGCCCGCGCGACGATCCGGACGTCGCCGAGACGGCCGTGCAGGATCTGGTCGATCTTGTCGGAGTACTCGTAGCCGCCGAGCAGCCAGGGCAGCCCGGCCGAGGCGATGCCGACGGCGGTGGCGTGCGGGTTGCGGGCCACGGGGCAGCCCTGGACGTACATGATCGTGTGCCGTCCGTCGTTGACCACGGCCAGGTGCCACCAGGTCTCGCGGGCGGTCTCGTCGCCCCAGTTGGTGGCGAGCTGCCGCTGGTCGAGCGGGTGCGCCGCCCACTGCGTGCCAGGGCCGTCGGTGATGGAGAGGGTGGCCAGCGGTTCGTCGGGGTCGTCCGTGACCGTCCCCACGGAGCCGTTGCGGCCGGTGCGGCTGACGAGGCCGGACCAGGCGTTGTGCGAGGCGTCCCAGTCGGCGGGCAGCCGGTAGAACGCCTCGATGGTGTAACCGTCCTCGAAGGTGGCCGAGTTGAGCGGGGCGCCGTCGACCGTCCTCAGATACGCGCCCTTCAGCGGCGACTTGTGGCCCTGGAACTCCAGGCTGCCGTGGCCGGGCTGGTCGGGGTGGTGGTCGTTGGACCAGCCGAGCGTGCCGCCGCCCACCGAGACCACGGTGAGGTCGTTGCCGTGGCCGGACAGGTCGCGGACGGTGCCGGAGACGGCCGAGTCGAAGCGCCAGTAGGCGGCCGTGCCCCGGACCAGCATCGCGGAGGCGGGCCGTGCCGGGCGGGGCCGCACCGGGTCGAACCCGGAGAAGCGGTCGGCGAAGTCGATGTCGACGGAGAAGCGGTCAGCGTCGCCGCTGAGCTCGATCTCCTGCCGCTCCAGCTCGTTCAGTCCCTTCTTCGCCCGGCCGAGGATCCACGGGGAGACCGTCTCCACGTCGATGACGTTCCGGTCCAGGTCGAAGTGGTAGAGGCGGATCATCGCCGCGCCGCCGAAGTAGCGGTTCTGGTAGTTGGTGAGGTGGAGATGGACCGCGTTGCCGGCCGCGTTCCTGCGAGTCGCCCGGCCGGCGGGCCAGTAGTGGCCGTTGAGCGTGAGGAAGATCTGGTCGTGGCCGTCGACCAGCTGGTCCCACAGCTGCTGCCCGTAGTCCGACAACTGGTCTTCCTCGACGACGAGTTCGTGCGTGGTGAGGATGACCGGCGTCTTCGGGTGCCGGGCGAGCACGTCCTTCGCCCAGGCGTATCCCGTCGCCGAAAGCCGCCAGTCCAGCGCCAGCACCAGCCACTCGCGGCCGCCCGCCCGGAACAGGTGGTAGGTGTTGTAGCCGTCCGTAGAGGCGCCCCCGAACGTCGGCTTGCCCTTGAAGCGCTGCGGGCCGAAGGCGTCCAGGTACGGAGTCGGGCCGCGCTGGTCGTCCGTCGACGACCTGATGTCGTGGTTGCCGGCCAGCACGCTGTAGCCGACTCCCCGCCGGTCGAGCAGCCCGAACGCCTCGCTGATCGCGGCGAATTCCTCCTTGGCGCCGTTCTGGGTGAGGTCGCCGAGGTGGGACAGGAAGACGATGTTGTCCGCGGATTCACCGCCCTGCTCCAGCAGATACCGCAGGGACGCCTCGACGGGCGCGGGGTTGATGCTGGGCCCGTCGAAGAGGTACTGGGTGTCGGGCATCACCGCGAGGGTGAAGCGCCGGTTCTCCGGGTCGGGCCGCCAACCGCTGCCCGAGGCCGCCTCGGCGGCGGCCGGCAACGCGACGCCGGCCGTGGCGGCGGCGCCCAGCAGCGCGGTGGCCCGCAGAAAACTGCGCCGTCCGGCACCGGCCTGTGCGGCCTCGCCCTGGCTGTGGTCATGCGAAGTACACACGTGCGCTCCGTGAAGGACGTCGAGAAAGTCGGGAAAGCCGAGAAAGCCGAGAAAGAGGACTCAGGGAACGCGCAGGGTCCAGCTCCAGCGGTGGACGCCCGCGCGGATCAGAAAGGAGGCGGAGGTGTCGGGCCCGCAGGACGCCGTGCCGAGCCCCCGGTGCGCCGCGTCGAGATGCACCACGCACCCGGAGCGCGGCACCAGTTCGTCATGGTGTGTGGCGGCGGTCAGGTCCTCGGCGCGGAACCGGGTCACCGAGACCTGGCGCGGCTCGTCCAGCTCGACCGCGAGACCGGTCGCGTCCGGCGCGGACAGCGTGAAGCGCCGTACGCCGTGCCGGCCGCCGCTCTCCTGCGGACGCAGATAGGGGGTGAACAACTCGTCGACGGGAAGGGCGTGATGGCCGACGGGTGCGCCCGTGCTGCGGTCGGGATAGGACTCCCACGGCCCCTGCCCGAACCACTCCAGCAGGTCCAGGCCGTCCGCCGTCTCGAAGACCGAGCCGACCCGCGCCACGTCGTCGAACTCCTCCGGCAGCTCCGCCTCCTCGTCGATCAGGATGCCGCCCTCGACCGGGGTGAGCACCTGCCGGTGGCGTACGACGCCGGCCGTGCCGGCGTACTCGGCGTCCACGGTGACGCGGCCGCCGTCCCGTCGTACCGAGACCGCCTTGCGGACCAGGGCGTCGAGCCCCCACGTCCGCCAGCGCGGGGCCGTGCCGCCGAGCTCGTCGTTGTCGGTGGGCGCCCGCCACAGGGACAGCGTGGGGCCGGCGGTCAGCAGGGGATGGAGCAGGAGGCCCTCGTCGTCGACCCGCGGCACGCCGTCCACCGGGACGTCCCAGGACACGGAGGGGCCGCGCAGCCGCACCTGCGGCACGCACACCTCCGTGCCGCGCGGCGCCCACGGCAGGTCCTCGGCCGTCGTCACCCGCAAAGTCAGCCAGGCCTCGCCGCCGTCGCGCGGCACCGCGAAGGGCAACGGCACGGCGGCCGTCTCGCCCGGCCGCAGAGCGGGCAGTTCGGCCGGCGCGGTCAGTGTGCGGCCGTCGGCCAGGGACAGCTCCCAGGTACCGGACAGCCAGTCCAGGCCGCGGAAGTGCTGGTGGTTGCCGAGAACGATGCCCTCGTGCCGGTAGCACTCGATGCGCAGGGGCGCCGCGATCTCGCGGTGCTCGTACAGGGCGGGCTTCGGGGTGCGGTCGGGGAAGACGACACCGTCGGCGACGAACGCGCCGTCGTGGATCGTCTCGCCGAAGTCGCCGCCGTAGGCCCAGCGGTGGCCGGGTGCGGTGACACCGTTGTCGTACAGCCCGGCGCCCGCGCGCCCGGCAGGTCTGCCGTCGCTCACGCGTTGCAGGATGCCGTGGTCCCAGAACTCCCAGATGAACCCGCCCTGAAGACCCGGCGTGGACTCGATGGCCGCCCAATGGTCCGCGAGCGTGCCGTTGCTGTTGCCCATGGCGTGGCTGTACTCGCACTGGATCAGGGGCCTGGTCTGCCGGCCCGAGAGGGCGTGGGCGACGCAGTCCTCGATCGGCGCGTACATGGGACACGCGATGTCGGAGGCGTCGTCGGTGGCCGCCCAGTCGAGCTTGGCGGCGCCCTCGTACTGGATCGGCCGCGTCGGATCGTGCCGCCGGACCCAGCCGGCCGCCGCGTCGTGGTTCGCGCCGTAGTCGGACTCGTTGCCCAGCGACCAGACGATGACGGAGGGGTGGTTCTTGTCGCGCAGCACCATCCGTGAGACGCGGTCCACGAACGTGTTCAGATAGCGCGGCTCGTCGGCGATCTCGTGGGCGTGGTCGTGGGACTCGATGTCCGCCTCGTCGACGACGTAGAAGCCGAGCTCGTCGGCGAGGTCGTAGAGGGCCGGGTCGTTCGGGTAGTGGGAGGTGCGGATCGCGTTGAAGCCGAAGCGCTTGAGCAGAACCAGGTCCGCGCGCATGTCCTCGTACGACACCGTGCGGCCGGTCAGCGGGTGGAAGTCGTGCCGGTTGACGCCGCGGATGAACACGCGCTCGCCGTTGACGAGGAGGTCCCGGCCGGCGATCTCCACGTCGCGGAAGCCGATGCGGTGGCGGGAGGTGTCGGCGACGGTGCCGTCCGGGCGGTGCAGGCGGACGGTGAGGTCGTACAGCTCGGGCGTCTCGGCGTTCCAGGTGCGCACCTCGGGCACGGTGGCCCGGACGCGGGCCTCGCCGAGGAAGTCGGAGACCCGTTCGTCCTCGGCGTTGAGGCGGTCGAACTCGGTGTCCTGAGCGAGGAGTTGCCCATCGAGGTCGGCGCTGACGTGCCACCCGCCGGGCAGCGCGCCCCGCGCGTCGCGCACGCGGCAGCCGACGCGCAGTCCGCCGTCGGACCCGGCGCGCACGGTCACGTCGGCCAGGTGCAGGGGGTCGGTCGCGTACAGCAGCACCGACCGCGTGATGCCCGCGTGCCACCAGTGGTCCTGGTCCTCGACGTGCGAGGCGTCCGACCACTTCACCACGGTCAGCCGCAGCACCGACCGCTCACCGGCGCGTACGACGCCGGTGAGGTCGAACTCGGCTGCCAGGTGGGAGTCCTTGGAGATGCCGACGGGCCGCCCGTCGACGTGCACGAGCAGCACGCTCCCGGCGGCGCCGACCTGGAGCACGGTCCGGCGTCCGGACCAGTCGGCGGGGACGTCCAGCTCGCGCTCGTACACGCCCGTCGGGTTGGCGGCGGGGGAGCCGGGCGGGACGTCGGGGAACGGCATGCGGACGTTGGTGTACTGCGGCAGGTCGTCGGCACCGGCGGACTGCACGGTCCAGGCGCCCGGGACGTACGCGCAGGACCAGGCACCGCCGACCGGCGCGTCCGGAACGGACAGCAACTGGAAGCGCCAGTCGCCGTCCAGGGAGAGCGCTCCCTCGCGCCGGTCGACGGCGTTCATCGCGAGCCGCCCCCAGGAGGTCACCTCTGGTGCCTCCCAGGGGCGGAGCGCGAGCAGGGGGTCGGTCAACGGATGGCTCCCTTGCCGAGGTCGCCGATGATCTGCTTGGCGCCGATCGCGAAGACGAGCAGCAGCGGGACGAGCGCGAGCAGGGCGCCGGTCATGACCATTCCGTAGTCGGTGGTGCCGTGGGTGCCGTTGAGCTGGGAGAGCGCGACCTGGAGGGTCACGTTGTCGGGGTTGGTGAGGGAGATCAGGGGCCAGGCGTAGTCGTTCCACTGACCCATGAAGGTGAAGATGCCGAGGAAGGCCAGGCCCGGCCGGACCACGGGGAGGGCCACGTGCCAGTACTGGCGCAGGAAGCTCGCGCCGTCGATGCGCGAGGCGTCGAGCAGCTCGTCGTGGATGGCGCTCTTCATGTACTGGCGCATCCAGAAGATGCCGAAGGCGTTGGCCGCGGCCGGCACGATCAGCGCCGTCATGGAGCCGATCCAGCCGATCTTCGCCATCATCACGAACTGCGGGATGATCGCCATCTGCGTCGGCACCATGAAGATCGCCATGAGCAGGGCGAACAGCACTCTGCGACCCGGGAACTGGAACTTGGCGAAGACGAACGCGGCCAGCGAGTCGAAGAACAGGACCAGGAAGGTCACCGACGACGCCACCAGCAGCGAGTTGAGCATCGAGCCGAAGAAGTCGATGTTGTCGAAGAGGCTGCGGACGTTCTGCAGGAAGTGCGAGCCGGGCAGCAGCTTGGGCGGATAGGAGAAGATCTCGCTGGAGGTGTGGGTCGACATGATGACGGCCCAGTAGAACGGGAAGGCCGACAGCAGCAGTCCGGCGATCAGGACGGCGTGCAGCGCGATGCCCCGGCCGCGGGTTCCCTTGATGCCCCGGGGGCGCTTGGTGTGCTGGAGGGATGCCATGGCGTTCAGGCCTCCTAGTCTTCGCCCCGGCGCTGCACCAGGCGCCAGTTGATGATCGAGAAGATGACGACGACGAGGAAGATCCCCCACGCCACGGCGGCGCCGTAGCCGAAGTCGTTGTTGTCGAAGGTCTGCTGGAAGAAGTAGAGGACCATCGTGCGGCCCGCGTGGTCCGGGCCCCCGGAGAACGTCGAGTCGTTGGAGGTGTTCTGCAGCAGCACCTGGGCCTCGGTGAAGCTCTGCAGACCGGTCACCGTCGAGACCACGAGCACGAACAGCAGCGTCGGCCGCAGCATCGGCAGCGTGATCCGGAAGAACGTCTGCACGGGGTTCGCGCCGTCCACCCGCGCCGCCTCGTAGAGCTCGCCCGGGATGGTCTGCAGGCCGGCGAGGAAGATGATCGCGTTGTAGCCGGTCCACTGCCAGGTCATCAGCGTCGCGATGGCGACCTTGATGCCCCACGGAGTGTTCAGCCAGGCCACCTGGTCCAGGCCCACGGCCTGCAACAGGGCGTTGACGAGGCCGAAGTTGGTGGAGAAGACCGAGCCGAACACGATCGCGATGGCGACGACCGAGGTGACGTTCGGCAGGAAGTATGCGAAGCGGTAGGCGTTCTTGAAGCGGACCGCCGAGTTGAGCATCACGGCCGTCACCATCGCCAGGAAGATCATGGGGAAGGTGGCCAGCGCCCAGATGAGGAGCGTGTTGCCGATCGAGCTCCAGAAGTCGGTGTCGCTGAGCAGGTACTGGTACTGCGACAGCCCGGCCCACTCCATCGGGCCGAGGCCGTCCCAGCGGTGGAAGGACAGATAGAGCGAGAAGCCGACGGGGACCAGGCCGAAGGCGAGGAAGAGGAGGTAGAAGGGGGAGACCGCGGCGTAGAGGTGCCAGTACTTGCGGAATCCCGTGCGGGGGCGGGCCGTCGGGGCCGCGTCCGCAAGGACGGGAGGCTTCTCCAGGGCGGTGGCCATCAGTGACTCACCCCCAGGTGCTTCGCGATGCGCCGGCACTTGCTCATGGCGTCACTCCAGGCCTTGTCCGGGTCCTTGCCGAGGACGCCGACGTTCTTGATCTCGTCCTTGATGGGCTGCCCGAGCGCCACGTCGTACGGGCTGTTGTGGGCGACCACGATCTTCTGCGCGGCCGGGCCGAAGACGTCCGTGGTCACCTGGCCGCCGAAGAAGGGGTCGGGCTCGCGCAGTTGCTTCAGGTCGTAGGAGGCGGGCGTGGAGGGGAACAGGCCCGCGTCGACGTAACCCGAGGCCTGGTTGGCCGCGTTGAGCATCCACGCGATGATCTCGAAGGCCCGCTCGGGTTCCCGGCAGGCCTTGGTGATCGACAGGAACGAGCCGCCGTTGTTGGACGGCCGCACCGGCATGTCGGCGATCCGCCACCTGCCCTTGGTCTTCGGATTGCCGTTCTTGATGTCGTACGTCGCCCAGGAGGCGCCGAGCTGGCTGGGGAGCTTGCCGGTGTCCACCGCGGAGATCTGGTCCGGGGTGCCGGTGACGAGGTCGGAGACGATGCCGCGCCGCTTGGCCTCCACGGCCAGCGCCCAGGCGTGGCGCACGTGTTCCTGGTCGCCGATGAAGTGGCGGTCCTTGTCGACGTAGCGCTTGGCGCCCTGCTGCACGACGTTCTCGAAGACGCTGTTGACGTCGGTGAGCAGCGAGGTCCCGTGGATGCGTTTCCGCAGCCGCTCACCGGCCGCGAAGAACTTCTCCCAGGTGTTCAACTCCGCGGAGACGTCGGCGGGTTCGTAGGGCAGTCCCGCCTTCCGGAACACCTGGTACTGGTAGAAGTGCGCCACCGGGCCGCAGTCGATGGGGAAGCCGACCATGGTTCCGTCGTCGGCGATGCCCTGCTGCCACTTCCACGGCAGGTACTGGGACCTGTACTTCTCCGCCCCGAGCGTGCGCAGGTCCACGAACTGCTCGGCGTCGGGCAGATAGGACGCCATGTCCTCGCCCTTGAGGCCCGCGATGTCGGGGACGTGGGCGCGGCCGGTGAGCGTGGTGATCAGCTTGGACCGGTAGTAGCCGCCGATCTTGACGGCCCTGAGGTCCACCGTGGAGTCGTAACGGGCCCTGGCCTTCTTCAGGACCGTGTCGCCGAGGCCGCCGTCCCAGTACCACAGGACCATGTTCCGGCCGGTCGAGCCGGTCGGTACGGCACAGCCGGACGTCAGGCCGCCGAGGGCCGTGGCGGCCGTACCGGCCAGGCCCGCGCGCAGCAGGCCTCTTCGTGAGAGCCGCACAGCTCCCACCGCCTTTCGGATCTTTTCTGGACTTCGCATGAGAGGGACATGGGTCACTGCGGCCGTGCGGGCGGGGTGACGGGGGCGTACCGGACCGGCGGGCCGACGTCCGCGGGGATCCGGTCCGCGAGGAAGCCGTACGCGCGCTGCAGCCCGGGGTCGGTCAGGGAGCGCCACCAGCGGTCGACGCCGTACCAGCCGGGAGCGGCGAGGGCGCCGCCGTGGTGACCGACGGAGAGCCCGGCGGCGAGGACGGCGAACCGCAGCCGCTCCTCGAGCGGCCAGCCGCCGAGGGAGGCCGCGACGAAGCTCGCGCCGAACACGTCGCCGGCGCCCGTGGCGTCCACGACGCCGATGTCCAGGGCCGGGACCTCCGCGTACTCGCCGGTGGTCTGGTCGACGGCGGCCGCGCCGTCCCCACCCCGGGTGACCACGGCCACCGGCACCAGCTCGGAGAGCGTGCCGAGGGCCGCCATCGCGCTGCCGGTGCGGGTGTAGGCCATCGCCTCGGTCTCGTTGGGGAGGAAGGCATGGCACAGGGCGAGCTGGTCCAGCAGGTCCGAGGACCACTGCTGGGTGGGGTCCCAGCCGACGTCGGCGTAGATCTGCGTGCCGTTCGCGGCGGCCTTGGCGAGCCATTCGCGCGGCTCCGCCTCGAGGTGGACGAGGGCGGTGCGGGCCTCCGGCGGGTCGCCCACCAGCGCGTCCTGGGAGTACGGGGGCTCCTGGCCGTGCGTGACCAGGGCCCGGTCGTGCCCGGTGGCCAGCGAGACGGTGACGGGGGTGGGCCAGCCGTCCGCGGTGCGGGAGAGCGAGAGGTCGACGTCCTCCTGGCCGCCGAGGACGTCGCGGCAGTAGGCGCCGTAGAAGTCGTCGCCGAAGACCGTGGCCAGCGAGGTGCGCAGGCCGAAGCGGGACGCGGCCACCGCGAGGTTCGCGATGCCGCCGGGGCCGCAGCCCATGTCGGCCGTCCAGATCTCCTCGCCCGGCGTCGGCGGCTTCCCGAGCCCCGTGAGGACGAGGTCGTAGAAGAGCAGCCCGGTCAGCAGCACCTCGGGCCTGTCGTCGTCCACGCGCAGCCTCTCGTCAAAACCCGTCAATTTCGATGACGGGAATCGTGCGCCGCTCCGCGAGATTGGTCAATACCCAAACAGAAGTGAGCATGGAAGTGAGCGAAGATGACGAGTAGTGTTCACGACGTGCTGGCTGAACGACGACATCAACTCATCCTGCGGGCCCTGCGCTCCGGCGGCCCCGCGTCCGTGACCGACCTCTCCGCGAAGCTGGACGTGAGTCCCGCCACGATCAGGCGCGACCTGGTCAAGCTGGAGGAGGACGGGCTGCTCACCCGTGTGCACGGCGGGGCCGTCGCGGACGAGGGCGACCAGCCCTTCGCCGAGGTCGCCGAGGTGCGCGTGGCCGAGAAGGACGCGATAGCCGCACGCGCCGCGGAGATGGTCGCGGACGGCCAGTCGGTGCTGCTCGACATCGGCACCACCGCCTACCGGCTGGCCCGCCAGCTGCACGGCCGCCGGCTCACCGTGATCACCAGCAACCTGGTGGTCTACGAGGAGCTCGCCGACGACGAGGGCATCGAGCTGGTGCTGCTCGGCGGCATGGTCCGCCGCGAGTACCGCTCCCTGGTCGGCTTCCTCACCGAGGACAATCTCCGCCAGCTGCACGCGGACTGGCTCTTCCTGGGCACCAGTGGAGTGCGCCCTGGTGGGCAGGTGATGGACACGACGGTCGTCGAGGTGCCGGTCAAGCGCGCCATGATCAAGGCGAGCGACAAGGTAGTGCTGCTCGCGGACACGGCGAAGTTCCCGGGTACGGGCATGGCGAAGGTCTGCGGTCCTGAGGACCTGGACGTGGTGGTGACGAACGCGCCGGTCGACCCGGCGACCCGTTCCTCCCTGGAGGAGGCGGGCGTAGAGGTCGTGCCGGCAGGAAAGGCACAGGCGTGAAGCTGACGATTCTGGGCGGCGGCGGGTTCCGGGTGCCGCTGGTGTACGGGGCGCTCCTGACCGACCACGCCGAGGGGCGGGTCACCGAGGTCGTGCTGCACGACCTGGACGCCGGCCGGCTGGGCGCGGTCGCCCGGGTCCTGGCCGAGCAGGCGGCGGGCAGCCCCGACGCCCCCACCGTGACCGCCACGACCGACCTCGACGAGGCCCTGCGCGGCGCCGACTTCGTCTTCTCCGCGATCCGCGTCGGCGGCCTGGAGGGCAGGGCGGACGACGAGGGCGTGGCCCTGGCGGAGGGCGTCCTCGGCCAGGAGACGGTCGGCGCGGGCGGTATCGCGTACGGCCTGCGCACCGTCCCCGTCGCCGTCGACATCGCCCGGCGCGTGGCCCGCCTCGCGCCCGACGCCTGGGTCATCAACTTCACCAACCCGGCGGGCCTGGTCACCGAGGCCATGTCCCGCCACCTCGGCGACCGCGTCATCGGCATCTGCGACTCCCCGGTCGGCCTCGGCCGCCGTATCGCCCGTGTCCTCGGCGCCAACCCGGAGGAGGCGTGGATCGACTACGTCGGCCTCAACCACCTCGGCTGGGTGCGCGGCCTGCACATCGCGGGGCGCGACGAACTCCCGCGGCTGCTCGCCGATCCCGACCTGCTCGGCTCCTTCGAGGAGGGCAAGCTCTTCGGCGTGGACTGGCTCCAGTCCCTCGGCGCCATCCCCAACGAGTACCTGCACTACTACTACTTCAACCGCGAGGCCGTGCGCGCCTACCAGCAGGCCGAGAAGACCCGCGGCGCCTTCCTCCGCGACCAGCAGGCTCATTTCTACGAGGAGATGCGCAAACCCGACGCCAGGGCGCTCGCCACCTGGGACCGCACCCGCGCCGAGCGCGAGGCGACGTACATGGCCGAGAACCGGGAGACCGCGGGCGCGGGCGAACGCGACGCCGACGACCTCTCCGGCGGCTACGAGAAGGTCGCCCTCGCCCTGATGCGGGCCATCGCCCGCGACGAGCGCACCACGCTGATCCTGAACGTACGCAACCGCGGCACCCTGTCGGTGCTCGACACCGAGGCCGTCATCGAGGTCCCGTGCCTGGTCGACGCCAACGGCGCGCACCCGGTCACCGTCGCCCCGCTGCCCGACCACGCCACCGGCCTGGTCTGCGCGGTCAAGGCGGTCGAGCGCGAGGTACTGGCCGCCGCCGGGTCGGGCTCCCGGGCGACGGCGGTGAAGGCGTTCGCGCTGCATCCGCTCGTCGACTCCGTGAATGTGGCCCGACGGCTGGTCGAGGGCTACACGGACGTTCACCCGGGCCTTTCCTACCTGAAGTAAGCTCCCGGCCGAAAGCGCTTTCCCCCGCGCGCTCGCCGCCCCGCCGCCCTCTCTGGAGACCTCTCATGCACGACGAACGCCGCCGGATCGAGGAGCGCGCCGAGCGCCTCCACAACCAGCGCATCAGGCCCGCGCTCTACGCGGCCACCGTCCCTCTGACGGTCGAGGCCTGGCAGGCGCCGGGCGAGCCCGTCCCGTTCGAGGCGGCGACGGCCGCCTCCTACGAGTCCTTCGCGATGGGCACCCCCTGGGGTCCGCCCTGGGGCACCACGTGGTTCCGTATGCGGGGGCAGGTGCCCGCCGAGTGGGCCGGCCGGCGCGTCGAGGCCGTCATCGACCTCGGCTTCGTCGGCGACTGGCCGGGCAACCAGGCCGAGGCGCTGGTCCACCTCACCGACGGGACGCCGCTGAAGGCGGTCAACCCGCTCAACCAGTACGTGCCGATCGCCGACCCGGCCGCGGGCGGCGAGGTGATCCACTACCTGGTCGAGGCCGCCTCCAACCCCGACATCCTGGCCAACGACTTCGCCGGGCCCACGCCCCTGGGCGACGTGCTCACGGCAGGCGACAAGCCGCTCTACACCTTCAGGCGCGCCGACCTCGCCGTCCTCGACGAGGAAATCTTCCACCTCGACCTGGACCTCCAGGTGCTGCGCGAACTCATGGTCCACCTCGGCGAGCACGAGCCGCGCCGCCACGAGATCCTGCACGCCCTGGACCGCGCCATGGACGCACTCGACCTGGACGACGTGTCCGGCAGTGCCGCCGCCGTCCGCGAGGTGCTCGCACCGGTGCTGGCCAGGCCCGCCCACGCCAGCGCGCACACCATTTCCGGCGTCGGCCACGCACACATCGACTCCGCGTGGCTGTGGCCCATCCGCGAGACCAAGCGCAAGACGTCCCGCACCTTCTCCAACGTCACCGCGCTCGCCGACGAGTACGAGGACTTCATCTTCGCCTGCTCGCAGGCCCAGCAGTACGAGTGGGTGCGCGACAACTACCCGCAGGTGTGGGAGCGGATCAAGAAGTCCGTCGCCAAGGGCCAGTGGGCGCCGGTCGGCGGCATGTGGGTGGAGTCCGACGGCAACCTGCCCGGCGGCGAGGCGATCGCCCGCCAACTCGTCCACGGCAAGCGGTTCTTCATCGAGCACTTCGGCATCGAGACCAAGGGCGTCTGGCTGCCGGACTCCTTCGGCTACAACGCCGCCTATCCGCAGCTCGCCAAGCTCGCAGGCAACGAGTGGTTCCTCACCCAGAAGATCTCCTGGAACCAGACCAACAAGTTCCCCCACCACACCTTCTGGTGGGAGGGCATCGACGGCACCCGCATCTTCACCCACTTCCCGCCGGTGGACACCTACAACGCCCGGTTCAGCGGTGAGGAGATGGACCGCGCGGTGCGCAACTACGCGGAGAAGGGCGGCGGTACACGCTCGCTGGCGCCCTTCGGCTGGGGCGACGGTGGTGGCGGCCCCACCCGCGAGATCATGGAGCGGGCGCGCCGGCTCGCCGACCTGGAGGGCTCGCCCAAGGTCGTCGTCGAGCACCCCGACACCTTCTTCGCCAAGGCCCGCGAGGAGTACCCGGACGCCCCCGTCTGGAACGGCGAGCTCTACCTGGAGCTGCACCGCGCCACCTACACGTCCCAGGCCCGCACCAAGCAGGGCAATCGCCGCAGCGAACACCTGCTGCGCGAGGCCGAGTTGTGGGCGACGACGGCCGCACTCCACGCGAGCGGCTACTCCTACCCGTACGAGAAGCTGGACCGGCTGTGGAAGACGGTGCTGCTGCACCAGTTCCACGACATCCTGCCGGGGTCCTCGATCGCCTGGGTGCACCGCGAGGCGGAGGCCGAATACGCGCGGGTGGCCGGGGAGTTGGAGGCGCTGACGGCGGAGGCGATCGCCGCCCTGGGCGGTGGCGGCCCCCGGGTGTTCAACACCAGCCCCTACGCCCGCGCCGAGGTGGTCCGCACGTCCGAGGGCGCGCCCGTCCACGTGCACGTGCCCGCGAGCGGCAGTGCGCCGCTCACCGCAGCAAAGCCGCCGCAGCCGGTGACGGTCGACGGCCGTGTCCTCGACAACGGCCTCGTCCGGGTCGAGGTCGCCGAGGACGGCACCCTGTCCTCGGTGTTCGACCTGCGGGCGAACCGCGAAGTCCTCGCCGAGCGCGGCAACCTGCTGCGCCTGCACACCGACCTGCCCAACTACTGGGACGCCTGGGACATCGACAAGCACTACAAGAACCGCTACACGGACCTCCTGGAGACCGAGGCGGTCACCGTGACCGAGGCGGACCCGCTGGCCGGCTCGATCCGGGTCGAGCGCTCCTTCGGCAAGGGCTCGAAGATCACCCAGACGATCACGCTGCGGGCCGGCAGCCCCCGTATCGACTTCGCGACCGACATCGACTGGCACGAGGCCGAGAAGATCCTCAAGGCGGGCTTCCCGGTGGACATCCGGGCGCCGCACTCCTCCGCGGAGATCCAGTTCGGGCACATCCAGCGGCCCACGCACACCAACACCAGCTGGGAGGCGGCCCGTTTCGAAGTCTCCGGCCACCGCTGGGTGCACATCGCCGAGCCCGGCTACGGCGTCGCGGTCATCAACGACTCGACCTACGGCCACGACGTCTCCCGCACGGTCCGCGAGGACGGCGGCACCACGACCCGGGTCAGCCTCAGTCTGGTCCGCGCCCCGCGCGTCCCGGACCCGGAGGCCGACCAGGGACGCCACCGCTTCGTCTACTCGCTGCTGCCGGGCGCGAGCATCGAGGACGCCGTCGCCGAGGGCTACGCCCTCAACCTCCCGCTGCGGGTGGCGGATGCGGCGGGCGCGCCGGAGCCGGTGGTCTCCGTGGACGGCGAGGGCGTGACCGTCGAGGCCGTGAAGCTCGCCGACGACGCCTCGGGCGATGTGGTGGTGCGGCTCTACGAGTCCCGCGGCGGCCGCGGCCAGGGCGTGCTGCGTGCCGGCTTCCCACTGGCCGGCGCCGAGGTGACGGACCTGCTGGAGCGGCGGCTGGAGGACGCGGAGATCGCCGGCGGCGGTGTCCGCGTCACGCTGCGGCCGTTCCAGATCCTGACGCTCCGGCTGCGGAGGGGATGACCGGATGGCGATACAACCCTGGTTCACCGACGCCAAGTTGGGGATCTTCGTGCACTGGGGCATCTATGCCGTCGACGGCGTCCAGGAGTCCTGGTCGTTCTACGACGACATCGTGCCGCACGAGCGGTACATGTCCCAGCTGGAGCGCTTCACGGGCGCCGAGTACGACCCGCGGCGGTGGGCGGACCTGTTCGCCCGCGCCGGCGCCCGGTACGCGGTGCTGACGAGTCGTCACCATGACGGCGTGGCCCTGTGGGACACGCGGTACGGCGACCTCAACCTCGGCAAGGACTACGTCGGCCCCTACGCCGAGGCCCTGCGGGAGAAGGGACTCAAGGTCGGCCTCTACTACTCCCACTCCGACTGGAACCACCCCGACTACGCCTCCACCCGCAAGCCGGGCCGTCCGCCCGAGATGGAGGACAACCGCTACTCGGAGTGCGCGGCCGAGGACGAGGACCTGGCGGCCTGGGAGCGGTTCATCGCCTACCGGGACGGCCAGGTGGGGGAGTTGGCCGCGCGTTGCCGCCCGGACCTGATGTGGTTCGACGGTGAGTGGGAGCGCAGCGAGGAGCAGTGGCGCATCCCCGAACTCGCCGCGCTCGTCCGCTCGTACGTGCCGGACGTCGTCTTCAACGCGCGCATGCTCGGCGAGGGCGACTACGCCACCCCCGAGCAGGGTGCCCCCATCGTGCCGCCCGAGGGGCCGTGGGAGCTGTGCCTGACGATCAACGACTCGTGGGGCTACCAGCACCACGACCACCACCACAAGTCGCTCGCGCAGCTCGTCCGTTACTTCACCGAGACCATCGGCGGGGGCGGCAACCTGCTGCTGGACGTCGGCCCGAGGGAGGACGGCACCATCCCCGAGCCGCAGGCCGAGCGCCTGGAGGGGCTGGGGGAGTGGATCCGCCGGCACGAGGACGCGGTGTACGGGACGGTGCGCGGACTGCCGGCCGGGCACCACTACGGGCCCAGCACCCTGTCGGCGGACCGGCGCACCCTCTACCTCGTCCTGTTGGACGCCCCGCGCTCCGAGATCGGTGTCCGCGGGCTGGCCGCTGGGGTCCGCAAGGTCACCGTGCTCGGCACCGGCACCGAACTCTCCCACCAGGTCGTCGGGGGGCTGCACGAGGCGGTCGGCGTGCTGTGGATCGACCCGCCGGCCGCGGCCGACCTGGACCCGTACGCCACCGTGCTCGCCGTCGAGCTGGACGGCGAACTGGAGCTGTACCGGGGCTCGGGCCGCACGTGATTTCCATCGAAAATTAAGAGTGCGGTAAATCTCCTGGTCACGGGTGCTTTGAGGGCGCCCGTGACCCGTTCCGTTCCGCTGCGCGACATCTGTGGTTCGCCTGTACCCCCTGGGATGCGGCCCAAAGGGTAAGAGGAAGGTGTCAACGTGAGTGACCGGCGTATGTCCGCGATACGAAGGGGTCTCAAGCGTCGGGGGAGGCTCATGGCCCAGGCGGTGAGTCCGCCGCGCCGGACCCTCGACGCCGTGCCGTCCCCACGCGGCCCCGAGCCGCTCTGCACCGCCCCTCCCGCCCCGCGCATGGTGGAGTCGCCGGTCTTCGTCCTGTCCTCGGTGCGCTCCGGCTCGACCCTGCTGCGGGTGCTGCTGAACAGCCACAGCCGGATCCGCGCCCCGCACGAGATGCATCTGCGGACGGTGCACGTCCACCTCTCGCGCGAGTTCACCGCCGACGCCATGAAGGAGCTCCAGCTCGACAAGGACGAACTGGAGCATCTGCTGTGGGACCGGGTGCTGCACCTGGAGCTGACCCGCAGCGGCAAGGACGTCATCGTCGACAAGACGCCGCCGAACACCCTCATCTGGCCGCGGCTGCACCGATGTTGGCCGAACGCCCGCTACATCCTGCTGCTGCGCCACCCGGGAGCGGTCATCGCCTCGCTGACCGACCGCCGCGCGGACCCGGACCACGAGGCCATCCGCGCCGAGGTCCTCGACTACAGCGAGAAGCTGGAGGCGGCGCGGCACGCCCTCGACGCACACGTGGTGACGTACGAGGACCTCACCGCCGAACCGGAGCGGACCACGCGCGGCCTGTGCGAGTACCTCGGCGTCGACTGGGAGAGCGGCATGCTCGACTACGGCGCCAAGGACCACGGCACCTTCCGGCCGCAGCTGGGCGACTGGTCCAGCACCATCAAGTCGGGCCGTATCCAGCCCGCCCGCGCCGCCGACGACATGGCCGGACTGCCGCCGCGGCTCGCGGAGTTGGCGAAGGCGTGGGGGTACCCGGTCGGGGCACCCCCACGCCATTGAGGGGCGAGCTTCAGCCGGCGGGCCGGCCCGCCGGCCTCAGCCGGTGAACCCGGCCGTGATCGAGGTGAACTGCCAGTTGTTCTGGCTGATGCCGGAGCAGTTGCTCACCACGCCGCCGCCCGGGCACGGCCGGTCGCGGTTGACCGACCAGAAGGCGAGCCGGGCGATGTGATGGCTGTTCGCCCAGTCCCGGATCTGGGTCCAGATCGCCGGGGTGGTGGTCTCCTGCTGGTCGGACAGGCCGTTCATGCCGGAGATGCCGATGTGGGAGTACGCGGTGGCGTCGTCCCAGCCGAAGGTCGACTTCAACTTGGCCTTCAGGCCCTCCGCGGCGTTGACGGTGCTGCCGTACATGTCGGAGCCGCCGCCGAAGTCGAACGGCATGATGGTGAAGACGTCGATGCCGGCGTTCAGCGACTGGGCCTGCTCGATGAGCCGGTTGCCGTAGTACGTCGGGCCGGTGGTCGACGTTCCGAAGGTGACGATGGTCTTCAGGCCGGGGTTGTTGGCCTTGACCGTCTTCAGCGCGGTGAGGATCTTCGCCTGGACGGCCTCGTTCTCGAACTCGTCGGAGTTCTCGATGTCCATGTCGATCGCCTTGAGCGAGTAGGCGTCGATGACCTTCTGCAGGGCGCCCGCGAGCGCGCTCGCGGAGGAGCAGTTGGCGCCGAGCTTGCTGCCCTGCCAGCCGCCGAAGGACGGCACGATGTCACCGCCCGCGGAGCGGATGGCGTTGATCGCGCTCTGGTCGGCGCCGCCGGTCAGCGGCCGGCTGCCGTCCCAGGCCGGGTTGCAGCCGCCGGAGTCGAGCACGAAGGCCATCGTGAACCACTTGACGCCGGTCGCGCTCATCACCGTGGACGGGCTCGGCGGGTCGCCCCAGCCCTCGTAGAGATAGGGCGCGGCCTGCTTGAACCCGGTGCCGCCGCCACCGCCCGCGTCCGTCGTCACGCTCACGGAGTTGGACGCGCCGGAGGCGTTCCCGGCCGCGTCGCGCGCCTTGACGGTGAAGGTGTACGCCGTACTGGACGACAGCCCGCTGACTGTGGCGCTCGTGCCGGAGACGCTGAGCACCTGGTTGGAGCCGCTGTAGATGTCGTACGCGGTCACGCCCGTGTTGTCCGTGGAGGCGTTCCACTTCAGCGACACGCTGGAGGAGGTCTTGCCGGTCGAGGTCAGCCCGGTGGGCGCGGTCGGCGCCTGGGTGTCACCCCCGCCTCCGCCGCCGGGGCCGTCCAGGCTGATGTCGTCGGCCCAGTACGTGCCCTGCGCGTACCAGCCGTGGACGTAGATCTTCGCGCTGGTCTGCGAGGCGCCGGTGGTGAAGGAGACGGAGAGCCGGCTGTACGCGGACGGCGAGGTGGTCCAGGTCGAGGCGCCGCCGTCGACCCCCAGGTACACGTAGGAGCCGCGCACCCAGCCGCTCAGCGAGTAGGTCGTGTTCGGCTGGACCGAGACGGTCTGGGTGCACTGCGCGTTGTCGCCGGAGGTCACCGCTCCCTGCAGGGCCTTGGAGCCGCCGTGCACGGGGGAGGAGACGACGGAGCCGAGGCTGCCGGAGCAGGTCCACGGGGAGAGGCTGCCCGACTCGAAGCCGGGGTTGGACAGGACGTTGGCCGCCTGGGCGGTGCCGGGGAGGGCGATGGCTCCCGCGAGCGCGAGGGCGGCGGAGCCGAGGAGTGCGAAGAGCCGGCGTCTGTGACGCCCGAAAGTGGTGCGCATGCGATCTCCCTGGAGAAATGGGGGTGTTCGGGAGTGCAGGAAGGTGCGCAACCAAGTTGGTATGGACCAATCATGGTGTCAAGGTGCTGCGCCATGATTGGTCCAGACCGGTCGACGGTGCGGGTGTCAGGCCCGTGTGATCGCCCGGGTGCCGGTGTCCGCCGGGACGGGCCCCGCCGGTCCCGCGGCCGGGGCGGGCACGGCCGGCAGCAGGGTCTCCGGCTCCTGGCCGCGCTGCAGCGGCAGCGTCACCGGGCGCAGCGGGCGCGGCCCCGACACCACCGTGTAGTCCTGGCCGAGGAAGGGCGGCGTGATCTCGCCCGGGTCCTCGCCCAGCGCCAACTGCACGGCTGCCCAAGGGGCGTTGATGCCGCACTGGGAGAGCTGGTGCAGCCCGCCCGCCGGGCGCGTGTTGACGTCCATCAGGACCGGCCGGTCGCCGTACATGCGGAACTGGATGTTGGAGAGGTGGTGCAGCCCGAAGCCCTCGGCGATCCGGCGCGCCGGCTCCAGCCACTGCTCGTGCAGCGTGAAGCCGCGGCGGCGGCCGTTCTTGGTGCGGCCCACGGCCAGCCGGACCCTGTTGTCGGGGCCGGTGAGGCAGTCCACCGACACCTCCGGCTGCTCCAGGCGCGGCATCACCAGCCAGTCGACGGGATCCTCGGACTCCCGCAGTGCCCCGACGACCAGGTCGAGCGGCACGTACGGGCTGGGGAAGCCGCTCAGGTGCACCGTCGAGAAGGGCGAGCGGGTGATCATGCGGAAGCCGACCCCGCCCGCGCCGGACGCGGGCTTGAAGCACGGCGTGTGCCCGTCCGCCTCCAACTCCTCTACGGCAGCCACGAGTTCGTCCGCCGACCGGACCCGCCACCAAGGCGGCACCGGGGCGCCGATCGCCTGCACGGCCTCGTAGGCGATGACCTTGTCCTCGAAGACGGCCACGGCCTCAGGCGGCGGCGCCAGCAGTGCCGTGCCCACGGCCTCGAACTCCGCGCGGTGCGCCACGACCGCCGACTGGTGCAGCCGGGGCACGAACACGTCGATGCCGCGCCGCTGGCACTGGTCCAGCGCGAACTCCACGTACCCGGCCGGGGACAGGCCCTCCGGCTCCAGCTCGGCGGTGTCGGCGGCGGCCAGTACGGGGGAGTCCGCGTCCCCGTGCGTCGCATGGATCTCCACCGCGCGATCACTGGGATTTCGGCGCAGCTGATCCATGAAGAAGACGTTCTCCGCGTACGTGCGGTTGAGCCAGACGCGTACGCGAGAGACCATGCAGGCCGCCTTTACGGTGTGCGGGCAGGGCGGAGCGGCCCGTGCCCGGGCAGGGGTGTTTGGAGGGTCACCAAACCGCCCTGTCTGAAGGGAGTTCGAGGCGGTGGTGTCGGGGCGATCATACGGCCTCGCGAGGGGTGCGCGTGCAACGTCCGTGTTACGGATTCCCGGAGACCCCGCACCCGACGGGCCGCCTTGTCGGCAGGCCGTGCCGTGTGTTCTCGTGGTGCCGTTCGTGAGTGCGCTCGGTGTGGAGGGGGACGCGAGGTGACGTCGACGGCCGGGGGTGCCGGACAGCTGCTGGCCATCAGCGACCTGCACATCGGATACACCGAGAACCGTGCCCTGGTCGAGGAGATGCGCCCCGGGTCGGACGGTGACTGGCTGCTCGTGGCCGGTGACGTCTCGGAGATCGCGTCCGACATCCGCTGGGCTCTGAAGACTCTCGCGAGCCGCTTCGCCAAGGTGATCTGGGTGCCGGGCAACCACGAGCTGTGGACCCACCCCAAGGACCCCGTCACCCTGCGCGGCGTCGCCCGCTACGAGCACCTCGTCGAGATGTGCCGCGAACTGGGCGTCGTCACCCCCGAGGACCCCTACCCGGTCTGGGAGGGCCCCGACGGCCCCGTCGCCGTGGCGCCCCTCTTCCTCCTCTACGACTACTCGTTCCTGCCGGCCGGCTGCGGCACCAAGGCGGAGGGTCTGGAGTACGCGCACGGGACCGGCATCGTGTGCACCGACGAGTACCTGCTGCACCCCGATCCCTACCCGAGCCGCGAGGCCTGGTGCCGGGCCAGGGTCGCCGAGACCGAACGCCGGCTCGCCGAACTGCCCGCGGACCTGCCCACCGTGCTCGTCAACCACTACCCGCTGGACCGGCACCCCTGCGACGTCCTGTGGCACCCCGAGTTCGCCATGTGGTGCGGCACCGGCCTGACCGCCGACTGGCACCGGCGCTTCCGCGTGGAGACCATGGTCTACGGGCACCTGCACATCCCGCGGACCACCTTTCATGAGGGCGTCCGCTTCGAGGAGGTCTCGGTCGGCTACCCGCGTGAGTGGCGCAAGCGGCCCGGGCCGCCGGGCCGACTGCGCCGCGTGCTGCCGAAGGAGGTGGGCGTCGGGTGATCGAGGAGCTGCTGCCGCACGAGGTGGTGGCCGTGGAGGTGCAGGGCGACGACGGCAGCGAGTACGCGCCGCTGTACCCCGAGGAGGCCGCGGTCGTGGCACAGGCCGTGCCCAAGCGCCGCCGTGAGTTCGCCCTCGTCCGGGCCTGCGCGCGCCGTGCCATGGACAAGCTCGGCGTGCCGCCGCAGCCGCTGCTGCCCGGCGAGCGCGGAGCGCCGGGCTGGCCGGCCGGGCTCGTCGGCAGCATGACCCACTGCGACGGCTACTGCGCCGCCGCCCTGGTCCGCGCCGCCGACCTGGCCTCCCTCGGCATCGACGCCGAACCCCACCAGCCGCTCCCGGAGGGCGTCCTGGACGCCGTCGCCCTGCCCACCGAGGTCGCCCGGCTGCGCCGCCTGGCCGCGCGGCATCCCGGGGTCCACTGGGACCGGCTGCTGTTCAGCGCCAAGGAGTCCGTCTACAAGGCGTGGTTCCCCCTGACCGGGCAGTGGCTGGACTTCACGGAGGCCGACATCGAGGTGTCCGTCGACCCGGGCGCGCCGCTGCGCGGCGGCCTCCGCGCCGAACTCCTCGTCCCCGGCCCGGTGGTCGGCGGCCGGCGGCTCGGCCACTTCGAGGGCCGGTGGACCGTCCAGCGGGGTCTTGCGGCGACGGCGATCACCGTCTCCCACACCCCCTGAAGCCTCTCTGAGCGGTCGTCACGGCTCGGGGCACCAGGTCTGCAGCAGGCGGAAGAACTCCTCCTCGTTCCCCGTCAGGCCCGCGGCCGACAGCGCCTGTTCGGCCTCCTCCAGGACGGCGGGCGGTACGACGGGTGGTCGAGGATCGCCAGGAGGACCGTCGAACGCGGCTCGTACGGTGTGCAACAGGCGCAGATAGGCCTTCACGGCGGTCCGCTCGCGGTCGGTCAGTACGGCAGTGGGCATCGTCGGCTCTCCCCTGTCGGCGTCATCTCTCCGCGCCCGTACGAAGGGGCGCGACTCCAGCTTGCCTGCCACCACTGACAATGGGGTGTCGGCCCAGCTCACGGCGTCGCCCGGGCGGCGGTACCCCGGCGCGCCGGCCGCCCGTGCAGCGGAGGCGAAACGTCCGTGAAATCCCTTGGGGGAAACCGGTTCTACGCTGGAGGACAAGGGATGCGGCCGCTTGCGCGCGGCCGGGGAACGGGGAGGCGAGTGCATGGTCGACGTCCTGGGCCGGGGCCCGGTGCGCTCCGTACGGCTGCGCCCTGTGGGGGACGGGGAACTGAAGCTGAAGTACCGCGTGGTGCACGGCTACCGGCGTGCCTTCCGCATGGCGGGCGAGGGCCCGGCGCTGGTCCTCGTCCACGGCATCGGGGACTCCTCGGCCACCTGGGCGGAGTTGATCCCGGACCTCGCGCGCACGCACACCGTGATCGCCCCCGACCTGCTCGGCCACGGCGCCTCGGACAAGCCGCGCGCCGACTACTCGGTGGCCGCGTACGCCAACGGCGTGCGGGACCTGCTCACCACGCTCGGCATCGAGTCCGCGACGCTGGTCGGGCACTCGCTGGGCGGCGGCGTGGCCATGCAGTTCGCCTACCAGTTCCCCGAGCGCACCGAGCGGCTCATCCTGGTCAGCGCGGGCGGTGTCGGCCGCGAGGTCAACCCCGTCCTGCGGCTGGTCTCCCTGCCCGGTGCCCATCTGCTGCTGTCGGCGCTTCGGCTGCCGGGCATGCGGCTCCAAGTGAGCCTCGCGGTCCGCCTGATGCGATTGCTGGACACCGACCTCGGCCAGGACGCCCCCGAACTGCTCACCCTCGTCGACGCCCTGCCGGACGAGACCTCGCGCAACGCCTTCATCCGCACCCTGCGCGCGGTCGTCGACTGGCGCGGCCAGGTCGTCACCATGCTCGACCGGTGCTATCTGACCGAGGGCATGCCGACCATGCTGCTGTGGGGCGACCGCGACAGCGTGGTGCCCGTACGGCATGCGTACGGGGCGCACGAGGCCATGCCGGGCAGCCGTCTGGAGATCTTCGAGCAGGCGGGCCACTTCCCGTTCCACAGCGACCCCGCGCGGTTCGTCTCGCTGGTCGAGGACTTCACGGCGGGTACGGTCCCGGCCGACTGGAGCCGCGAGCACTGGCGCGAGCTGCTCATGCAGGGGCGTCCCGGGACCGGCGCAGGCCGTCCGGACACGGCCGGCAACCGCCAGGTGGAGTGCGAACTGAGGGAGGCGAGTGAGCGCAGCGCGACGTGAGGAAGCCGAGGCCGCTCAGCCCTGCGGTCCGGGATACCCGAGCGACGCCTCGATCCGCCCCGCCAGGTGATCACGCTGCACCGGCGCGCGATGTCCTGAACCGGCAAGCCACGTGCGGCACTTGCTGCCCAGAAGCAGGCCGAAGCTCTCCGCCTCCTGCTCGTCGGCGAGGTCGAAGCGGCTGCGGGCGGCCACCGTGCGGACGGTGGCGCGCAGGTCGGCGTCGTCGCCGAGCAGCCGGGCCGCGACCCGGGCGCCCTCGACGTGATGGCCGCGGTGCCCGGCCGTCATGTGCCACAGCTCATGGCCGAGGATCACCAACTGGTGGTCCGGCGCGGTCCGTTCCTCGATCACCACGAGGTCCCGGTCGCTCATGTCGAGCCACAGCCCGCTCGCGGTCCCGGCCGGGAAGGCGGCCGTACGGAAGTGGACCGGCCGGCCGCGGCGCCTGCTCATCGCCGCGCACAGGGCGCCGTAGAGGTCGTCGGGCCGGGCGGGTGCGGCGAGCGTTCCCCGAGCAGCTCGTGGCACAGGCGGCGCATGTCCATTCCGATGCCCACGGCTCTCCCCCGGCTCACGACTCGGGCCGTTTGACGCTCTCCAGGAGCATGTCCAGCCACTCGGCGACCTTGTCGCGGTGCTGGTCGGTGGGCAGTTGCGCGGCCCGCCAGGCGATCCCGCGGACGCCGTGGTCCTGGAGCAGCCGCTCCAGCGGGTCGTCGTCGGCCGCGGCCTCCTCCCGCTCGGCGAGCTTCTGCAGCAGTTCCTGCTCGGTGCTCTGCAGGGTGCCCGTGAGGGCCTCGGGGTCCTCGGCCGTGAGGAAGCCGGCGTGCACCCGGAAGAAGCGCTGGATGGCGTCGCAGTGCTCCATGGTGGGGCGCCGGTCGCCGTTGATGAGCGCGCCCGCTTGCTGGCGCGACATGCCCGCGCCGTCGGCGATCTCCTGCTGGGTGTACTTGCGCCCGTTGGGCTTGAGCCGGGTGCGGCGCAGCAGGTCCAGACGCTGCAGGAACCGCTCCTGCACATCGGGTTCGCCCGCCGGACGGCCGCTCAGCAGGGCCCTGACCACGGGCTCGGGCACTCCCGAGGCGGCGGACAGACGGCCCGTGTCGAAGACCTCCGCGTGGGCCACGCCGAGCCGGTCGGCGAGCGCGGTGACGCGGTCGACGACGGCCGGCAGCGCAGCGCTCGCCGCCGTGGTGCCCGGACCCTCGAAGCCTTCCGTCACCGACAGATCTCCTACGTATCTCACAGGCTTCTCACAAGCGGTTGCCGTGAACTCGACGGAGATTACCGGGTAGTTCGAACTCACATCCAGACGTCGCCACAACTGTGGCCAATTTCAGCCGTCAACCAGCACGAAATGCCACGATAGTTGACACGATCCGCCTCGGGACCGCAGGATCAAGGCGCCGCGTGAAGGCCGCAGAGGCAAGAGGGGTGACCTCCCGATGGCATATCAGGCAGGTGGGCAGCGGTCGGCACCGCGGCCCGTCCCCGAGAGTCTCGACGCCCAGGCGTATCTGGAGGACTACTCCGTCCTCCTTGAGGCCGTTCCGTTTCCGTCCGTCGTCATCGACCACCGTTGGGACGTAGTCCTCTCCAACAACGCTTTCGCGTCACTTTTCCGTGAGGTGGGCCCGCACCCGACGGCCATGCCGGCCGACAACTTCCTCAGGTTCGTCCTCTTCCACCCCGACGCGGCCACGGTCCTCGGTGAGCACGAGTCGAGCTGGTGCCTGCCGATGCTGGCGCACTTCGCGGCCGCCGTGGAGCGCTACGGCCACGACCACGGGCTGCAGTCGATCCGCCGTGACATCGCCCAGGACCCGATCATGGAGGCCGCCTACCGGCAGGGCCTGCCGCACTGGATCCGCGCGGTCGGCGAACAGGCCGTGGCGCACGACGGCGCCGTGCGCGCCCTGAGGCATCCCGATCCGCGCTGGGGTGCCACCGACTGCCGTGTGGTGGACGAGACGCCGCGGACGCTGCAGGACATGGGGTACACCCGGATCACGCTGGTGCTGCGGGAGACCCGCCGCGAGCGGCCCCGGGCCCGCAGGACGCGGCAGACGGCCGCGCATCTGACGGTGGTGCCGGCCCCGGGGACCTGACCGCCTGCCCCCTTCAGCGCTGCGAGACGACGAGCACGAGCGGGATGTCCCGGCAGGGGACCAGCCTCAGGTCACCGAACCGTCCTGGCCGCCCGCGCTCCAGCACGGCGGCGAAGTCCGGTCCCTTGGTGAGGGATCCGGCGAGATGGGCGGGGTCGGCGGAGGCGGTCACCCGGCCGCGCGCGTTGACCAGATGGGCCGGTCCCGGCAGCCGGCGCAGCATCGGCATCACGGCCCCCTCGAAGTGCCGTAGATACACGTCCGCCGCGGCCACCCCGGCGAAGCGTCCCGCCATCCGCACCGGCGCGGACAGCGTGAGGCTGTACTCGTCGGAGCAGAGGTAGTCGACGTAGGGCCCGGCCACCGCGCGCTCGCCGGTGTCGCGGGGGATGGTGAACCAGTCCCAGTGCGTGTAGTCCGCGTACGCCGACTGCTCGGGGTCGAGGTCCAGCAGCAGCGGCCGTACGCCGCCCTCGGAGTCGCTCTGCCACCACTCCAGCCAGGCCGGCACGTCGCCGAGCAGTCCCGGGGCGGCGACGAAGCCGACGCCGGAGACCAACTCGTGGCGGGCCAGGCGCAGATGGAGTCCCGGGCGGAGCGCGGCGAGGTCCACGGTCGCGGGGTGGCGGCCCTCGGCGGCCACCCGGTCCAGCAGCCGCGCGGTGTCGGTGCGGGTGGCGGTCACGGCGTCGAACACGCTCTCCAGGGCGGAGCGGACGCCTGCCGCGACCGCCTTCTCCGGCGCCGTGCCGGCTGCTGCCGTCGCGAGGCTCATGCGCACCCTCCAGCGGACCGGGCGCGGCGGACCCTAGAGGGTCAGGCGCAGCGCGACGAGCCGCGCCGTGGACTCCTGGACGCACCGCTCGGCCAGTTCCCTGGCCGTTTCGTGGGCCCCATCCTGCACCGCCGAGATTACGGAGCGGTGACGGTCCGCCACCTCTTCACGATATTCGTCGTCCCCGAGCACAAGACAGAGCACGGCGCCGATCTCGGTCTGCAGCGAGACCTGCTCCCGGGTCAGCCGCGCCGACTGCGCGGCGGCGGCCAGCTCCACATGGAAACGGCCGTAGACCCGGCTGCGCGCCGCGGTGTCCGCCGCCTGCGTCAACTCCTCGGCCGTACGCCGCAGTTGTACGAGGTCGTCGGGCTCGGTGCGCTCGGCGGCGAGCCGGGCCGCCGTGCCCGACAGGGCGGCCCAGTGGTCGCCGAGGTCGCGCAGCTCCTCGGTGCTCCAGCCGCGCAGCCGGACCCTGAGGCGCTCCTCGCCGGGGGCCTCGGGCAACGAGACGAAGGAGCCGCCGCCGCGGCCCCTGCGGGTGGTGACCAGGCCCTGCTGGCGAAGGGCCATCAGCGCTTCCCGCAGGGTCACGGTGGACACGCCGAGCTGCCCGGCCAGCTCGCTCTCGCCGGGCAGTTGCTCCCCTTGGGCGAGCAGGCCGAGCTCGATGGCGTCGCCGATCCGGCGGACCACCGCGTCGACACGCGCCCGGTTGTCCACCGGAGTGAACACGGCCCTGCGGGCACCGCCGTTCATCTGCTGCTGCTTCACGGGCACCACCTTGTGCGTTGACTCAAGCTTTACCTTGAGGGGGACTTGAGCTTTGAACTATGACTTCATATCTTTCCGTACAACGTAAGAGAGCGCCAGAAAGGTTCCCGTGCATGGAGGGAATGGCGATCCGGCTGCACGATCTGCGGAAGTCGTTCGGGGAGACGACCGCCGTGGCCGGCATCGAACTGGAGATCAGGGACGGGGAGTTCTTCTCGATGCTCGGTCCCTCGGGCTCCGGCAAGACCACCGTCCTGCGGCTGATCGCCGGCTTCGAGACCCCGACCGCCGGCCGTATCGAGCTCGCCGGGCAGGAGGTGACGGGCCTCGCCCCGTTCGAGCGCGACGTGCACACGGTGTTCCAGGACTACGCCCTGTTCCCGCACATGACCGTCGAGCAGAACGTCGCCTACGCCCTGAAGATCCGCAAGGTGCCCAAGGCCGAACGCCTCGTCCGCGCCCGCAAGGCGCTCGCCGAGGTCCGCCTCGAAGGCTACGGCGCGCGCCGCCCCGCCCAGCTCTCGGGCGGCCAGCGCCAGCGCGTCGCCCTCGCCCGCGCCCTGGTCGGCCGCCCCCGCGTACTGCTCCTGGACGAACCGCTCGGCGCGCTCGACCTCAAGCTGCGCGAGCAGATGCAGGTCGAACTCAAGGAGATCCAGCGCGAGGTGGGCATCACCTTCGTCTTCGTCACGCACGACCAGCAGGAAGCCCTGACGATGAGCGACCGCATCGCCGTCTTCGACCAGGGCCGCATCCAGCAGGTCGGCACTCCCGCCGAGATCTACGAACGCCCCGCCACGCCCTTCGTCGCCTCCTTCGTCGGCACCTCGAACCTGATCGACGGCGAGGCCGCCCAGCGTGTCGTCGGCGAACCCGGCATCTACAGCATCCGGCCCGAGAAGATCCGCGTCCTCAAGGAGTCCGCGGAGACCGACCGGCCGGAGCACACCACCGCCGCCGGCACCGTCGCGGAGGTCGTCTACCTGGGGGACAGCACCCGCTTCCTGGTCGACCTCGACGCCGGCGGCCGCCTCACCGCGCTCCAGCAGAACCTGGAGACCTCCGCCGAGGACGTCGCCGCCTACCGCGGCATGCGGGTCCGCCTGCAATGGCACCGCCGCCACACCGTCCCGGTCCCGGACACCCGCTGAAGCCCCGGTCCCGGCCGCCGAAGCCCCCACACCGCAGGGAGAACGACGTGCGTCTCACCCGAACCCTCAAGGTCGCGGCCTGCGCCGCCACCATGCTCCTCGCCGCCGGCGCGTGCGGCTCCTCCGACTCCGGCGGCGGCTCCTCCTCCACCGGGCTCAACCCCCCTGACCTCAAGGCACCCACGAAACTCGGCAAGACCGAGGGCAAGGTCAACCTGATCGCCTGGGCAGGCTATGTCGAGGACGGTTCCAACGACCCCAAGGTCGACTGGGTCACCGACTTCGAGAAGCAGACCGGCTGCCAGGTCAACTCCAAGGTCGCGGCCAGCTCCGACGAGATGGTCAAGCTCATGAAGACCGGCGACTACGACGCCGTCTCGGCCTCCGGCGACGCCTCCCTGCGCCTGATCGCCTCCGGCGACGCGGCACCCGTCAACACCAAGCTCGTGCCCAACTACAAGGACATCTTCGCCGGGTTGAAGAACGGCAGCTGGAACTCCGTCAAGGGCCAGATGTACGGCATCCCGCACGGCCGCGGCGCCAACCTGCTGATGTACAACACCCAGAAGGTCACGCCCGCGCCCACCTCCTGGGCGGCGGTCTTCGACGACGCCGCCCAGCACAAGGGCCACGTCACCGCGTACGACTCCCCGATCTACATCGCCGACGCGGCGCTGTATCTCAAGGCCACCAAGCCCGAGTTGAAGATCAAGGACCCCTACGCGCTGGACCAGAAGCAGTTCGACGCGGCCGTCGCCCTGCTGAAGAAGCAGAACGCGAACGTCGGCGAGTACTGGAGCGACTACCTCAAGGAGGTCTCCGCCTTCAAGAGCGGCGACTCCGTGGTGGGCACCACCTGGCAGGTCATCGCGAACCTCACCTCCGACGAGGGCGCCAAGGTCAAGGCCTTCGTACCCAAGGAGGGTTCGACCGGCTGGTCCGACACCTGGATGGTCTCCGCCAAGGCCAAGCACCCCAACTGCGCCTACAAGTGGCTGGACTGGATCGTCTCGCCGAAGGTCAACGCCCAGGTCGCCGAGTACTTCGGCGAGGCACCCGCCAACTCCAAGGCGTGCGGGCTGACCAGCGACAAGAACTTCTGCACCGTCTACCACGCCGCAGACGAGAACTACTGGAAGAACATCGCCTTCTGGAACACCCCCATCGAGCAGTGCCTGGACGGCCGGACCGACGTGAAGTGCGTGCCGTACGCCAAGTGGGTCCAGGCCTGGACCGAGATCAAGGGCTGACCGCATGACCGCCATCGAGGCGAACGCCGGGCGGGGCACCGTCCGGCGCCTCGCCGGGGCGCTGCACCGCCGTCCCCGGCTCCGGCTGACCCTGCTGCTGACGGCGCCGCTGCTGTGGCTGGCCGTGCTCTACCTGGGTTCGCTCGCCGTCCTGTTCGTCTCCGCCTTCTGGACGACCAACTCCTTCACCTCCCAGGTGGTGAAGGTCTGGTCGACCGACAACTTCCACGAGCTGCTGACCACCCCGGTCTACCGGCAGGTGGTCCTGCGCAGCATCGGCGTCGCCCTCGCGGTCACCGTCCTGTGCGCGGTGATCGCCTTCCCGCTCGCCTTCTACACCGCCCGCGTGGCCCGGCCGAAGTGGCGTCCGCTGCTGGTGGTGGCCATCCTCACGCCGCTGTGGGCCAGTTACCTGGTCAAGGTGTACGCCTGGCGGCTCATCCTCTCCGAGGGCGGACTCGCCGACTGGGTGCTGAAGCCGTTCGGGACGGCCGGACCCGGGTACGGCCTGCCGGCCACGGTGCTGACCCTGACGTACCTCTGGCTGCCGTACATGATCCTGCCGATCCACACCGCGCTGGAGCAACTGCCCGCCAACCTCCTCGAGGCATCGGCGGACTTGGGCGCGAAAAGCTGGCGCACCTTCCGCTCGGTGGTGCTGCCGATGGTGCTGCCGTCCGTCGCGGCCGGGTCGATCTTCACCTTCTCGCTCAGCCTCGGCGACTACATCACCGTGCAGATCGTCGGCGGCAAGACCCAGCTCATCGGCAACGTCGTCTACTCCAACATCGAACTCAACCTGCCCATGGCGGCCGCGCTCGGCACGGTGCCGGTGGTGGTCATCGTGATCTACCTGCTGGCCATGCGCCGTACGGGCGCGCTCAGCAGTCTGTGAGGCGGGGTGCCATGTCGTCCGAAGCCAGGTGGTATGTCACATGACACTCTCCAGATCCGCCCGCATCGCGCTCCGGGTCGCCGCCGCGCTCGGCTTCGCCGTGATCTACGTCCCGCTGCTGCTCGTCCTCGTCAACTCCCTGAGCCCGGACCGCAGTGCGAGCTGGCCGCCGCCCGGGTTCACGATCCACTGGTGGCAGGTCGCCTGGCACAACGCCGGTGCCCGTGAGGCGCTGTGGGTCTCGGTCAAGGCCGGGCTCGGCGCCACCGCCATCGCCCTGGTCCTCGGCACGCTGATCGCCTTCGCCGTCGCCCGGCACCGGTTCTTCGGCCGCGGCACCATCTCCTTCGTGGTCGTCCTGCCGATCGCCCTGCCCGGCATCGTCACGGGCATCGCCCTCAACTCGGCCTTCGGCACGGTCCTCGAACCCCTCGGCGTCGGCCTCGGCCTGTTCACGGTGATCGTCGGCCACGCCACCTTCTGCATCGTCGTCGTCTTCAACAACGTCGTGGCCCGGCTGCGCCGCACCGCCGGGACCTACGAGGAGGCGGCGATGGACCTGGGCGCCAACACCTTTCGCGCCTTCGCCGACGTCACCTTCCCACTGGTGCGCTCGGCGCTGTTCGCGGGCGGACTGCTCGCCTTCGCGCTCTCCTTCGACGAGATCGTGGTGACGACGTTCACGGCGGGCCCCGGCATCGAGACCCTGCCCATCTGGATCTTCGACAACATGACCAGGCCGCAGCAGGCACCGGTGGTGAACGTGGTGGCGGCCGTACTGGTGCTCCTCTCCGTCCTCCCGATCTACGTGGCCCAGCGGCTGTCCTCGGACACGGCGACCGGGAGCCGGGTCTAGGGGCCCCCAGCGCAGGGGCGGGCCCGGCGCGGAGGCGGCCGTCGGCGCGGATGGGTGCGCGGCACTGTTCCCAACAACTGTGGTATGTGACATAGTACTGACGTGAGTCACCCTCTGACCTGCGATGTCGTGGTCGTCGGCGCCGGAATGACAGGTGCCGCCTGCGCCCTGTACGCGGCTCGCTCGGGCCTGGACGTCGTCGTCGTGGACCGCGGTCCCGTGGCCGGCGGCACGACCGGAGCCGGGGAGGGCAACCTCCTGGTCTCCGACAAAGCGCCGGGTCCGGAGCTGGATCTCGCGCTCCTGTCCAACCGCCTGTGGAGTGAACTCGCGCAGGAATACGGTGAGTTCATCGAGTATGAGGCCAAGGGCGGGGTCGTGGTGGCCACGTCCCCGGGCGGACTGACCGCGCTGGAACACCTCGCCGCCGAGCAGCGAGCCGCGGGAGTCGTCGCCGAAGCGGTCGACGGCGACGCCCTGTACAGCCTCGAACCCCACCTCGCACCAGGGCTGCCCGGAGCCGTCCACTATCCGCAGGACTCCCAGGTCATGCCCGCCCTGGCCGCCGCTCATCTGGTACGGGCCTCAGGCGCGCGCCTGCTGACCGGCCGGACCGTCACCGGCGTGCCGCGCGCCCCCGACGGCGCGGTGCTCGGCGTCCGCACCGACCACGGCGACATCCACGCCCCGGCGCTCGTCAACGCGGCGGGAACATGGGGCGGGGAGGTCGCCGCCCTCGCCGGGGTGGTCCTTCCCGTCCTCCCGCGGCGCGGCTTCGTCCTCGTCACCGAACCGCTCCCTCGTCTGGTCCACCACAAGGTGTACGCCGCCGACTACGTGGCCGACGTGGCCAGCGACTCGGTCGCACTGCAGACGTCACCGGTCGTGGAGGGCACCGCCGCCGGACCGATCCTGATCGGCGCGAGCCGTGAACGGGTCGGCTTCGACAGGTCGTTCTCCCTGCCCGCCCTGCGGGCCCTGGCGGCGGACGCGACACGGCTGTTCCCCTTCCTCGCCGAGGTCCACGCCATCCGTTCCTACCTCGGCTTCCGCCCCTACATGCCCGACCACCTGCCCGCCGTCGGCCCCGATCCCCGGGTCCCGGGCCTGTTCCACGCCTGCGGCCACGAGGGCGCCGGCATCGGCCTGTCCACCGGTACCGGGCATCTGATCGCGCAGGTGCTGACCGCGAAGACACCCGATCTGGACCTGACTTCGTTTCGCCCCGACCGCTTCGCCGAGGAGACCGCGTGAGCTCCCCACTCGACCTGACCGAGGCCCACCCGGGCCCCGCCTTCACGGTCACCCTGGACGGCCGTGAGATCGAGGCGCTGCCCGGCCGGACGGTCGCCGCGGCGCTCTGGGCGGCCGGTGTCACCTCGTGGCGCACCACCCGTGGCGAGGGCCGTCCGCGGGGCGTCTTCTGCGGGATCGGTGTCTGCTTCGACTGCCTGGTGACCGTCAACGACCGCCCGGGCAGGCGGGCTTGCCTGGTCACCCTGCAACCGGGCGACGCGATCCGTACGCAGGAGGGGACGGGCCACGATGACTGACCACCTCTCCCAGGCCCCGCACCTCGCGGTGATCGGCGCGGGCCCGGCGGGCCTCGCCGCGACCGTGGCCGCCGCGGCCCGCGGCGTCCGCGTCACGCTGATCGACGCGGCCGGACAGGCGGGCGGCCAGTTCTACCGGCAGCCGGCCGCCGGGCTCCGCGCGGGCCGGCCGCAGGCGCTGCACCATGACTGGCGGACATGGGAGCGGCTGCGCGCGGCGCTCGATACGCACGTCAGGGCAGGCGACGTAAGGCACTTGACGGGCCATCATGTCTGGTTCGCCGAGCGGCGGCCGGACGGGCGGCGGTCCGGCCGGTTCACCGTGCACGCCCTCCGCGGCTCCGAAGGGGAGGACCCGGCGACCGTGGACGCCGACGCCGTCCTCCTGGCCACCGGCGGATACGAGAAGGTGCTGCCCTTCCCCGGCTGGACCCTCCCCGGCGTCGTCACCGCGGGCGGAGCGCAGGCCATGCTCAAGGGGGCGCTCGTGGTGCCCGGCCGTACCGCCGTCGTCGCCGGGACCGGGCCGCTGCTGCTGCCCGTGGCGGCGGGCCTCGCCGCAGCCGGCGTGGAGGTCGCCGCCCTCGTCGAGTCCGCCGCTCCCCGGGCCTTCCTGCGGCGGACCCGGACGCTGGCCGCACAGCCGGGCAAGATCACCGAAGGGGCCGGATACGCAGGCCGGTTGATCCGGCATCGCGTGCGCACACTGGCCCGGCACACCGTCGTCGAGGCACACGGCGGCGACCGGCTGGAGGCCGTGACGGTCGCCGCGCTGGACCGCGACGGGCGGGTCAGGCCCGGCACCGGGCGCCGTATCCCCTGTGACACCCTCGCCGTCGGCCACGGCATGCTCCCGCACACCGACCTCGCCGAGACCCTCGGCTGCCGCCTCGACGGCCTGAGCGTGCACGTCGACGACGAGCAGCGCACCGACGTGCCGGGTGTCTGGGCCGCGGGCGAGGCCACCGGCATCGGCGGCTCGGGCCTCGCGCTGGCCGAGGGGCACATCGCCGGGCGCTCCGCCGCGGCCCGTCTCGGCGGCGGCGTACCGGACCCGCGTGAGTGGGCCGCGGCCGCCAAGTCCCGTGTACGGCTGCGGGAGTTCGCCGCGGCGCTCGACTCCGTGTACGCCCCGCCCGCGCACTGGACGGAGCAGGTCCTGGACGACACCGTGGTGTGCCGCTGCGAGGAGATCACCGCCGGCACGATCCGGGTGGCCGTCGCAGAGCTCGGCGCGGGTGATCTGCGCACGGTGAAGCTGCTGACCCGGGCCGGCATGGGCTGGTGCCAGGGCCGCGTCTGCGCACCCGGTGTCGCCGGGCTCACCGGGTGCGAACTCGCCCCGTCAAGACGGCCGTTCGCCCGTCCCGTCCCGCTCGGCGTCCTCGCCCGCGAGCACATCCACCCGACCGATGGAGGGCCCTCATGACCGACCACCGTCCCTGGCGCGGCGTTCTCGTCGCCACCGCGCTGCCGCTGAACGACGACCACTCCGTGAACTACGACAAGTACGCCGAGCACTGTGCCTGGCTCGTCGCGAACGGCTGCGACGGCGTGGTGCCCAACGGCTCGCTGGGGGAGTACCAGGTGCTCACCCCCGAGGAGCGGGCCAAGGTCGTCGAGACGGCCGTCGACGCGATCGGCGGGGAGCGCGTGATGCCCGGCGTCGCCGCGTACGGGTCCGCGGAGGCCCGCCGCTGGGCCGAGCAGGCGCGTGCCGCGGGCTGCCGTGCGGTGATGCTGCTGCCGCCCAACACCTACCGCGCCGACGGGCGTTCGGTGCTGGCCCACTACGCGGAGGTCGCGAAGGCGGGCGTGCCTGTGGTGGCGTACAACAACCCCATCGACACCAAGGTCGACCTCGTGCCGGAACTCCTCGCCGAGCTGCACGGCGAGGGGTACATCCAGGGCGTGAAGGAGTTCTCCGGCGACGTCCGGCGCGCCTACCGGATCGTCGAACTCGCCCCGGAACTCGACCTGTTGATCGGTGCGGACGACGTTCTGCTGGAGCTGGCGATCGCGGGTGCGAAGGGCTGGGTGGCCGGTTACCCGAACGCGCTGCCGAGGTCGAGCGTCGAGCTGTACCGCGCGGCCGTGGCAGGAGACCTGGGCACGGCCAAGAAGCTCTACGAGCAGCTGCACCCGCTGCTGCGCTGGGACTCCAAGGTGGAGTTCGTACAGGCCATCAAGTTGTCCATGGACATCGTCGGGCGGCACGGAGGCGGCTGCCGTCCGCCTCGGGTGCCACTGCTGCCCGAGCAGGAGGCCGTGGTCCGGGCCGCCACCGAGCAGGCCGTCGCGGCCGGACTGGCGTAGGGATCATGCGCAGCAGACTCGTCCTGCACGCCGTCGACTCGCACACCGAGGGCATGCCCACCCGCGTGATCACCGGCGGGATCGGCACCATCCCCGGCGCGACGATGAACGAGCGGCGGCTGTACTTCCGCGAACACCGCGACGACATCAAGCAGTTGCTGATGAACGAGCCGCGTGGGCACTCCGCGATGAGCGGCGCGATCCTGCAGCCGCCGACCCGGGACGACTGCGACTGGGGCGTCGTCTACATCGAGGTCTCCGGCTATCTGCCCATGTGCGGGCACGGCACGATCGGCGTCGCGACCGTGCTGGTGGAGACCGGCATGGTCGAGGTCGTCGAACCGGTCACCACCATCCGGCTGGACACCCCGGCCGGGCTCGTGATCGCCGAGGTGGCGGTGGAGGGCGGGGCGGTCAAGGCGGTCACGCTGCGCAACGTGCCGTCGTTCGCGGTCGCACTCGACCGCAAGGCGACACTGGCCGACGGGCGGTCGGTGACCTATGACCTGGCCTACGGCGGCAACTTCTACGCCATCCTGCCGCTGGAGCAGTTCGGCCTCCCCTTCGACCGCTCCCGCAAGGACGACATCCTCGCGGCGGGCCTGTCCCTGATGGACGCCATCAACGCCGTGGAGGAGCCGGTCCACCCGGAGGATTCGTCGATTCGCGGCTGCCACCACGTCCATCTGATCGCTCCGGGCGCGACCGCGCGACTGTCGCGGCACGCGATGGCGATTCACCCCGGCTGGTTCGACCGCTCGCCCTGCGGCACCGGGACGAGCGCGCGCATGGCCCAGTTGCACGCGCGCGGCGAACTCCCGCTGCACACCGAATTCGTCAACGAGTCCTTCATCGGCACCCGGTTCACCGGCCGGCTCCTCGGCACGACCGAGGTGGCGGGCCGCCCCGCCGTGCTGCCCAGCTTCACCGGCCGCGCCTGGATCACCGGCACCGCCCAGTACCTGCTGGACCCCGAAGACCCGTTCCCCGCGGGCTTCGTGCTCTAGGGGGTGTCTGACAGTTCCCGCCTGCCCCGCGACGCCTGGCACGCGCTCCCCCAGAGGGGGCGCCCCCAGCCGCGTTGCCGGACCGCCCACGTGACCCCGCCACGCGAGCGGTCCGGCGCCTTGCGATCGCGCGCACCAGACGCCGCGAGGCCCGCCCTCCGGGCGGACGACGGGATTTGTCAGACACCCCCTGGCGGCTCCGCTAATGTCGGGTGACCCGAGGAGGACGATCACCATGGCCCCGCAGAAAGGCCCGTCTCTGCCGCCGCTCGGCGGCCGGAGGCCCAACTTCCGCGAACGCGTGGTGGACGTGCTGCGGGCCGCCCTGATCGCCGGCGAACTGCGCCCGGGCGAGGTGTACTCGGCGCCGGCCCTCGCCCCTCGCCTGGGCGTCTCCGCGACCCCGGTGCGCGAGGCGATGCTCGAGCTGGTGAAGGAGGGCATGGTCGCCATCGTCCCGAACAAGGGGTTCCGGGTCACCGCCGTCTCCGACAAACAGCTCGACGAGTACAAGCACGTCCGGTCCCTGATCGAGATCCCGACGACGGTGGGCCTCGCGACCACCGCCGACGCCGGTGATCTCAAGGCGCTGCGCCCGCTGGCGATGGAGATCGTCAACTCGGCCGCGAAGGGCGATCTCATCGAGTACATCGAGGCCGACCTGAACTTCCATCTGGGCCTGCTGGCGCTGGCGGGCAACGACCACCTCGTGGAGGTCGTACGGGATCTGCGGCGCCGTTCGCGGCTGTACGGGCTGACCGCCCTGGTGGAGGCGGGGCGGTTGCAGGCTTCGGCGGAGGAGCACCTGGAGCTTCTCGACGCGCTGCTCGCCCGGGATCCGGACGGTGTGCGCGAGGTCATGACCAGGCACCTCGGGCACATCCGCGGTCTGTGGGCAGCCCACTGACAGCTTTACGCAAGCTGTTTGCATTTCTTGCGCTATTCTTGCGCTCATGACGCGACGACTTGCTGAGGTGGCGAAGAAGGTCGGGGTCAGTGAGGCCACGGTCAGCCGGGTGCTCAACGGCAAACCGGGGGTCTCCGAGTCCACCCGGCAGGCGGTGCTCTCCGCCCTGGACGTCCTCGGCTACGAACGGCCCACGCAGCTGCGCGGTGAACGCGCCCGGCTCGTGGGCCTCGTACTGCCCGAGCTGCAGAACCCGATCTTCCCCGCGTTCGCCGAGGTGATCGGCGGAGCCCTGGCCCAGCTCGGCCTGACGCCGGTGCTGTGCACGCAGACCAAGGGCGGTGTCTCGGAGGCCGACTACGTGGAGCTGCTGCTGCAGCAGCAGGTCTCCGGCGTCGTCTTCGCCGGCGGGCTCTACGCCCAGGCCGACGCCCCGCACGACCACTACCGCCGGCTCGCCGAGCGCAACATCCCGGTCGTGCTGGTCAACGCCTCCATCGGACACCTCGGCTTCCCGGGCGTCTCCTGCGACGACGCGGTGGCGATGGAACAGGCCTGGCGGCACCTGGCCTCGCTCGGGCACGAGAGGATCGGGCTGGTGCTGGGACCGTCCGACCACATGCCGTCGGAGCGCAAGCTCGCCGCCGCCCGGGTCATGGGGGACCTCCCGGACGAGTGCGTGGCCCGGGCCATGTTCTCCATCGAGGGCGGTCACGCGGCGGCCTCCCGGCTCATCGACCAGGGCGTCACCGGCTTCATCTGTGCCAGCGACCCCCTCGCCCTCGGGGTGATCCGGGCCGCGCGCCGCAAGGGACTCGGCGTCCCCGCGCAGGTGTCGGTCGTCGGCTACGACGACTCCGCGCTGATGAACTGCACCGAGCCCGCGCTGACCACGGTCCGCCAGCCCATCGAGGCCATGGGCAGGGCGGCCGTGGAGCTGCTGAACGCGCAGATCAACGGCAGTTCCGTAGCCGCCGAGGAGCTCCTGTTCGAGCCCGAGCTGGTGGTCAGGGGGTCGACCGCGCAGGCGCCGCGTTCCTGAGATCCATCCGGCTGTCGAATAATTTCAAATTGCGCGCGACATCTTGCGTCCAGATGTCGGCGGTGCTTGAGTGTGCGTCGCCCACCGCTCCTGCCCAGAGGGGTCCACCGATGAGAAGCACCGGGTTCCGCCGTACCTTCGCCGCACTCGGCGTCTGTTCGCTCGCTCTGACCGCGTCCGCCTGCGGATCGAGCGACGACGACTCCTCCAGCGGCAAAACGCGCATCACGGTCAACTGCGAGCCGCCCAAGAGCGCCAAGGTCGACCGCGGGTTCTTCGAGCAGGACGTCGCCGACTTCGAGAAGCAGAACCCGGACATCGACGTCGTCGCACACGACGCGTTCCCCTGCCAGGATCCGAAGACGTTCGACGCCAAGCTCGCCGGCGGCCAGATGGAGGACGTCTTCTACACGTACTTCACCGACGCGGGGCATGTGGTCGACATCAACCAGGCGGCCGATCTCACGCCGTACATCAAGGAGTTGAAGAGCTACAGCACCCTGCAGAAGCAGCTGCGCGACATCTACACCGTCGACGGGAAGATCTACGGCATCCCACGCACCGGCTACTCGATGGGCCTGATCTACAACCGCAAGCTCTTCCAGAAGGCCGGGCTCGACCCCGACCGGCCTCCGGCCACCTGGGACGAGGTCCGCGCCGACGCCAAGAAGATCGCCGCGCTCGGCGGCGGCACCGTCGGGTACGCCGACTACAGCGCCCAGAACCAGGGCGGTTGGCACTTCACCGCCGAGATGTACTCCCAGGGCGGTGACGTCGTGAGCGCCGACGGCAAGAAGGCCTCCATCGACACCCCCGAGGGCCACGCCGTCCTGCAGAACCTGCACGACATGCGCTGGGCCGACAACTCGATGGGCAGCAAGCAGCTCCTCGTCATCAACGACGTGCAGCAGATGATGGGTTCGGGCAAGCTCGGCATGTACCTCTCCGCCCCCGACAACATCCCGATCCTGGTCAAGGAGAAGGGCGGCGACTACAAGGACCTCGCGCTCGCCCCGATGCCCGGCGGCAAGGGCACGCTCATCGGCGGCGACGGCTACATGTTCAACAAGCACGACACGCCCGCCCAGATCCGCGCCGGCCTGAAGTGGCTCGACCACATGTTCCTCACCCCCGGATCGGGCTTCCTCGGCGACTACGCCCGCGCCAAGAAGGCGAACGCGCCCGTCGGCCTGCCCGAGCCGCGGCTCTTCACCGGCGCCGCCGACGCCAAGGACCAGCAGGTCAAGAAGGCCAACGCCAATGTGCCGGTGGAGAACTACCAGTCCTTCCTCGACGGCAACCAGCAGCTCCAGATGAAGATCGAGCCGCCGGACGCGCAGCAGATCTACTCCGTCCTCGACGGCGCCGTCTCCGCGGTCCTCACCAAGAAGGACGCGAACGTCGACCAGCTGCTCAAGGAAGCCTCCGGCAAGATCGACAGCATCCTGGCGCGGGGCTGAGCATGACGAAGACGGCCGAGCGGCGACCGATCGGCAAGGTCGCCGTACGCCCGGTGCAGGCGCCGCCTCCGGCAGGGGACCGGAGACGGCGCCGCCTCGCCGACCAGGCCCGCGCCTACGCCTTCCTCCTCGGCGGCCTCCTCTGCTTCGCGCTGTTCTCCTGGTACCCGGCGATCCGCGCCGTCGTGATCGCCTTCCAGAAGTACACGCCGGGCTCCTCGCCCGAATGGGTCGGCACCGCCAACTTCACCCGGGTCTGGCACGACCCGGAGTTCACCGCCGCCTGGCGCAACACCTTCACCTTCACGCTGCTGGCCCTGCTGATCGGTTTCGCGATCCCGTTCGTGATGGCGCTCGTCCTCAACGAACTCCGGCACGCCAAGGCCTTCTTCAGGGTCGTGGTCTACCTCCCGGTGATGATTCCGCCGGTGGTCAGCGCCCTGCTGTGGAAGTGGTTCTACGACCCAGGGGCCGGCCTCGCCAACGAGGCGCTGCGCTTCCTGCACCTGCCCACCTCGAACTGGTCCAACGGCGCCGACACCGCCCTCGTCTCGCTGGTGATCGTAGCCACTTGGGCCAACATGGGCGGCACCGTCCTGATCTACCTGGCCGCCCTGCAGTCCATCCCCGGCGAGCTCTACGAGGCCGCCGAACTGGACGGTGCCAATCTGCTCCAGCGCATCCGGCACGTGACGATCCCGCAGACCCGCTTCGTGATCCTGATGCTGATGCTCCTTCAGGTCATCGCGACGATGCAGGTGTTCACCGAACCGTTCGTCATCACGGGCGGCGGTCCGGAGAACGCCACCGTCACCGTCCTGTACCTGATCTACAAGTACGCCTTCCTCTACAACGACTTCGGCGGCGCCTGCGCGCTCAGCGTGATGCTCCTGGTGCTGCTCGGCGCCTTCGCCGCCGGCTACCTGTGGCTCACCCGCTCCGGAGGGGAGGACGTATGAGCGCCACCCGCACCCTCGTCTCGCCGGCGGCCCTCGCCCGCCCACGCGGCAAGGCCGTGTACTGGACCGTCTTCGCGGCCGTAGTCCTGCTCTTCGCCCTCGCCTTTCTCTTTCCCGTGTACTGGATGGCGACCGGCGCCCTGAAGTCGCCGGACGAGATCGCGCGGACGCCTCCCACACTCGTGCCGAAGCAGTGGCACCTCGGCGGCTACACCGACGCCTGGGACCTGATGCAACTGCCGGAGCACCTGTGGAACACGGTGGTCCAGGCGGCCGGCGCCTGGGCGTTCCAGATCGTCTTCTGCACGGCCGCCGCCTACGCCCTGTCGAAGCTCAAGCCGGCGTTCGGCAACGTGATCCTCGGCGGCATCCTCGCCACGCTGATGGTCCCGGCGCAGGCCCTCGTCGTACCGAAGTACCTGACCGTCGCCGACCTGCCTTTCATCCACACCAGCCTGCTCAACGACCCGCTGGCCATCTGGCTGCCGGCCGTCGCCAACGCCTTCAACCTCTATCTGCTCAAGCGGTTCTTCGACCAGCTTCCCCGCGATGTGCTGGAGGCCGCCGAGATGGACGGCGCCGGCAGGCTGCGCACCCTCTGGTCGATCGTGCTGCCCATGTCGCGGCCGGTCCTCGGCGTCGTGTCGATCTTCGCGCTGGTCGCCGTGTGGCAGGACTTCCTGTGGCCGCTGATGGTCTTCTCCGACACCGACAAACAGCCGATCAGCGTGGCACTCGTCCAGCTGTCGCAGAACATCCAGCTCACCGTGCTCATCGCCGCCATGGTCATCGCCAGCATCCCGATGGTCGCGCTGTTCCTCATCTTCCAGCGGCACATCATCGCCGGGATCAGCGCGGGCAGCACGAAGGGCTGACGCCCTCCCTTCGACAGAAAGGCATGCACAGTGGGACAGCCCACCCCTGCCCAGAAGGACTCGACGGACCTGACGGACGAAAGGCACTGGTGGCGCTCCGCCGTCATCTACCAGGTGTACGTCCGCAGCTTCGCCGACGGCGACGGCGACGGCACCGGCGACCTCGCGGGCGTCCGCTCCAGACTGCCCTACCTCGCCGAACTCGGCGTGAACGCCCTGTGGTTCACCCCCTGGTACCTGTCGCCGATGAAGGACGGCGGCTACGACGTCGCCGACTACCGCGCGATCGATCCGTCCTTCGGCACCCTCGCCGAGGCGGAGAAGCTGATCGCCGAGGCCCGCGAACTGGGCATCCGCACCATCGTCGACATCGTGCCCAACCACGTCTCCGACCAGCACCCCTGGTTCCGTGCCGCGCTCGCCGCCGGCCCGGGCAGCCCGGAGCGCGAGCTGTTCCACTTCCGCCCCGGACGCGGCGCACACGGCCAACTCCCGCCCAACGACTGGCCGTCGCAGTTCGTCGGCTCCACCGAGCCGGTGTGGACGCGACTGCCCGACGGGGAGTGGTACCTGCATCTGTTCACGCCGGAGCAGCCCGACCTCAACTGGGCCCACCCGGCCGTCCGCCAGGAGCACGAGGACATCCTGCGGTTCTGGTTCGAGCGCGGAGTGGCGGGCGTCCGTATCGACTCGGCGGCGCTGCTCGCCAAGGACCCCGCGCTGCCCGACTTCGTCGAGGGCCACGACCCCAATCCCTTCGTCGACCGCGACGAACTGCACGACATCTACCGCTCCTGGCGGGCCGTGGCCGACGAGTACGACGGTGTGTTCGTCGGCGAGGTGTGGCTGCCGGACGCCGAGCGCTTCGCCCGTTACCTCCGTCCCGACGAGCTGCACACGGCCTTCAACTTCTCCTTCCTGTCCTGCCCTTGGGACGCGCGGAGACTGCGCACGTCGATCGACACGACGCTCGCCGAGCACGCCCCGGTGGGCGCGCCCGCCACCTGGGTGCTGTGCAACCACGACGTCACGCGCACGGTGACCCGATACGGCCGCGGCGACACCGGCTTCGACTTCGCGGCCAAGGCCTTCGGCACTCCGACGGACCTCGCCCTCGGCACCCGGCGCGCCCGCGCCGCCGCCCTGCTCTCCCTCGCCCTGCCCGGCGCCGTCTACGTCTACCAGGGCGAGGAACTCGGCCTGCCCGAGGCCGACGTCCCGCGCGAGCGCATCGAGGACCCGATGTACTTCCGCTCCGGCGGCACCGACCCCGGCCGGGACGGCTGCCGGGTCCCCCTGCCGTGGAGCGCCGAGGCGCCGTACGCGGGCTTCGGCTCGCACCAGGAGCCGTGGCTGCCGCAGCCCGCCGGCTGGTCCGCGTACGCCGCCGACCTGCAGGCCGCCGACCCCGGCTCGATGCTCGCCCTCTACCGCGCGGGCACCCGGCTGCGCCCGGCCTTCGGCACCGGCCCGCTCACCTGGCTGCCCGCGCCCAAGGGCGTCCTGGCCTTCACCCGCGGCGGCGCCGTCTGCGTGGTGAACCTCGCCGACACCTCCGCCGCGCTTCCCGCCCACAACGAACTCCTGCTCGGCAGCGGCCCCTTGGACACCGGCGGACGGCTGCCGAAGGACACCGCGGTCTGGCTGCGCGGCTGAGCCCGCACCGCACCCCTACCGCACACGCACCGCCACCCCCACACCCCCCACACGAAGGGATCAGCACATGCACAGGACTGTCAGGGGCATGCCAGCAGCCATGGTGGTCGCCCTCTCCGCCGGACTGCTCACCGCCGTCGCACCCGCCGCCCACGCCGCGGCCGGCGCGAGCCTGCCCTTCACCTCCGTGGAGGCCGAGTCGGCCACCACCACCGGCACGAGGATCGGCCCCGACCACACCCAGGGCACCGTCGCCTCCGAGGCGTCCGGACGGCAGGCCGTCCGCCTCGACTCCGGTCAGCGCGTGGAGTTCACCGTGCCGCGCGCGAGCAACGCGGTGAACGTCTCCTACAACGTCCCGGACGGCCAGTCGGGTTCGCTGAACGTGTACGTCAACGGCACCAAGCTCGCCAGGACGCTCCCGGTGACGTCGAAGTACTCGTACATCGACACCGGTTGGATCGCCGGCGCGAAGACCCACCACTTCTTCGACAACGCCCGCATGCTGCTCGGGCAGAGCGTCCAGCCGGGCGACAAGGTCGCCTTCGAGTCGACCGGCACCCAGGTCACCGTCGACGTCGCGGACTTCGAGCAGGTCGACGGCGCGGCCACGCAGCCCGCCGGCTCGGTGTCCGTCACCTCCAAAGGCGCCGACCCCAGCGGCAACGGCGACTCCACGCAGGCCTTCCGGGACGCGATCTCCGCGGCCCAGGGGGGAGTGGTGTGGATCCCGCCGGGCGACTACAGGCTGACGTCCTCGCTCGGCGGCGTCCAGAACGTCACGCTCCAGGGCGCGGGCAGCTGGTACTCGATCGTGCACACCTCCCGCTTCGTCGACCAGTCCAGCTCCTCCGGCAGCGTGCACATCAAGGACTTCGCGGTGTTCGGCGAGGTCACCGAGCGCGTCGACTCCAACCCGGACAACTTCGTCAACGGCTCGCTCGGGCCGAACAGTTCGGTCTCCGGCATGTGGATCCAGCACATGAAGGTCGGCCTGTGGCTGATGGGCGACAACGACAACCTGGTCGTCGAGAACAACCGCATCCTCGACACCACCGCCGACGGCCTCAACCTCAACGGCAACGCCCACGGGGTCCGCGTCCGCAACAACTTCCTGCGCAACCAGGGCGACGACTCGCTCGCCATGTGGTCCCTGAACGGCGCGGACAGCAACAGCAGCTTCGAGAACAACACCGTCTCCCAGCCGAACCTCGCCAACGGCATCGCGATCTACGGCGGCACCGACATCGCCGTCAGGAACAACCTGGTCTCCGACACCAACGCCCTCGGCAGCGGCATCGCGATCTCCAACCAGAAGTTCCTCGACCCCTTCTCCCCACTGTCCGGCACGATCACGGTCGCGGGCAACACGCTGGTGCGCACCGGCGCGATCAACCCCAACTGGAACCACCCGATGGGCGCGCTGCGCGTCGACTCCTACGACAGCGCGATCAACGCGAACGTCGACATCACCGACACCACGATCACCGACAGCCCGTACAGCGCCTTCGAGTTCGTCTCCGGCGGCGGTCACGGTTACCCGGCCGGCAACGTCAGCATCAGCGGTGCGACGGTGAAGAACACCGGCACGGTCGTCGTCCAGGCGGAGACGCAGGGCGCGGTGAAGTTCAGCGATGTCCAGGCCACCGGGGTCGGCGCGGCCGGCGTCTACAACTGCCCCTACCCCTCCGGCTCCGGCACCTTCACCGTGACCGACGGCGGCGGCAACTCCGGCTGGAGCAGCACCTGGGGCGACTGCTCGACCTGGCCGCAGCCCGGCCAGGGCAACACCGACCCGGACCCGGGCCGCAATGTCGCAAAGGGCCGCCCGGCCACGGCGACCGGCTCGCAGGACGTCTACACGCCGGGCAAGGCGGTCGACGGCGACGCGAACACCTACTGGGAGTCGGCCAACAACGCCTTCCCGCAGTCCCTGACGATCGACCTCGGCTCCGCCCAGGCCGTCCGCAGACTGGCGCTGAAGCTGCCGCCGTCGTCCGCCTGGGGCGCCCGCACCCAGAACGTCACGGTGCTGGGCAGCACCGACGGCTCCACCTACTCCACGGTGGTCGGCTCCACCGGCTACCGCTTCGACCCGGCCACCGGCAACACGGCCACGGTCTCCCTCCCCGCGAGCACGAACCTGCGCTATCTGCGGCTGACCGTCAGCGCCAACACGGGCTGGCCCGCAGGGCAGTTCAGTGAGGTGGAGGCGTATCCGGCTTCGTGACCGGCTCCGGCTTGGTCCCGCGCTTCGCCGCCTGGATCTGCTCGTAGACATGGGTCCGCAGTTCGGCGAAGCGCGGGGCCACCCGGGTGTGCAACTGGTCGCGTTCGTCGGGGAGATCGACCTTCAGTTGCTCCTGCACGACCGTGGGGGAGGCGGACAGGACGATCACCCGCTCGCCGAGGTAGACGGCCTCGTCGATGTCGTGGGTGACGAACAGGATGGTGATGCCGCGCTCGCGCCACAGGCCTCGTACGAGGTCCTCCAGATCCGCGCGGGTCTGTGCGTCGACCGCTGCGAACGGCTCGTCCATCAGCAGGACGTCGGGCTCGTAGGCGAGGGCGCGGGCGATGGCGACGCGCTGCTGCATGCCGCCGGACAGCTGCCAGGGATACGCCCCGGAGGCGTCCGCGAGGCCGACCGACTGCAGGGCGTCCGCGACCAGCTCCTTGCGTCGGGGCTTGCTCAAGTCCTTCTGCTTCAGGGGAAGTTCGACGTTCTCGGCGACCCGCATCCAGGGGAAGAGGCTGCGCCCGTACTCCTGGAAGACGAACGCCATCCCGGGCGGCGGCCCGGTCACCGGCTTCCCCGCGAGCAGCACCTGGCCGGCCGTCGGCGTGAGCAGCCCGCCCAGGCACTTGAGCAAGGTGGTCTTGCCGCAGCCCGACGGGCCGACGACACAGACGAGTTCGCCCGTCTCCACCGTGAAGGTCAGGTCGCGCACCGCCTCCACGCGGCGGCCCGAGCCCTCGTAGGACTTCCGCAGACCGGATACGTCGAGCAGTGCGTCCATGGACCGCCCTTTCACGAGGTTCACGAGGACCGCCGGGTGGAGGCGCGCAGGCCGTGGTACCAGGCGAGCACCCGTCGTTCGACCAGCTGGAAGACGACGGAGAGCAGGAAACCGAGCAGGCCGAGGACGAGGATGCCGGTCCACATGTCGGGGATGGCGAAGCTGCGCTGGAACTGCACGACGGTGAAGCCGATGCCGTTGCTGGCCGCGAACATCTCGCTGATGACCATCAGGATGATGCCGATGGACAGCGCCTGGCGCAGCCCCGCGAAGATCTGCGGGCCGGCCGAGGGCAGTACCAGCGTGCGCAGCCGGGCGACGCCGGTGATGCCGTAGGAGCGGGCCGTCTCCAGCATCACCGGGTCGACGGCGCGCACGCCCTCGACCGTGTTGAGCAGGATCGGCCACACGCAGCCGCTGGCGATCACGACGATCTTCATCGAGTTGCCGATGCCGGCGAACAGCATGATGACCGGGACCAGCACGGGCGGCGGGATGGCGCGAAGGAACTCCAGGACCGGTTCGCAGAACGCGCGCACCCGCCGGTAGGAGCCGATGACCGTGCCGAGCGCGACGCCGGCGACGGCCGCGATCGAGTAACCCGCGAGCAGTCTGAGCAGGCTCGGCAGTACGTCCGTGCGCAGGCGTTCGCCGGTCCAGACGTCCGGGAAGGTCCTCAGGATCGTCCGCAGGGGCGGCCAGTAGGGGTTCACGCTGCCGCTGGAGGCGGCCCACCACACGGCGATCAGCACCGCGGGCAGTGCGACCACCAGCAGCACCCTCAGCAGCACACGCCCGATCACACCGCCACCTCCCCGCGCACCGACTGGTGCCAGGCCAGCGCCCGCCGCTCCACGGTGCGCGCGCCGACGTTGATGAGCAGCCCCAGCAGCCCGGTGACGACGATCAGGGCGTACATCTCGGGCACCGCCTGCGAGCTCTGCGCCACGGCGATCTGCTGGCCCAACCCCGGTGCCCCGATGACGAGTTCGGCGGTGATGGCGAGGATCAGCGCCACCGCCGCGGCCAGCCGCACACCCGTCATGACGTACGGCAGCGCGGTCGGCCACAGCACGTACCTGATCCGTGCCCAGGTGCCCAGCCCGTACGACCGTGCCGTCTCCTCGGCGACCGGGTCGACGTCCTGGACGCCGTAGAGCGTCTGGATGAGCACCTGCCAGAACGACGCGTAGACCACGAGCAGCAGGACGGAACGCAGTTCGGTGCCGTACAGGAGCACCGCCAGCGGGATCAGGGCGACCGAGGGGATCGGGCGCAGGAACTCGACCGTGGAGGCCGTCGCCTCGCGCAGATGGGGCACGACGGACAGCACGACGCCCGCGACGACACCCGCGCCGACGGCGATCGCGAGGCCGATCGCCCAGCCGGTGAGGGTGTCGCCGAGTGCCGACCAGAAGGCGCCGTCGGCGAGTTCGTCGCCCAGGGCCGAGGCTATGCGGCTGGTCGGCGGGAAGTAGCTCTCCTTGACGAGGCCGACCCGCGGCACCACCTCGCCGAGCGCGAGGAAGGCCGCGAGCCCGGCCGCACCGAGTGCGGTGTTCAGTCCCTTCACGGCATCAGCTTGTCGACGTCCGGCGACGTCTTGAACAGGCCGTCCTGCTCGCCGAGCTTCGCCAGTGTCTCGATGGAGGCCTTGTTCGGCTCCTCGGGCCAGCGCGGCAGCGTCATCTTGGACAGCAACGCCGAGGGGATCTTGGTGTACGTGCCGACGATCTTGCGGACCTCGTCCGGGTTCTTGTCGGAGTAGGCCAGGGCCTCCTTGGTCGCCTCCTGGAACCGCTTCACCACGTCGGGGTTCTTCTGCGCGTACTGCTGGGAGGTGAAGAACATGGCGACGGTCAGATTGCCGGCGGCGTCGACGAAGGGGGACCCGACGTTCTTCGCGCCCTCGCTCTTGGCCTGGGTGAACGCGGGCTCCACGATGAAGGCGCCGTCGACCTGGCCCTTGTCGAGCGCGGCCGGCATCTGATCGAAGGGCAGCTCGACGAACTTGATCTTCGAGGGGTCGCCGCCCGCCTTGCGGACCGAAGCGCGCACCGTCGTGTCGCCGATGTTGTTGAGGTTGTTGACGGCGACCTTCTTGCCCGCGAGCTCCTTGGCCGACGTGATCTTGCTGCTCTTGGGGACGACCAGACCGCAGAAGTCGGCGTTCTCCTTGCCGGTGGAGTTCACCCCCTCGGCCACGGCCTTGACCGGCACGTTGTTGGTCTGGGCGATCAGCAGCGAGGTGACGTTCGAGAAGCCGAACTGGTACTGACCGCTGACCACGCCGGGCACGATGGCCGCGCCGCCCTGCGCCTGGCTGATGTCGAGCTTCAGCCCGTGCTTGGCGTAGAAGCCCTTGGCCTGGCCGACGTAGAGCGGGGCGGTGTCGACGATGGGGATGGTGCTGACCTTGATGGTCGTGGTGCCGCCGGACGAGGTGCTGCCGCCCGAGGAGCCGGAGCCCCCGGACGAGCCGCAGGCCGTCGCAGCGAGCAGGAACGTGCCGGTCGTGAGACCGGCGATCAGACGGCGCATGACTCCTCCTGTGCAGAGAACGGGTGCAGCGGTGTTCCGACAGGTTGTGCGCAAGGCGCACGGTAGTGCGCAGCCCTGCTCAGCGGGAAGGTAGAAGCCGCAACGGGTCTGGTCAATGGGTTCGCCGACAACATTGTTGACACTTTTGGGGGTGGGGCAATGCCCGGAGGAGCCCGCGCACCACATTTCGTGAGGTCCTTCGCGCGCGGCCTCGCCGTGATCCGCTCCTTCGACGCCGAGCATCCCGCGCGTACCCTCAGTGAGGTCGCCGGCACCTGCGGCCTGACCCGGGCCGCCGCCCGCCGGCTGCTGCTCACCCTCGCCGACCTCGGCTACGTGCACCAGGACGGCCGGCTCTTCCGCCTCACCCCGCGCGTGCTGGAGCTCGGCTACTCCTATCTGTCCAGCATCACGCTGCCGCAGATCGCCGAGCCGCATCTGGAGCAACTCGTCGAGCAGGTACGGGAGTCGTCGTCGCTCTGCGTCCTCGACGGCGACGACGTCGTCTACGTGGCGCGGGTGCCCACCCGCCGCATCATGTCCGCGGCGATCACCGTGGGCACGCGTTTCCCGGCGCAGGTGACCTCGGTGGGCCGGGTGATCATCGCCCATCTGCCGGACGAGGAGATCGACGCCCGGCTCGCCCGCATCGAGCTGCTGCCCCTGACGGAACACAGCGTGATGTCGGCAGCCGCCCTGCGGGCGGAACTTCGCCGGGTGCGCCGGCAGGGGTACGCCCTCGTCGACCAGGAGCTGGAGGAGGGACTGCGGTCGGTGGCCGCCCCGGTGCGCGACCGGGGCGGTGAGGTGGTCGCGGCGGTCAACATCGCCGTCCCGGCCGGCCGCAACTCCGTCGGGTCGATCCGCCGGGACCTGCTGCCGCATCTGCTCGAGACGGTCGCCAGGATCGATGCCGACCTCGGCATCACAGGTCCAGCACGAGCCTCTTCCCACGGCAGCGGGACACGCAGATCATCATCGTCTCCCCGCTCTGCCGTTCCGCGTCGGTGAGCACCGAGTCGCGGTGGTCCGGGGTGCCTTCGAGCACATCGGTCTCACAGGTGCCGCAGGTGCCCTCGGTGCAGGAGAACAGCACCTCGACACCGGCGCCGCGCACGGCGTCCAGCACGGAGACGTCCGCCGCGACGGTGACGCTACGACCGCTCTGCGCCAGCTCGACCTCGAACTCGGCGTCCTCGCCCTTCTGTTGCTCCTTCGGCGCGAACCGCTCGACGCGCAGCCGCCCGGCCGGGCAGCGCTCCTCGACCGCGTCCAGCAGCGCCCCGGGACCGCAGCAGTACACCAGGGTGCCCTCCGGCAGGCCGTCCAGCACCGGGTCCAGGTCCAGCAGACCGGACTCGTCCTGCGGGCAGACGGTCACCCGGTCCCCGTAGCGCGCCAACTCCTCTATGAAGGCGATGGAGTTACGGGTACGGCCGCCGTACAGCAGCGTCCACTCCGCTCCCGCCTCCTCGGCCGCGGCCAGCATCGGCAGGATCGGGGTGATGCCGATGCCGCCGGCGACGAAGCGGTAGCGGGAAGCGGGCTCCAGCCGGAAGTGGTTGCGCGGCCCGCGCACCCGCACCTTGTCGCCCTCGCCCAACTGCGCGTGCACGTGGGCGGATCCGCCGCGTCCGGCCGGCTCCAGCAGCACGGCGATCCGCCACGCCGACCGGTCCGCGGGGTCCCCGCACAGCGAGTACTGCCGCTCCAGCTCCGGCCCGAGCACGACGTCGACATGGGCGCCCGGCTCCCAGGCCGGCAGGTCCTCGCCGAGCGGATGGCGCAGGGTGAGGGCGAGCACGCCGTCGGCCGCGGACTCCCGGCGGTCGACGACGAGTTCGGCTTCGTACACGGTCATGGTTGCTGCCGCTCCTGTGCTCGGGGCGCGTGTCCTTCGGGATGGCCGAGCATCCACTCCCACATCTCGACCGGGTCCTGCGCGGTGTGCTCGGCGCCGCAGTGACAGGTGCCGTGCAGCACGTCGGTGCCCGGCAGCCAGTCGATGCGGTAGATCTCGCCGGTGGGGCCGCTGCTCACTGGACCTTCTCCACGGGCTTCTCGCCCTCCTCGACCAGCCGGGCGAGGATGCGGCGGGCAGCCAGGCCGCCGGTGTCGATGTTGATGCTCAGCTCCTGGTACCCCGTCCGCTCCGAACCGAGCGTTTGCTGCAGCAGGTTGAGCGCGTCGACGTCCTGCATGACCACGGTGTGGTTGTTGCCCCGCAGGAACTCGGTGACCTCGGCGTCCTCGACCGCCCAGTCGCGGGAGACCATCCAGAAGTCGTACACGTGCCCGTCGCCTGAGGGCGTGATGGCGTACGTGATCTCGGTGTGGAAGCCGTTCGGGTCGCTGCCGTCGGCCTCCGGCACGACCCCGGCCGGCGCGATCCGGCTGTGCAGCAGATACAGGCACGGGGCGTGGTACTCGATGTCCTGCCAGCGGGTGATCCGGCCCTCGATTCCGGTCGAACTGGCGTAGAACGGCGGGCACTCGGCGTCGTCCATGTGCCGGCTGACCCGCACGATGCCCGCGCCCTCGTCGACCTCGGTCGTGATCGGCGTCTCGGCGACCTCGGGAGTACCGATGTAGCCGCCGTGCAGATACGTCTCGTGGGAGAGGTCGAGGAGGTTGTCGACCAGCAGCCCGTAGTCGGCGTCGATGGGCTCCATGCCGCGCACGGTGACCCAGCCGGGGGCGTCGAGGTGCCTGGCCCGCGGGATGGTCTGCGCGTCGGCGAGCGCCGGGTCGCCGATCCACACCCACACCAGCGAGTCCTGCTCGATCACGGGGTAGGAGGCGACGCGGGCGGTGCGCGGTATGCGCTTCTGGCCGGGGACATACACACATGTACCGCTCGTGTCGTACGTGAACCCGTGGTAGCCGCACACGATCCTGTCGCCGTCGAGCCGGCTCGGCTTCTCGTGCAGCGGGAAGCGCCGGTGCACACAGCGGTCGGCGAGCGCGACGGGCGTCCCGTCCTCCTCGGTCCGGTAGAACACGAGCGGCTCACCGAGGATCGTCCGGCCGAGCAGCTCCTCGCGCCCGACCTCATGGCTGTACGCGGCGACGTACCACTGGTTCCTGGCGAAGGCGGTCATGTGAGGCATGGCGTTCCCGTCCCTGTCGGCGGGGCATCGTCGCCCCGCTTGCCGTGGTTGGACCCAGGGTCGTGACGGGCGCCACACGGGGGCAAGGGGGCTTCCGTCTGACGGAAGCCTTCTCCAGCTCGCCCGCGGCCCGCACCCGCGGCGGGAAGCACGGCACCGCGAACGAAAGGAATGCGCCACCCCCAGCCGTCCGTCGACCGGTCGCCCAGGGTGCCCACGAGCGGGGCCGCGATCCCCGGCGCGGCCGGCTTTCCGGTGCGGCAGGCCGCGAGGCTGCCGCCGCTCACACCTCACTTCCGTCGCCACACCGCTCGTACCGACGACTTTCACATTGGCGCCATCCGACCCTTCCCTGACGTTTGTTGCCCTTGGAACACTCGCTCCGCGCGCATTCCGTCATGTTCCGGCCGTCTGCACCAGGATGAGAGGCACCCACACCATGCCCGAAGTCAATCGGCGCAGATTCCTGCAACTCGCGGGCGCCACCACGGCGTTCACCGCGCTGTCGAGCAGCATCGAGCGTGCTGCCGCGCTGCCCGCGAACCGTCGCACGGGGTCCATCGAGGACGTCGAGCACATCGTCGTCCTGATGCAGGAGAACCGTTCCTTCGACCACTACTTCGGCTCTCTCAGGGGCGTTCGCGGCTTCGGCGACCCGCGCCCGGTGACCTGGCCCGACGGCACCTCGGTCTGGCACCAGAAGGACGCGGCCGGCAAGGAGATCCTGCCGTTCCACCCCGACGCCGACGACCTGGGCCTGGCGTTCATCCAGGACCTTCCGCACGGCTGGAACGACGGCCACGCCGCCTTCAACGGGGGCAAGTACGACAAGTGGGTGCCCTCCAAGGGCTCCACGACGATGGCGTACCTGACCCGCGACGACATCCCGTTCCACTACGCGCTCGCCGACTCGTTCACCATCTGCGACGCGTACCACTGCTCGTTCATCGGCTCGACCGACCCCAACCGCTACTACATGTGGACGGGTTACACGGGCAACGACGGCCAGGGCGGCGGCCCGGTCCTCGGCAACGACGAGGCGGGCTACGGCTGGACGACCTACCCCGAGCGCCTGGAGAAGGCGGGCGTCTCCTGGAAGATCTACCAGGACGTCGGCGACGGCCTGGACGCGGCCGGCGGCTGGGGCTGGATCTCCGACGCCTACCGTGGCAACTACGGCGACAACTCGCTGCTGTACTTCAACCAGTACCGCAACGCCAAGCCCGGCGACCCGCTCTACGACAAGGCCCGCACCGGCACCGACGCGACCAAGGGCGAGGGCTTCTTCGACCAGCTCAAGGCCGACGTCAAGGGCGGCAAGCTGCCGCAGATCTCCTGGGTCGTCGCCCCCGAGGCCTTCACCGAGCACCCCAACTGGCCCGCGAACTACGGCGCCTGGTACGTCTCCCAGGTCCTCGACGCGCTCACCGCCGACCCGAAGGTGTGGGCGAAGACGGCGCTGTTCATCACGTACGACGAGAACGACGGCTTCTTCGACCACCAGATCCCGGCGTACCCGCCGCAGTCCGCCACGCAGGGCAAGTCCACCGTCGACCCCGCCCTCGACCTGTTCAAGGGCAGCGGCAGCAACCCGGCCGGCCCCTACGGCCTCGGCCAGCGGGTGCCGATGCTGGTCGTCTCGCCCTGGAGCAAGGGCGGTTACGTCTGCTCCGAGACGCTCGACCACACCTCGATCATCCGGTTCATGGAGACCCGCTTCGGCGTCCACGAGCCGAACATCTCGCCCTGGCGGCGCGCCGTCTGCGGCGACCTGACCGGCGCGTTCGACTTCTCCCGTACGGACACCGAGCCGGTCGCCCTGCCGGACACCGACGGCTACCAGCCGCCGGACAAGAACCGGCACCCCGACTACGTTCCGACCCCACCCGTCAAGGGTGTCCTGCCTGGGCAGGAGCGCGGTCCGCGCCCGACGCGTCCTCTCAAGTACGCGCCGTACGTGGACGGTTCGGCGGACACCGCGGGCGGGAAGTTCACGCTCACGTTCGCCTCGGGGGCGCACGCGGGCGCGGCCTTCCTGGTCACCTCCGGCAACCGCACCGACGGCCCGTGGACCTACACCACCGAGGCCGGCAAGACGGTCGCGGACACCTGGAACTCGGCGTACTCGAAGGGCTCGTACAACCTGGCCGTGCACGGTCCCAACGGCTTCCTGCGCGTCTTCGAGGGCCCGAACAGGACCGCCGGACCCGAGGTCACCGCCCGCCACACCGGCGAGGACGTCGAGCTGAGCCTCACCAACAGGGGCTCCGGCACGGTCCGTCTGAAGCTGGCGGGCGGTTACGGCGTACGGCCGCGGACGTTCTCGGTACGGCCCGGCGCGACCGTCAAGCACACCGTCGACCTCGCGGCGAGCCGGCGCTGGTACGACCTCACCGTCACCTCCGAGGCCGACCGGAGCTTCCTGCGGCGATTCGCCGGACATGTCGAGAACGGTCGGTGCGGCGTCAGCGACCCGGCGATCATCACCACATGACGTGCCGGGTAAAAGCTGATGAATACCGCAACGGAAGGGGTGGCGGGGTGCCGGTGGGGCCGGGGTAGTGTGCCCCGGTGACCACGCATTCGAACACACCTGCAGGCTGGTACCCGGATCCGCACGGAGCGCCCCAGACTCTCCGTTACTGGGACGGCGTTCAGTGGACCCAGCACACGCACGCCGACCAGCAGGCGGTCCCGGCCGGGCAGCAGCAGTCGGCGATGCCGCAGATGCAGGCGCCGCAGATGCCGCAGCAGGCCGCGGGTCCCGACCCGCGGGTGCAGCGTCAGGTGCAGCAGCAGGCCGGGGTCGCCGCGGGCGGCCCCGGTGGCGGCAGCCTGTTCTCCGAGCCGGTCCTGGTGGTGAACCAGAAGGCCAAGCTGATCGAGCTGACCAACGAGTACACGGTCATGGATCAGAACGGCAACCAGATCGGCTCGGTCACCGAGATCGGGCAGAGCGCGCTGAAGAAGGTGGCGCGCTTCGTCTCCAGCCTCGACCAGTTCATGACGCACCGGCTGGAGATCCGGGACGCCTACGGCCAGCCGCAGTTGGTGCTGACCCGGCCCGCGAAGTTCTTCAAGTCGCGGGTGGAGGTCAGCCGTCCGGACGGTTCGCCGGTCGGCGAGATCGTCCAGCAGAACATGATCGGGAAGATCAACTTCGCGATGAACGCGAACGGCCGGCAGGTCGGAGCGATCAAGGCGGAGAACTGGCGGGCCTGGAACTTCGCCATCGTCGACCACGCCGAGAACGAGGTCGCCCGGATCACCAAGACCTGGGAAGGCCTCGCCAAGACGATGTTCACGACCGCGGACAACTATGTCCTGCAGATCCACTACCAGCTGCCCGAGCCGCTGCTGAGCCTGGTCGTCGCGACGGCGCTGACGGTGGACACGGCGCTCAAGCAGGATTCGCGCGGACTCGGTTAGCACAACTCCCGGGAACGCGGGAGGAGTTCACAGTGGTGTGAGGTGGCCCGGGTCCGACGTCGGCCGGGGCACCAGCACCGGCTCCTGTGTCGCCGTTTCCGGCTTGAGCGCCAGGACCGCGGCCACCGGGTGCTCCTCCTCGATCGGGGCCGGAGCTGGGGTCGGGCGCGTCAGCAGGACGACGCCCCAGGAGGCGAGGGCCGCGCCCGCGAGGGCGAGGAGCACGCCCGCCGCGCCGCCGCGCAGTCCCTGGCCGAGCATCGTGAGGCCGATCACCGAGGCCGCCGTCGGATTCGACAGGGTCAGTACCGCCAGCGGAGCGCCGAGGCCGCCCTTGTACGCCATCTGCGACAGGAGCAGTCCGCCCGCGGCGAAGGCGGCGACCAGCACCGCCACCAGGACGACCCGAAGGCTGAGCGCCGGGCCGGAGCGGTCGGTCGCGGCCACGGTCACCGTCTGCGTGAGCGCCGAGGCCACACCCGAGGCGAACCCGGACGCCGTGGCGTGCCGCAGTCCCGGCCGGGCTCCCGGCCGCGCCAGCATGCCGATCAGTGCGGCCGTGGTGCCCGCGACCGCCAGTGCCTCGGTCAGGCTCAGCACCTGCTCGGGCGCCGAACCGGACGCGGCGACCAGCAGCGCGGCCAGCCCGGCCAGCGTCAGCGCGGTGCCCCGCCACTCGGTCGTGCTGACCTTCCGGCCGGCCACCCGCGCTCCCATCGGCACGGCGGCGACCAGCGTGAGCGCACCGAGCGGCTGCACGACGGTCAGCGAGCCGTACTTGAGGGCGACGACGTGCAGCAGGGCCGCGGAGGCGTTGAGCCCGACCGCCGCCCACCAGGCGCCTGCGCCCAGCAGTCGCAGGACTCCGCTGTCGGAGCTGCGTGCGGCGAGGCGCTCCTGGGCCACTGCCGCGGCCGCGTAGGCGACGGCGGAGACCAGGGAGAGGGCGACGGCGACGAATACGGCGGTCATCGGCCCGCTCCGACCAGGACCCTGCTGTCGGCGTCGCCGGTGTCCGCGGCGGCCGGCGCGAGCTGCCCGCTGCCCCGTCCTGCCGTGCTGACCGTGCGGTGCGGCCGGTGGATCAGCGCGAGCGCAACGCCGAGCATGGCGGTCGCCACGAGGGCGTCGATCCAGTAGTGGTTCGCGGTGCCCACGATCACCAGCAGCGTCACCAGCGGGTGCAGCAGCCACAGCCAGCGCCACCGGGAGCGCGTAGCCGCGATCAGGCCGACGGCGACCATCAGAGCCCAGCCGAAGTGCAGCGACGGCATCGCCGCGAACTGGTTCGAGAGATGGTCCGAGGAGGGCGGGCCGTACACCGACGGGCCGTAGACGTGCGCCGTGTCGACCAGGCCCGCGCCGGCCAGCATCCGCGGCGGCGCCAGCGGATAGACGAAGGGCAGCACCAGGGCCGCCGAGGTGACGGTGGCCAGCACCCGGCGGGCCCAGACGTAGTGCGCGGGGCGCCGCAGGTAGAGCCAGATCAGGAAGGCCGCGGTGGCCGGGAAGTGGACGGTCGCGTAGTAGGTGTTGGCGATCTGGGCGAGACCGTCGCCGTGCAGCAGGAGGGACTGCACCGAGCCCTCGCCGGGCAGGTGCAGGGTCCGCTCGAGGTCCCACAAGCGGTGCCCGTTGTGGAGGGCCTCGCCGGTGTGGCCCGTGGCGAGCTGACGGCCGAACTTGTAGACGAGGAAGAGCCCCGCGACGAGCAGGAACTCGCGGACGAGCGGCGGCCGCGATATGGCGGCCGCCTCCGCGTCCGGAGGCTCAGTGCGTCCGTTCATCCCCCGGCTCCCTTGCTTACGGTCGTGCTTCGTGCTTCGTGCCCGTGCTGGCTGGACTTGCCTGCTGTACGTGGTGAGACCCCGGCCGGGGCCGGAACTCATCGGTACGCGCCCGTCCCGAAACGAATGCGTTCCGATACGGGAGTGTACCGATACGTCGGCGTTCCGGTACAGTGGCGTATCGATAGGTACGACACACTGGAAGCCGGGAATAATCCCGGCCCGGGAGCGAGGGAGAAGAGCACATGACGTCGCAGGCCGCGGACGGACCGGAATCGGTCGCCTCCTCGCGCCGCTCCAAGATCACGCCTCAGCGTGAGAAGGAGTTCTTCGACGCGGTGCTCGAGCAGATTCGTGAGTGCGGGTACGACGCCGTGACCATGGAGGGCGTCGCCGCGAGCACGCGGTGCAGCAAGTCCACGCTCTACCGGCAGTGGAAGACGAAGCCCCAGTTCGTGGCGGCGGCGCTGCGGTCCGCCCGGCAGATGCGCTTCGGCGGCATCGACACCGGGTCGCTGGCCGAGGATCTGCGCCAGGCCGCGCGGGTCGCCGCGCTGTGGGGGCGCAAGGACACCAGGCTCCACCAGGCGCTCGGCCATGCCATCACCCAGGACCCGGACCTTCAGCGGGCGCTGCGCGAGGCGCTGGTCGAGCCCGAGATCCGGGCGATGCAGGAGATCCTGCAGCGGGGCGTGGAGCGGGGCGAGGTCGCCGCCGACCATCCGGCCCTGCCGTACGTACCGGCGCAGATGTTCGGCGTGATGCGGGCCCGGCCCGTCCTGGAGGGGGAGTACGCCGACCCCGACTACCTGGTCCGCTTCGTGGAGGCCGCCGTGCTGCCGGCACTCGGCCTCACCTGAGACCCAGGTCGCCGTCCATGGGATGACCGGACGGGGACCTGACCGCGCCGCACCGTGGGGACGGGGGCGGCGCGCACCCCCCGGCCGGGCGGGGCTCCTCTTGAGCGGAGAGGAGTTCCGCCCGGCCGACCGATTTCCGCGGCCAAGGCAGGATCAGACGTTCTGACCGCTGCCGCCGCCGGTCGACACCTTGATCCCCTTGGTGATCGTGTCGATGACGCTCTGCTTCTCGGCGACATCCACACCGAAGCGGACGACGACGATCTGCTGCGGGTCGGCGGGCGAGGGGAACGCGAGCGACTCGACGTAGCCGTCCGAGCCCTTGCTGGTGACCGCTCTCCAGCGGACCAGATAGCCCTTCTGCCCGGCCACGGTGACCGCCTTGGACGCGAGTACGTCGTGCGAGGTGATCGCGCCGTAGGTCGTGCCGCCGTAGGAGTCCTTGGCGTTGGCGGCGATGTCGGCCTTCGCGACCGCCTCCGCCGTGCTGCCCTTGCTGCCCAGGACCTGCGCGGGCGCCGAGTACGCGCCGCCGTTCGTGCAGGTCTGGGACGTGTCGCCGGGGCACTTGTAGGACTTGTTGGACGAGATCTGCGCGCCCACGGACATCTGCTGGCCGTACCAGTCGTCCGGGATGGGCAGGCTGATGCCGCTGATCCCGTCGGTCACCGACCCACTGCGGATCTTCGGAGCCTCGGACTGCCCGGGAGCGGGCGACTCGGTGCCGCCTCCGCCGGAGCCGCCGGATCCTCCTCCGAACGGTCCGCCCTGACCGCCCCGGCCACCGGAGGAACCGCCCTCCCCGCCGGGGCCGCCCTGACCCTGCCCGGGCTGTGCGGCGCTGCCGCCGCCCGAACTGTCGTTGCCGGCCAGCGCGTACACGCCCACACCGATGCAGGCCAGGACGACCACGGCCGCCCCGACGGCGATGCCCGTACGCAGCCCACGGCGCGAAGCGGCCGGCGGCTGGGCCGGATACGCCGGGTACGTCGGATAGGCGGACGCATCGGCCGGAAACGGCGGCGGTGTCGGCTCCGCCCCGGCCGCCGGCGTCTGCGCCGGGGGACCCCATACGGCGGCCGAGCCCGCGGGGCGGGTCCGGTCCGTCCATGCCTTGCCGTCCCACCACCGCTCGGTGGCGGGACCCTCACTTGTCTGCCCGGGGTCGGGATACCACCCGGGAGGAGTCACCTGCGTCATGCCCCCACCGTATGAGGCGTCGGTGAAAGGCGGATGAGAGGACCCCGGGCACGGGGAGCCGGCCGGGATCTCGGGCCGCCGCAGACCGGTTGATTTCGGGTCATCGCCCATTGCCCCGCCGTCACACCACCACCAGCCGCTCCGGCGCCCGGGCGCCCGGCGGTGGCAGCCGGAACCCCTCCCGGCCAGGTGTGATCGACCCGAGCACGCTCGCGTGCCGGGCCCCGGTGCTCGTGGGGGAGGTGCCCGGGAGGCCGTGTGCCGTCAGGAATCCGAGGACGGCGAAGGCGTAGGCCTCCTTCGCGGGCGGCGGGAGTCCCAAGTCGGTGGAGGTGCGGAGCTCCACGCCCGGGAGCCGGTGCGCCAGCATGGTCATCAGCACCGGGTTCCTGGTTCCTCCGCCGGAGGCGATCAGTTCCGTGGCGTCGAGGGCGAGTACCGCCTCGGCGACCGTTCGGGCCGTGAGCATGGTCAGGGTGGCGATCACGTCCTCCGCCCTGAGGGTGCCGAAGCAGGCGAGCGCGTCCCGCAGGTAACCGAGGTGGAAGAGTTCCTTGCCCGTCGTCTTGGGCGCAGGCAGCGCGTAGTACGGCTCGTCGAGCAGGCGGTGCAGGAGCGGTTCGTGGACGGTGCCGCGCGCGGCCAGGGCCCCGTCGACGTCGTAGGCCATGCTTCCGCCGCTGAAACCGCGTGCCGCCGCGTCGATCAGGGCGCACGCGGGGCCCGTGTCGAACGCCGTGCCGTCGGAGGCGGTGAGGTTGGCGATGCCGCCGAGGTTGAGGGCGACGGGTGTGCCGGGGCGGCCGCGCAGCCACAGCAGGTCGACCAGGCTCACCAGGGGCGCGCCCTGTCCGCCGGCGGCGATGTCGCGCGGCCGGAAGTCGGCGACCACCGGCAGCCCCGTCGCCTCGGCGATCCAGGCGGGCTGCCCGAGTTGCAGCCTCCCGTGCACCTGGCCGCCGTCCGTCCAGTGGTGGAGGGTCTGCCCGTGGGAGGCGATCAACTCGGCCTCTTCGCCGCACAGTTCGGCGTTCGCCCGGACGGCCGCCGCCGCGAAGGCCCGCCCGATCCCCGTGTCCAGCCGGCACACCTCCGCCAGCGACGTCCCGCCCGGCGGCAGCGCGGCGGCGAGCGCGTCCCGCAGCTCCTCCTCGTACGCCTCGCTCACCATCCCCAGCGGCTTCAGCACGAGGCTGTCACCGCTCAGGCTCAGGTCGGCCGCCGCCGCGTCGATGGCGTCGTACGACGTGCCCGACATCAGCCCGATGACCCGCATCCGCTCAACCCGCCTTTCGTCCGGGGCCCTTGGCGAGCACGAGCGCGCTCACCGCGCAGGTCGCCGCCGCGTAGTACCCGGGAATGTCGACGCTCCCCGTCCGCTTCACGGTTTCCGTGATGATGAGCCCGGCGCAGCCGGAGAAGACCGCATTGGACAGGGCGTAGGCGAGTCCCAGGCCGGTGCAGCGGACGTTCGTGGGGAAGAGTTCCGCGAGCATCGCCGGGCCGGGGCCCGCCATCAGGCCCACCACCGCTCCCGCGGCGAACACCGCCGCACCCTTCGCGACGTTCGAAACTCCGGCATCCTGCAGCAGGTTGAGCAGCGGCAGCGCCAGCAGAGCCACGAGCAGCGCTCCCGTCAGCATCACCGCCCGCCGCCCCAATCGGTCGCTCAGCAGGCCCGCGGGGACGATGGTGGCCGCGAAGCCCAGATTGGCCAGGACGGTTGCGAGCAGCGTCTGTTGGAAGGTCGCGGCGAGGGTGCTCTGGAGGTACGAGGGGAGGACGACCAGGAAGGTGTAGCCGGCCGCCGCCCAGCCCATGACCCGTGCAGCGCCCAGCGCGATGGTCGCGGCGACCTCGCGCCCGGGCGGGCTCACGGTCTCGGCCTCCCGCCGGAACGCCGGTGTCTCCTCCAGCCGCAGTCTCAGCCACAGTGCCGCGAGTCCCAGCGGCAACGTCAGCAGGAACGGCACCCTCCCCCACTCTCGGCTTCGCTCGAGCGGGGCGACCCCCATCGCCCCAGTCCCCCAGTTGACGCTCAGTCAGCACAGTGGCCAGCAGCGCCGCCACCCCCGCGCCGCCCAGCAGCCCCAGTGCCACCGTGAACGACTGCCACGACCCGTACAGCCCACGCCGGCCCGGCGGCGCGCACTCCGTCATCACCGCCACCGCACCGCCGAACTCCCCACCCGAGGCCAGCCCTTGGAGCACCCGCAGCAGTGTTGAGCAGCCAAGGAGCGAGGGCTCCGGCCGTGGCGTACGTCGGCAGCGCCCCGATCGTCGTCGCCGCCGTCATCAGCACGATCACCAGGATCAGCACCGGACGGCGCCCGATCCGGTCGCCCAGCCGCCCGAACAGCGCCGCTCCGACGGGCCGGAAGAAGAACGCGAGCGCGAGGGACGCGTACGTCCTCACCAGCGTCTCGGCCTCGCTGCCGCCCTCCGGCGTGAAGAAGCGAGCCGCGATCACGGTCGCGAAGTAGCCGTAGACCCCGAACTCGTACCGCTCGACGAAGTTGCCGACCGACCCCGCCACCAGGGCCCGTACCGCGGACGCATTGCGCACGTCCCGGCGTTGTCCGAAAAAGACCGTCATCTCAGCGCCTTTTGACTGTCGGTTACCTTTCGAAGGGCAGATCACAGGCCCGGCGCGTCGCCTCCCCGCACCGGCTGTCACCCATCACGGCAAGAGGTACCCGGACCGGGCTCCGCTTCCCCGACCGGACGGCTACGCTCGAGGTCTGTACGTCGTTCGGGCGACTTGGGGAGGTAGCGGGATGACGGAGGTCCGGCCCACGGAGGCCGCCTCGGCCTCCCTCTGGGAGCGCGACGAGGAAATCGCCGCCGTCGAGGAGGCGCTCAACACCCTGTGCGCCGACCGCTCGTCCTCGGGCAGCCTGCTGGTGATCAGGGGCGAGGCGGGCATCGGCAAGACGGCCCTGCTGGCCGAGGCCCGCCGTATCGCCGAACGGCGCGGATGCACGGTCTGGTCGGCCCGCGGCGGCGAGACCCTCAAGTCCGTACCGTTCAATGTGGTACGGCAGTTGCTCCAGCCCGCGCTGGTGTCACTGATGCCGGAGGAGGCGCGCGAGTACCTCGGCGACTGGTACGACATCGCGGGCCCCGCCCTCGGCATCACGGAACCCGGCGAACGCCAGGCGGACCCGCAGGGCGTGACCGACGGCCTGGTCGCCGGGGTGCGCCGGCTGGCCCGCCGGGACTGGCCGCTGGTCCTGCTGATCGACGACGCGCACTGGGCCGACCTGGAGACGCTGCGCTGGCTCGCCGCCTTCGCCGAGCGGCTGGACGACCTGTCCGTACTGGTCGTGATGGCCCGCAGGCCCGGGGAGGTCGGCGGCGAGGGCGCCCGCTATCTGGAGTCGGTCGCCGCCGCCGCCGGGCAGCCCCAGGCCGTCCTGAGCGCCCTCACCCCGGAGGCCACCGCGGGCCTGACCCGCGCCACCCTCGGCGCGCACGCCGACGCCCCGTTCTGCCGCGAGGTCTGGGCCGTCACCGGCGGCAACCCGTACGAGACCGTGGAACTCCTCGCCAAGGTCCAGGACAGCGAGCTGGAGCCGACCGAGCACGCGGCCGCCGAACTGCGCGCCCTCAACCGCTCGGCCCGCGGCGGCGGACTCGTCGCCCGCCTGGAGGAACTCGGCATCGACGCCACCCGGTTCGCCTGGGCGGCCGCGATCCTCGGCACCGGCATCTCCGTCGGCCTGGTGGCCAAGCTCGCCACCATGGGCCACGCCGACGCGGCGCGCTGCGCCGAACTCCTCGAGGGTGCCCGCATCCTCACCGAACCCGACCCGGCGAACGCCCAGATCGGCGACGGCGACCTGGAGTTCGTGCACCCGCTGATCGCCTCCGCCGTCTACAACTCCATCCCGGACGCCCTGCGCACCGCGATGCACGGCATCGCCGCCCAGGTCGTCACGGACTCGGGACTCGGCGCCGCGATGGCCTCCCGGCATCTGCTCCAGGTGCACCCGGACGACGACGAGGAGCTGGTCGAGCAGCTGCGTGAGGCGGCCCGTGAACACCTTGCCGTCGGCGCGCCCGACGCGGCCCGGCGCTGTCTCGAACGCGCCCTGCTGGAACCGCCGGTTCCGGAGGTCCACGCGCGCGTGCTCTTCGAACTCGGCTGCGCCACCCTGCTCACCGCGCCCGCCACCACCATCGACCATCTGCAGTCCGCGCTCGCCATGCCCGGCCTCGACGCCGACGAGCGCGTCGACGCCGTCGTCCGCCTCTCCCAGGCCCTCCTCCACAACGACCAGCTGGGGGAGGCCGTCCGCACCGTCGAGGCGGAGGCCGCGCGGCACGAGGACGGGCCCGCGAGGTTGCGGCTGCAGGCCGTGCAGTACATGTGGGAGGGCATCTACGCCGGCGAGTCGAACTCGCCGGGCCGCTCCGAACGTCTCGCCGGCCTCGCCCGCACCTGCACCGGCCGCAACAACTCCGAGCGCGCCCTGCTCATGCTGCGCGGCTTCGACGCGCTGCTCCAGGGAGAGAGCGCGGAAGAGGTCGTTGAAGCGTGCGACCGGGCACTGGTCAACGGGCGACTGGCGCCGGGGCTTGGCTGGACCAACACCGAGTGGGGCATCGAACTCCTGCTGATGCTCTCCAACTCCTACGCCTACACCGACCGCCTCGACCGTTCCGAAAGCCTCTACAACGAAGCCCTGCGCACCTATGAGCAGGCCGGCTGGAGCGGCGGTCACCTCTCCCTCGCCCATGCCCACATCGGCCTCGTGCACCGCAGGCGCGGCCGGCTCAGGGAGGCGGAGGCGTCCCTGCGCGAGGCGCTGCGCCTCGCCGAGCGAGTCGGCCGCGGACTGCCCCTTTACTGGTGCGCCACCAGCAACCTCGTCGACGTCCTGCTGGCCCGCGGCCATGTCGAGGAGGCATGGGCCATCGCCGACCAGTACGGCTTCGCACCGCCCTATCCGTCCCCCATGGTGATGCACGACCCGCGGTCCGTCCGCGGCCGGCTGCTGCTCGCCGTCGGCCGCACCACGGACGGCATCAACGAGCTGGAGGAGGCCGAGAAGGACGCGGCCGCGCGTGGCCACCACAATCCGGTCGTTCTCCCCTGGGCGTTCAACCTCGCCCGAGCCCTTGCCACGGAGGATCCTGTCCGGGCCGCGCAACTGGCCTCGGACGCCCGTCGGCAGGCTGAGCGGTTCGGAACGGATACGGCGATCGGCGAGGCCCTGAGGTGTGCCGCGGCGCTGGAGACGGGGCAGCGGGCGGTTCGCCTGGCCGCGCAGGCCGTGGCCTACCTGGAGGCTTCGCCCTGCCAGTACGAGCACGCCGCCGCGCGGGTCGAGTACGGGATCGCCGCGCGGTCCGTGGCGGAACTCAACCGGGGCCTTGCGCTTGCCCGTTCGTGCGGTGCGGACGGGTTGGTGACGAGGGCCCGGGACGTGCTGGAGACGGGGCGGGGCTTGCGCTGAGGATTCCCAAAGCTTGGTTGTGCGGATCCGGCTGACCAGTGCGGACAGGCTCTGGGCCCAGCACAGATGACTCACCGTAATGGTTCTGGTTTCACCATTCCGGGGAGGTTGCTGTGTGGAGCGCATGGCTCTCCACACAGGTTCGGCCGCCGCCGAGATCGTTTCCGGTGGCGGCCGGCGACGGCCGGATGTACGTCTCTGCCGTCTTGTTCTGCCCGTATGCGGTGGTGCAGCATTTCAGCCGTGGAGGGGCTGCTTCCGCCTCATGGCCTCGGTCAGCTGGCGGTGGGCGACGAACAGTGAGTCTTTGCCAACAAGATCTGTGAGCTGGCCAGTTGGTTGGACAGATGAGCGAAGCCCCTGGTAGACGGGTTCACGACCAAGATCACCCGGTACCCACCAGAGGCTTCGTGCGCTTGTCTACGCGTGCGGGCTGGACGTGTCCAGTCGATCCCTGTCCTTCCTTGCCGCTTGCCTGCGAGAACACCGCCGTCGGAACCAGAGCCGCTGGCGCCGGCTTCCAGTCGGGCGTCAAGCCCTGCTGGCGTTGACCGCATCTGCGGAACGGAACCACGTACGCCCAACTCGCAGCAGGTTTCGGGATCGGGATGAGCACGGTCTACCGCTACATCACCGAGGCCGTCGACTTGTTGGGCGCGCTCGCACCGACCCTCGACGAGGCCGTCCGGGCTGCTTCGAGGAAGGCATACGTCCTGCTCGACGGGACGCTCCTGACCATCGATCGGATCGCCGCAGACCGGCTCTTTGACCCTGGGAGGCATAAGAAGCACAGGTCCTCACCGACCCGTCCGGCGGCTGCTGTGGGCCTCGCCCGCGCTGCCAGGGGCTGTCCACGACGTTCGCGCGGCCCGCGAACACGGCATCATCAACGCCCTCGACCAGGCCCAGATACCTTGCTGGGCGGACAAGGTCAAGGCGCCCGCGGCACGGTCCGGGTTCCGTTCCGCGTCCGAAGGGAGACACTTTCGGCAGGTCAGCAGGCCGTGAACCGATCCCAGGTCAAGATCCGAGCCCTCGTCGAACAAGCCATGCCACCATCAAGAACTGGCGACTCCTCCGCAGACTCCGCTGCTCCACCACCCCCATCACGAGTCTCGTCCAGGCCGTCCTTGCCCTGGGCCCTGAGCAACGCGATCTCCTCTCGCTCGGAGAACGAGGTCACGTGCGCTGGAGTGGGGTATTGACGGCCACTCGGTGATCTCGTTTTGAGGCTATGCGGTGAGTTCGGCGGGCAGGGCGGGATCGTCGCTTTCTGACTCGATCGGGTGGCGGCGGGCTTTGGCCAGGAGTTCGATGCCCATGTAGCGGCGGGCGTCGGTCCATTCGTCGTTCTGCTCGGCCAGTACCGCGCCGACCAGACGGATCACGGCGGTGCGGTCGGGGAAGATCCCGACGACGTCGGTGCGGTGGCGGATCTCCTTGTTGAGGCGTTCTTGCGGGTTGTTCGACCAGATCTGCCGCCAGATCTCCCGCGGGAAGGCCGTGAACGCGAGCAAGTCCGCCTGGGCGGCATCCAAGTGGGCTGCGGCTTTGGGGAACTTGGCCTCCAAAGCGTCCATCACGTGCCTCATCTGAGCCTGGACCGCGTCGGAGTCCGGTTGCTCGAAGACGGTCCGCAGCGGTGTCGCGACCCAGGGCTGAGCGGACTTGGGGACCTGGCTGAGCAGTGCGCGGGCGTAGTGGGTGCGGCACCTCTGCCAGGACGCGCCTGGCAGGGTGGCGCCGATCGCGTTCACCAGGCCGGTGTGGGCGTCGGAGATGACCAGTTGGGCGCCGGACAGGCAGCGGGCGGTCAGGGAGCGCAGGAAGGCGAGCCAGCCGGCGCGGTCTTCGGCGGTGGCGACGTCGATGCCGGGGATCTCGCGGTGCCCGTCGGCGTTCACGCCGACCGCGATGAGCGCGTGGACGTTGACGATGTGGCCGCCCGCGCGGACTTTCTGGGTGAGGGCGTCGACCCAGACGAACGAGTAGGGGCCGGCGTCCAGGGGCCGGTTGCGGAACGCGGCGACCTGCTCGTCCAGATGTTTGGCCATCGCGCTGACCTGGGACTTCGATAGTTGGGTGACGCCGAGGGACTCGGCGAGTTTCTCGACTCGGCGGGTGGAGACGCCGAGCAGGTAGGCGGTGGCGACCACCGAGATCAGGGCCTGTTCGGCCCGGCGGGGCCGTTCGAGGAGCCAGTGCGGGAAGTAGCTGTCCTGCCGCAGTTTGGGGACGGTGAGTTCGACCGTGCCGGCGCGGGTGTCCCACTCGCGTGGGCGGTAGCCGTTGCGGTGGTTGACGCGCTCGTCGCTGACCTGGCCGTATTCGGCGTTGCAGAGGGCGTCGGCCTCCACGGACATGAGCGCGTCGGCGAACGTCTTGACCATCGCGCGCAGCAGATCCGCACTCGCCGCGGCGAGGTTGTCTTCCGCGAGGGCATGCAGGGGCAGACTGTCTGGTGCGGTCATCGTGCTGATCTCCTTCGAGGCTTCGACACCTCGAAGATCAGCCGGTGGCCGTTCATCTATCGCGGGCACCATCCCGATGCCGGAGCAAACCCCGGATCAGGTCGAACCCGTACACCACTTCCCTGGACGCAACCGACCGAGGCCCCTGTCGATCGCTCGAGACACGAACGGCTCATGAGATGGCGTGCCTGGAGCACTTCTAATAGAGCGCCGCGTGCTCCGCGTGGGACTGACCTGCAGATTCGTACGGAGGTACAGGGTTGAACAAGATCTTCTGCGGCATTGACTGGGCGGAGGGGCACCACGACATAGCCTTGGTCGACCAGGACGGAACCCAGGTGGCCAAGCTACGGATCAGCGATGACAGCGCCGGCTTCCACGCGCTCATAGAGCTTCTGACCCGGCACGGTGACACTGCAGAGGATCCGATTCCTGTCGCCATCGAGACGCCACGCGGGCTCCTCGTCGCCAGCTTGCGGGCCACTGGCCGTCAGATCTACGCGATCAACCCACTTGCCGCAGCCCGCTATGGCGATCGCGGCAGCGTCTCGCGCGCCAAGTCCGACGCGGCGGACGCCCGGGTTCTGGCCAACATCCTGCGGACCGATCGGCACGCCCACCGTCCCTTGCCCGACGACAGCGAGGCCGGGCAGACCGTCGCCGTTCTGGCCCGCGCACACCAGGACGCGATCTGGGACCGGCAGCAGATGATCAACCGGCTCCGGTCACACTTGCGCGAGTACTATCCGGCCGCCCTCACGGCCTTTCACGGCACTGGCAAACCCGGACTCGACTCACCACGCGCCCGCGTGATCCTGACCGCCGCACCCACGCCGGCCGACGCCGCCAGACTGACCCGCAGTCAGCTGCGCGCGCAGCGCTGACCGCACTGCGGCACGCCCGTGCTCAAGTCCGCGAACGTGTATGGGGACTGGCCGGTGACGCGGCGCCGGAGGCGTCCGGGCAGGTGGTCGTGGACCTGGACGGGGTGCTCGTCCTCGCGCATTCGGAGAAGCAGGATGCGGCCGCGACCTGGAAGAAGACCTTCGGGCACCATCCGCTGATGGGGTTCGTCGCCCACGGCCGGGGCGGGTCCGGGGAGCCGGTGGCCGGGCTGCTGCGGCCTGGGAACGGGGGCAGCAACACCGCCGCCGACCACATCGAAGCCGCCCGCCTGGCCCTGGGGCAGCTGCCGAAGAGATACCGACGGGGATGGCAGACGCTGATCCGCACCGACTCAGGCGGGGACTCCCGCGAATTCCTCGACTGGCTTTCCGCCCGCGGCCTGTGGCTGTCCTACTCGGTCGGCATGACCATCACTGACGCTATCCACGCCGCTGTCCTGGAGGTCCCCGCATCGGCCTGGACGCCGGCCGTCGAGCCCGACGGCGAGATCCGCGACGGCGCCTGGCTGGCCGAACTCGACGGCGAATGCCTCAAGGGCTGGGCATGCGGCTGATCGAAACGGCCGCACCCTGGTGCCCAGTTGCGCTTCACCGACGCCGAGGGCATGCCCCTGACCTGCTTCGCCACCAACACCAAGCAACACCCCGATCGCCGAGCTGGAGCTGCGGCACCGCCAGCGGGCACGCGCCGAGGACCGCATCCGCGCCGCCCGCGCCACCGGCCTGCGCAACCTCCCCTCCACGACGCCGCACAGAACCGGATCTGGCTGGAGACCGTCCAGATCGCCCTGGACCTCCTGGCCTGGATGCCCTTGCTCGCCCTCACCGGCCAGACCCGCCAATGGGAGCCGCGCCGCTTGCGACTGCGGCTCTTCTCCGCGGCCGCTCAACTCCTCACCACCGGACGCCGCCACATCCTCCGCTTCGCCAGGCACTGGCCCCTGGACCTGCGTGATCACCGACGCCCTGCAACGACTCACGGCGGTGCCGAACCCCGGCTGACCAGCAACTTCCCGCCCCTACGAGCAGCAGCACCCCCGACCGGAGCCGTGGAACCCGGCGCCCACCCGACGCGACAGACAGGGGGCCACCAACCTGCCCACCGGCAGGATTCTCCGCCCCGAAACAAGCCGAGAGGGTCCGCCAGCAAGCTGACGGACCCTCATGCAAGATCGAGGCCAGAGACCTCACCATGTGCAAGTTTCGTTTTGTAATAAACGAATTGACTCCTGCCTCTTCTGTGATCCTTGTCGCACACCGTATTTATTGCGCCAGTTCACCGCCATCTCTGTGATCGGTGCCCTGTAAATCGCGCTAACGTGGAGTACGCCGGTCGCCGACGAGGGCAGGCTGGCTCCATTGTTCCTCTTTGGCGGTGTCCCACGCACCGCAGCATCGCGCCGCTTTGACCATCCTCAGAGCGGTGCAGAGCGGGCTCCTTGAACAGGTCGCCCGCACGTCATCGGCTAATTGCGGCGACCCGTGAAAGATCCGCGGGTGGAGCCGTGCCCATAAGGAGGTTGTATTGGCGCTCGAATTTTCCGCCGCGAGCGACGACGATATCGAAGGGCTACTTCAGCTTTACCGTCTCGTCTACGGGCGTGACTACGCGCTGCCGCTGGGAACCGACCCTGAAGTGATGGCCCTGGAGATCGCTTCACCTCTGACGACCTGGCTGGTGGCCAGGCACGCTGGAACGGGACAAGTGGTGGGGTCGATCCTCGGGACGATCGACCCGGTCAACCGGCTCGGCAAGATGCAAGGGCTCGTCCTCCACCACGCCGTACGCGGATCCGGGGCCGGTCAACAGGCGGTCCGTCAGCTCGCCGAGTCCCTACTGAGCGGTGATTTCCCGGCTGACTCTGTTTATGCCACCGCTCGCACCGTCACAGTTGCCCCGCAGCGGAATTGCCTGCGCAGCGGTTTTCGTGCGCTGGGGATCTTCCCCAATCTGCGTAAGGCGGCACACCACGAGACCATGGTCCTCCTTGCCCGGCACCGCCCAGGAGTATTGGATCGGCGTCGTGCCGTGCCCGCTGTACCCAAAGAACTCGGCGGTCTGGTAGCAGCGTTGGAGTCTGCAGGGTTCCCGACCGACACCGAATTCGTCAGTGAGCCCCTGCCGCAACTCTACGCGCGTCGCACCCCGGACCGGGAGGTGGAGCTGCTCGACGCGCCGCAGTTCGTGCAGCGTCGCTTCGCCGACACTGTGCCTGATCCGGCCCAGCGTTTTTACCCATTCCACGCACCCAACGTCCTGCTTGCGGCGACTGACGGCGCGTACGAGGTGTACGCCCAGCTCAGCCGCTCCGACGGCTACTGCACGCTGATCGGCACAACACCCGGCTTCGCGGCCGTAGGCGCGGATCTCGAATTCGCCATCCAACGGCTCGGGGAGTACGGCGCGTCGTACATCGAGACACTCGTTCCCCTCGATTGCCTCACAGAGCTCCGGCAACTACTCGCATGCGGCTTTCTGCCGGCGGCTGCCTATCCAGCGATGTGCCGGAACGGCACGAGTTTCCGGGACTACGTGGTAATGGCCCGCACCCTTGAGCCGCTGGACTTCCGTGGCCTTTCGATCGACGCTGCCTTCAGGCCTTTCGTCGAGCAATACATCGACCTGTGGAAGCTGCAATACCTCAATACTCGCGAGGTTTTCCAATGAACCGGGATGTGTCAGTGAACCGATATCTCCGGCCCGTATCCGTACCCGATTCGGACGCGCTCGCCCACGTGCAGCGTCTGTGCGACATCGCCGAGCCTTACGCCGCGGGCGATGAAGTCGACCGGCTCTTCATTGCCGCAATGAACGAGTCGAACGCCTGGCATGCCGCACGTTCACCGTTCTTCGCCAGTCTCCTCACCGCCGGTCAGTTGGCCAATCGTCCTATGGAGAGCACAGCAGATCTGGCGCGGCTGCCATACGTGCACGCCAACTTCTTCAAGGGACATGAGGTCATGTCCGTACCACCTGAGGAGGTGAAGGTACGGCTCACATCTTCGGGCACCACGGGCCAAAAGTCCCAGATGTTCTTCGACGACTGGACGCTCGGCGCAGGGCAGCGAATGGTCGCACGGGTCTTTGACCACTACGGGTGGCTCGACGAGGAGGAACCCGTCAACTACCTGCTCTCCAACTACCAGCCGCGGCCCGGTCTCGATCTCGGTACCTCGTTCACCGACGAGTACCTGTGCCAGTTCACGCAGGTGCAGTCTGTCGAGTACGCCCTCAAACACACTGGCAGCGGCCACGAGTTCGATCCCTTCGGCTGTATCAGGGCCCTCGTGCGCTACGCCGAGGAGGGCGCTCCCGTCCGCATCCTCGGCTTCCCCGCCTTCCTCTCCTTCGTACTCGACCGGATGCGTGAGCTCGGTTTGCCCCAACTGAGGCTTTCCCAGCAGTCGTTGGTGGTGTTCGGTGGTGGCTGGAAGGGCCACGCGGACCAACAGATCGCCAAGCCGGAGCTGTACCGGCGCATCCATGACCAGCTGGGCATCCCCGACGAACGCATCCGCGACGGGTTCGGCTCCGTGGAGCATTCGGTGCTCTACATGGAATGCCCGCGCCACCACCTGCACGTTCCCACCTGGTCACGCATGTTGGTGCGCTCGGTAAAAAACCTGGAACCGCTGCCCCACGGGGAGCCCGGCTACGCCCAGTTCATCTCTCCGTACATCACTTCGGTTCCCGCGCAGTCGGTGCTCCTGGGGGACCTGGTCTCGCAGCATGCCCCCGAGGAGTGCGGCTGCGGGCTGGCCACCCCGTGGTTCACGGTGCATGGCCGAGCCGGACTGAGCCGCAACCGCAGCTGTGCGATAGCCGCGGCCGAACTACTCAAGGGAGCCTCATGACGAGCGGTCAGGAACATTACTGGCAGGGCGAATGGATCGACGAGGCCGAGGCGGAGCGCCGCCTCGACCAACTGGACGACTTCGCCCGCGACGCCCTCGCCAGGCCCTTGAGCGCACTGACCGTGCTGTCAGCCTGCGACCGCCTGGCCACTGCTCTCACCGACCCCGCCAACCCGTTCACCGGGCGCCTGACGAAGCGGATGCGTGAGGATGGCTTTGCCGGGGGCGAGGTGACGCACACTTTGCGGGAAGTTGCCGCGGCCTTGGGGCGGGAGGCGCTGGAGACCAAGCTCATGCGCGAGCTCGGCGCCATCGACCCTGGGCGCCTCGCCCGCTTCGACCTGCGGCGCGAAGTGTATGAGGCGTGGCTGCCCCTGGGGCTCCTCGTCCACGTCGCTCCGGGCAATGCCCCTGCCGTCGGCGCTCTCAGCGTGATCGAAGGGCTCCTCGGCGGAAACGTGAATGTCGTCAAGACCAGTGGCTCCAGACGCTTCACCCATGACCTGCTCGCCGAGCTCGCCCGACACGATCAGACGGGGCGCATCGCCGAGCGGATCGTGGTCCTCGGCTTCCCTTCGTCCCGCACCGCCTGGCTGGAGCAGCTGTGCGCAGCTGCTGACGGTGTGGCCGCCTGGGGAGGTGAGGAGGCCATTGCCGGTATCGCCGCGCTGGTGCGGACCGGATGCCGACTGGTCGACTGGGGACCAAAACTGTCCTTCGCCTATCTCACTGCCGATGCCTGGTCGTCACCCCAGGTGCTGCAGGGCATCGCCGCCGACGTCTGCCGGCTCGACCAGCAGGCGTGTTCCAGCCCTCAGGTGGTCTATCTGGACACCCACGAGGAGAACGAGGTCCTCGCCTTCGCGGAACGTCTCGCCGCAATCCTCGCCGAGTCCGTAGCGGCCTCGCAGCCTGCTCAGCCGAGCTTGCTGGAGAGCGCCGAGATCACCAACACGGTGCTGGTGACCCGGCTCGAGGAACACCTGGGCCTGACCCGGGTACACGCCGCAGACGACGGCAGCTGGCACGTGCTGGCCGATCTCCGCAGCGCGCTTAGGGCCTCCCCACTGCATCGCAGTGTGTGGGTCAAGCCGCTGCCACGGGAGCGGATCGGAGAGGTGCTGCGCCCGATGCGCCACTACCTGCAGACGGTCGGCATGGGCGCGAGCCGTACCGACACAGCGGTACTGGCCACAGCGGTACTGGCGGCCGGCGCCCAGCGCGTGACGGTTCCCGGCCAGATGCTGTCCAGCTACAACGGCGAACCGCATGACGGCGTGTACGCGCTGCAGCGGTACTGCCGCCGGGTCGACGCGCAGCTTGACGGCAGGTTCGCCACCGATGCCTGTCTCGACGATCTCGTAGGCGCCCGAGACCTGCTGCCGCCGCCCGTGCAGATCACCCCCAAGGCGGAGTTCGAGCGACTGCAGGGCGATGTGTCGCGCGCCGAAGTATTCTTCCGCAGCGGGGGTTCCTCGGGCGCGCCGAAGCTGTCGGCGTTCACTTGGGACGACTACCACGAGCACATGCGGTGGGGCGCCGAGGGTGTGCTGGCCGCGGGCTTCGATCCGTGCGGCGACCGGGCGATGAACCTCTTCTTCGGCGGGCAGCTGTACGGCGGCTTCCTCAGCTTCTTCTCCGTGCTGGAGCAGTTGCGCGCCGTGCAGCTGCCGATGGCAGCGCAGGACGACCACGCGATGGTGGCCCGCGCAATCGTGGAGCACGAGGTCGACACACTGTTCGGCATGCCCAACTACCTTCTGCGCGTCTTCACCGAGGGCGAGAAGGAGCTGCGGCGGGACGGCAGGGTACGGAAGATCTTCTACGGCGGTGAGCACTTTCCGCAGCGTCAGCAGGTATGGCTGCGGCGCGAGTTCGGAGTCGAAGTGATCCGTTCGGCCGCCTACGGCAGTGTGGATGCCGGTCCGCTCGGTTACCAGTGCAGCCACTCTCCGGCCCGGGCACACCACCTCTTCAGCGGCCTGCAGACTCTGGAGATCCTCGATATGGAAGAGGACCGGCCGGCAGCGGCGGGCGAGACGGGCAGGCTGGTGTTCACCGCGCACACCCGGCGCGGGCAGAGGCTCGACCGCTACGAGATCGGTGACCTGGGGCGCTGGATGGAAGGCGACTGCCCGTGTGGGCGTCGTACCCCCCGCTTCGAGTTGCTGGGACGGTTCGGTGACATCTTCCGAAGTGGCAGCCACTTCCTGAATTATCGGCGCTTTGTCTCAGTGGCCGAGGAGGCGCTGGACCACCACGGTGCTGTGCAGGTCCTGCTAGATGAGGACGCTGGGAGCGAACGGTTGACCCTGCGCTTGGAGGGCGACGCCGGGGAGCAGGATGCGGAGGTCGCAAAGATCTTCCTCGACAGGTACCCGCAGCTCAGCGATGCGGTGGTACGTGACGGACTGCTCAGGTTCGACGTGGAGCACGCCAGGCACGACTCCTTCGAGCGAACGGAGGCAAGCGGCAAGCTGCTCGCGGTCGTGGACCGGCGCGAACGCAACCTTTGACAGAGATCAATCGAGCAGCCGTGCCACCGGCTGGTAACGGCACGGGGGCGGCCGCTCATCGACAAGGGCAGCACGGTCTCGGGGACTCAGGCACCGCATGCACGCCCGTGCTCGGCAAGCTTCTCGAGGTCCATACGACGGCGGCAGGATCGAGGCCGCACGTCGTGTGCCACACCACATGACAGACCCGCAAAAGAAAGTTGAGCAACGTTGAACGACCGCCGGATCGCTGAACTCATAGCCTTCGTACGGGAACACTCGCCCTTCTACCGGGATCTCTACGCGGACCTGTCCGGTGGAACGTCGAATCTGGCTGCTCTGCCGATCACCGACCACACCGCCTACTGGGCCTCGCACGGCGTGGAGAGCAGCCGCCTGTTGACCGGCCCCCACATCGACGGCCCCGTCTTCCAGAGCGGGGGGACCACAGGGTCGCCGAAGGTGTCGGTTTACACGCGCGAGGAGTGGCAGGGGATGTGCCGCAGCTTCGGCACCGGACTGCCCGCATCGGGCCTGCGCGCCGGAGACCGCGTGGCCAACCTCTTCTACGCGGGTGCGCTCTACTCCAGCTTCGTGTTCACTTTCGGTCTCCTGCACGAAGCACCCGTCCCCACAGTCCAACTGCCCATCGCAGGATCGGCGCCACTGGAGTTCACCGTCGCCGCTCTGAGTGACTTCTCCGTCAACGTCATTGCCGCGCCGCCCACTGCGCTGTGCCGCCTCGCACGTCACGTCATCGACACTGCTGGTTCGCTGCCCGGCATCCGTCTCGCCCTCTACAGCGGCGAGGCCATCTACAACGACCAACTCGACCTGCTCGCCGAGGCATTTCCCGGAATCACCGTGCGCTCGATCGGCTACGCCAGCGTCGACGCGGGGGTACTGGCCACTCCGGTGCCCGGTGTGACCGACACCCGCGTGCACCAGGCCCTCACCGCCGACAAGGTGGTCGAACTGGTCGACCCGGAGACCGGTGAGCCTGTCACTCGACCTGGCCGGCCGGGTCGAGTGGTCGCCACCGACCTCGCCCGCCATCTGATGCCCGTCATCCGCTACCCGGTGGGGGACATGGCCGAGTGGACGGACTATCCGCGCCGTCGCTTCCGACTCCTCGGCCGTGCGGAAGAAGGCGCCAGAGTCGGCGTGGTCACGGTCTACCTGGAGGATCTGCGGACCGCACTGGCCGCTGTGGACGATCACGGGCTGATCGCCGGCATGCAGGTCGTGCTCCGCCACCGAGACGGGCTGGACGAGCTGCTGCTGCGCCTGGCGAGCGACACCCCATGCGGTGCGACACACCGGGCCGACCGCGAAGCGCTGGAACTTGCTCTCACCGGCAAGCTCGCTGTCCAACGGCCCATGTTCTCCGAGGAAGTGGCACTCGGGAAGGTGCATCCGCTGGCCGTGGAGTGGGTTGAGCCGGACCGCCTCACAGTCAATGCGCGCACGGGCAAACTGGTACGGCTCCTCGACGAGCGGATATAGAGGTTGTCTGCCATCACCCGACGCGTCGGGTGATGGCGTCGCCAATACTGAGTGGCCTGTGCAGGTGCGTATCTGCCATGGCGCAACAGCCGGATGATTCGGACCTCCAGCAGCAGCGGGACCAGGACTCGGTGCTTGCAGCCCGGCGAGGACTCGTCGCGGAAATGAGGCACATCCCTAACGGGGGCCGACGCCACGCCAAGGCCAAAGCGGGCGCGGGGCTGGCAGTCAGGGCACGGCCTTGGGACTGGTGGGCTCGCATGTTGAGGTGTCGCGCATTCCTCGGTGAGGTCGGTCCTGGCGTCACCGTGAGTGGTCGCCGGGGCGTATCGGGCCCAGGTTCCTCCGGCTTCGGTGACCAGTCGGGTGGCGGTCTCGTCGTGGTAACCGAGGGCCTTCGCGATGACGGGGGCCGGGGCCTGGAGGACGAGTTGCCGGATCGCGGAGGTCCCGCCGCGCTGCGGAGGGACGCCGATCTCCCGCAGGTGGACTTGGTGGCTGACCGGGTTCATCGGCTGTCCGGGTGGCGGCCGGGGAAGAACACTGTGAGCTTCTGCTGCAGGCGTAGAGCAGGTGCCGGCAGGACTGGATGCATGCCCGCATGATGTCGGCGACGGGTTCCGGAAGCGGAGACGGCGGGTTTCCCAGCCGGACGGTGACGGTGGTCCCGTCGTCGAGGACGTCGTCGACCGTGAGGCGGACGATGCGGGGAACGGGCTGGGCGTAGAGGAGGATGAGCGCGGCGGCGACCCGGGCCCGCAGGGGCAGGGAGTCATCGTTGAGGGCCCGCTGGAGAATGGCGAGTCGGCGATGCTGATGCAGCGGCGCTTGGTCTTGGCTGATGAACTGGGGTGGCAGGGTGAGGCGGGACATCCGGTTCGTCTTCATGCACCAGCGCAGGAACGTCTGGGCCGGGCGCCGGGTGGCCAGCTTCTCCGTGTGCCAGGCGTCGAGGTCGGCCTTCAGGCAATGTTCGATAGTGCGGCCCCTCGGTCGGCAAGCCAGGTGAGGAAGGCGCCGGCCTGGGTGATCTCCTGTTTCGTCTGGCTGGTCTGGGAGCGTCCCAGCGGTCCCTTCTCCGCCTTGCTGCGTAGGCGCCGCATCTGGTGCCAGATGGCGAAGTGCTGAAGGTGCCGACGGTGTTCGGGGTCCTCGACGTGGCGAGCCGTTCGGTCAGCAACGCTGGTAGAGCATTAGCTGCCGGTCGACGCGTGGCAGGACGCCGCTGTCCATCAGCAAGTCACAGGTGGACGACGGTTCGCCAGGGTGTTTCCTGGTGCAGCCCGTCGTGGGTGAGCGGGATGGTGCCGGTGGCCAAGCCCCACAGGAGGCGGACGACGTTGGGGTTGCGGAGCTAGATCAGGCGGCTCTTGGGCCGGTCCATCTCCAGCAGGGCAGTGACCAGCGGTTGCAGTGGAGGAGCGACACGGCCGGTGCTGTCGCCGAGGAGGCGGCCGAGGGTGTCGGCGAGGGTGCAGCGTTCGCAGAGGCGACCGCCGAGCAAGGGCCCTTCAAAGCCGCAGCGGTCGCAGAAGAAGTCGCGGGCGATGCCCGCGCAGTCGCGGCAGACCGGTGCACCAGCATCGGTACTGCTGTGCGGGACAGGGCGCACAGGCTGCTTCGAAGGCCCCCGACAGGTGAGTGGGCTGGGCCGGGTCTTGGGTGGACTTGTCGTCCACCAGCGCGCCGTCACCGTCGACGTGGTGGACGCGAGCCAACCGGCTGTCGAAGATGACGATCGGCAGCGCCCCGTCCGGCGTCTGTCCGATCGACGCCGCCTCCGGCGCGGCCACCACCGTCGGCAGATTCACGTCCGGCGTCATGAACGTCAGCGCCGGCAGAGCCGCCCGGCCGGGCCGGTGACGCTGTTGCGCGCCCACGCCCGAGCCCGAGCCTGGACCCGGGCGACGCCTCCTGCGCCGCCGCCATGCTGCACGCCCTGGCCGCCGCTTTCCGGTTTTTGATCCTTGCCCGGCTGGTCGAGGGCCGCTGTGCGTCCACCGGGCCCGGTGAACGCGGTGGCCGGGGAGCGGTCGGTCTGCTGCCACGGTTACCTCTGCTGCGCATCCTCGGTCTGATGACCGGCACGCGCCGGGGCCGTTTCGTGGTGTACGCGCGCTACGGCAACCACGGCGTCGGACTTCTCGGTGCGGCCCTCTGCCACGTTAAACATTGCCGGCTTGGCGTCCCCGGCGCACGCGCCGAACGGGACGATGGGTGCTGTGAGGCAGACCGGTCTGCCCGGTGATCCGCCCCGGGGGGTCCTTTGGGGTCGGGTCGACGATCCGGCCGTGGCTGGTGGGTCTGTCGGCACCAGCGGCGCGGCCCGGCATCGTGTGGTGTGGTTGCCGGGCCGTGCGGGAGCGGTGCGATCAGAGGGGGCGGATGTTTTCCGCCTGGGGGCCCTTTTGGCCCTGGGTGACGTCGAATTCGACCGTCTGGCCTTCCTGCAGTTCGCGGAAGCCCTGGGCGGCGATGTTGGAGTAGTGGGCGAAGACGTCGGGGCCGCCGCCTTCCTGCTCGATGAAGCCGAAGCCCTTTTCGCTGTTGAACCACTTGACGGTGCCCTTGGCCATGGCCGTCTCCTTCGAGGGAATGTGGGCCCGCACCCTGCGTGCCCGGGAGGTGATCGCCCTGGTCCAAAGAGAGACGTCGAAACGCAAGAAACGCCCGTGATGGCGATCACGGGCGAACGGGACTTCGGAACCACGACTGCTGGATCACGACGCTACACCCGGCGGGTGGCAGCCGCTAGCGAGACGGCGCCGGGCTCAGTGCCCGGCGTGTCGGGGAGTTCCCCAAGGAGGTCGCCCGCGTGTCGGACGTCATCAGCCTGGACGGCTTCGACGTCACCTTCGACGGCCGCCTGTCCGCAGCCAGTCAGTAACCGTCAACTACCCCAGTTACATTGCTTGTTTGATAGTTCCTGACTGCGCGCCAGTTGAGGTGTGCAGCTCTTCACCGGCGAGGCGCCGCGGTCTCTGTCGGGTGGTGGAGAGTCCGGGCTCCAGGGCCGGCCCCTGGCCCCCCCCTTGCACCGCTGAGGTATCCGTCAGTGCGCTGGGGGGTGCCTCTATGAAGCTTCTATGTCCCGTCAACCCCCGTTTTCGCCGCGGCGGCGTGGTTGAGGTGGCGGTAGAGGCGTCGGGCGAGGTAGCGCTTGAGACAGCGGCGGATCTCGCGGTCTGTCTTGCCTTCGGTCCGGCGTCGGTCAGCGTAGGCACGGGTTTGAGGGTGATGCACCATGCGGACCATCGCGATGACGTTGAGAGCGCGGTTGAGGCGCCTGTCGCCTCCGCGATTGAGGCGGTGGCGAGTGGTGTTGCCCGAGGAGGCGGGGATGGGGCTCACTCCGGCGAGGGCGGCGAACGCGGCCTCGTCGCGAACCCGTCCCGGGTGGGACCAGGCGACCAAGACGGTAGCGGAGGTGACGGGACCGATTCCGGTTTCCTCGGCCAGCCCTGCGGCAGGGCTGGCGTCCACGAGCTCGCCTATCCGGATCATGTTGTCCGCGATTTCGCTGTCAAGGGCGAGGATCCTCTTGGCGAGCCGGATGGCCTCGGTGCGAGCCGTCGTGGTGCCAAGGTCCTCCTCGCGGGGGCGCCAGCGGGCGATTTCGCCGACCTGCCTGGTGCCGAGGGGACGGCGGGCATCGATGCCGAGGTTCGGCAATGCGCACGAGGGCGGTCAAGGCGTTCACGGCCCTGGTCCGCTCGCTGGTGAGCCCGTCCCGGGAAGTGAGCAGGATCTGGGCTGCGGCTCGGACTCCCGCGTCCATCCGCGGAGTTCGCAGTTGTTCTTCGGGGAGCGGGAGCACTGCTGCGGCTATGCGCTGGGCGTCGATCGGGTCGGATTTGCCGATGCCGCGGCGGCCGGCGCGGCCCATTCTGGCGGCTTCAGCTACCTGGTAGCCGGCACGTGTCGTCTGGCGGGCGATCTGAGCCCCGTAGCTGCCCACACCTTCAATGACCCACAGAGCACCGAGATCCC